>JAIKZQ010000040.1 GCA_024682075.1 Lachnospiraceae bacterium
GAGAGGGTGGGATTCGAACCCACGCGCCCTTTCGGACAAACGGTTTTCAAGACCGCCTCGTTATGACCGCTTCGATACCTCTCCAGGCTGTATTCAGCACAAAAAAATAAAAGCGCCAGCACAGCGGCAACGTTTATATTAGCAAAATCACATCCCATAGTCAACACAATTTTTCAGTTTTTTTCAACTACATATAGTATGCCCTTCACAGCCGCATAAACTCTGATAAACAAGCCATTGAGATATACCTGCGAAGAAGGCAGGGCTTCAACTTTGATAGCTATATGATGCCGAATAATAAAAGGGGAGCGTGAAGAAAAGTGATCAAAAACAACATTTTCTTCACGCTCTCCCCAAAGCGCAATAATATCGGAAGAAGATCAAGCTTTGATACTATACTTTTTGTTTTCCATAAAATCGCAGATAGCATATTCGCCTTCGGCCGTCTTGATCAAAGCGGTATGTGAATCTACGAATTGAAAGCCTTCCGGAACGCAAGATCCGGCTGTCGGAAACAATGAACGTGACGTGCCATCGGGGTTCTGATACGCGAGATCATATCCGTATCTGCTATGTGCAGTGACTTTATGGCCGTATATGTCGCGAAAAGCATTACAATTACAGCCATCCATGAGTTCCATTTCATTTATTCTGTTATACTGATCCCGCTCCATGCAATCCTGATAAAAAATACGCACGAGATCACCTTCTCTGTATTTTACCCCATCAACAAACTCTCTATCCTTCAGAGCAATGGTACGCTTTGCAAGATTAACTGCATAGACATCATCGGAACATACTCCTGCTCTTTCCGTAAAGTATGAATGCGGGTGAATAGTTTTAAGATAATCCTCTATTTTGAGAATTTTACCTGTTGCAAAGTAAAGAACCCTGTATATATCATACCCCGGATCCCCAATTAATATCTGGCCTTCACACACACCAAGGATGTCTTCTCCATTCTCTTTCAGCAATCTTTTTTCTCCAAGGCCATTGCAGATCCATGTGCATTCGGATCCGTCATCACCAAGGATATAATATAATTCATCATTCCAGCAGATCATTCCCTTAATGTATTGCGGGCACTCATAATTTGATATTGTATGAACATCAGGTGAGTCCATCGCCCACTCAAATACTGTTTCGCCGTCGGAAAAATAAACCTTATTTCCAAATTCTGCGTTTGTCATGGCCATTCCGCCTTCAACGTAGAAGCGCCCCGATTTATCATTTGAATCATAAATCAGGGAAGTTGAAGAAATGATTTTTGCAGAGTGCGTGGCTCTGTCAAAGATAACAAAATTACGCTTTTCAGACTGAAATACCACATAGTCGGAATTAGCGCATCCCCAAAGGCAGTCTGACTGCGGGAATGACCGGACCCCGGGATCATCATGCCATGTTTCCGGATCGGGGATACCCAGGCATGAACAGCTGACCTCCACTTCTTCGGCATTAAGATTTTCTTTAATACTTTGTGAAGTATCTTCTGCCGTATAAATATACACTGTGTTCTCAGCATCATCATACTCCAGCTCTAACACATCCCCTTCTGAAAAGTGATGGTCGTTATATAACTGTTTCAGGCCGTCAATCCGGCCCTTTGTTTTGCTGTGCATTTTAGCAGAGTATCTTTTCCCTCCAAAAACAACCGTAACCGGCATATCCAAACCGATATTTAAATCCTTTCCAGCGCAAATAATACCGTAGGTGATATCTGTCGGTCCCAATTTTCGTTCAGTTTTTAATCTCATATCTCCACCTCATTTTTAGCCACTCTTAATATGGTTTCTTTTATAAGTAAGATTATCCTTGAATAATATTTTCTACTTTAACAGACGGATCTACCAGCTTTGCAAAATCATCCGCATCCGACATCTTGCCAACGGCACTTCCAAAGTGTGTGGGAATGGCAACTTCAGGCTTGATCGCATTAATAAGTTCCGCAGCCTGCTTCGAATCCATGGTATATGTGCCGCCGATGGGGATCAGTGCGATATCGCACTTCACTCCTTTAGCTTCCTTGGTCGCATCTGTATCACCGGCAATGTAGATTCTCTTGCCGCCTGCAGTGATTATATAACCGACATTTCCGGCACTCTTAGGATGAAACGGCTTCATTATGTTATATGCCGGAACAGTCTCTATATTAAGTCCATCTATATCTGCAGCATCGTTCACCTTCACCGTAACGATCCTGTCGACAAGTCTGTCAATGCTGTGAGCCTTCTTTTCCATATTCTTGGGAACCACCAGAATGGTTTTCGCGCAGGCAACCATCGCTATGTCATCGGGAGAAAAATGATCGTAATGATCATGAGTGACAAAAATGACATCTGCGTCATGAGTTTCTTCCTTCATCTTGAACGGATCGAAATATACCGTCTTCTGATCAAAGACTATGCGTATGCTGTTCTGGGTAAACACTGTAATATTCTCTGTCATTTCCCGTTCTCCTTCCATAATGTTTACAAATCCCCCGATCGGGCCGGGGGATTCGATTCATTCAGGTATCATTTTTCTTTTTCCGATTGCAGTTCTTCTTCTTTTTCGTTTTTTGCTTTCCTCTTCAGCAGCAAAGGCATTGCAAGTTCATCATATATAAATGAGATGATTGCGGCAAACGGTATAGCAAGAACGATGCCGGCCACTCCGAACAGTTTCCCTCCGACGACGATTGATACCAGTATCCATGCCGCTGACACGCCGAGCGAACCGCCAAAGAGCTTGGGCTTAAGAATATAACCGTCTATAAGCTGAAGGACTAATGTGAAGATAAGGAAGATCAGTGCCTGCATCGGATCGACCAGCACGAGAATGAAAGCTCCTATTCCGGCACCAATGAAGGGTCCGAATGTAGGGATCAGGTTCGTAACGCCGACCAGCACGGATATAAGCGAAATGTATGGCATCTTCACTATTACCATGAACAAGGCATTTACCACACCTACTATAATTCCGTCCAGAACATCAAAGCCGATATACCTGATCAGGATCTCGTGACACTTTTTCCAGAATGACGAGTGTGCGGCATAGGCCTTGTCCGTAAGGATCGCATGACGGAATCTTTTCAGCCCCATCCTGAAACTCTCCTTATCGGAAAGGAAGTACACCGCAAGGATGAATCCGATCACCAGATTAAAAAGACTGCTTCCGACGGTTACGGATGTGCTGAGTATGGTACCCATGTTTTCGGGAATGTCCGCAAGAAGATCTGACAAAGCCTTCTCTATTGCTTTTTCTATACCCGCCGCATCGATTCCGTACCTGGCAAGGCTGAGTGACATCCTGTCTATGTTGGCTTCGAGATTTTCCATGTATTGCGGAACATTCGAAACCAAAAGTGAGATGCTCTTGATGAGCGAAGGAACAAGTGCAACCAGCAAAAGCACAATTGCGATCACCACAAGAAGCACTGTTGTTATGACAGAAAGTGAATGTCTTAACTTTTCTCTCTTGATCTTGTCAAATATCTTTCTCTCAAAATGATTACACAGAGGGTTCATAAGATAGGCCATGACAGCCCCGCATATCACCGGAGATATGACGCTCTTAAAAGCAGAGAAAAAGCTGCCTATGCCCTGCATGTGTGTAAGCAGTACGAAGAGTACCACACCCACGCATGCCGCAAAGGTATATGCAAACCAGTTTTTTTCCAGCAGTTCCTTGAATTTTTTCATGACAGCCTTCCTATAAATGAATAAACGATACTATCACTTTTTCTTCTGATGCGCGAGAATGTAACCGATAGTGCCGGGAGCAAATTCTTCCTTGTGAGAAGGACCCGGTCTTCTGCCGTCTCTTCTCGGCCTGTCACTGTCTTCCCTGCGCCTGCGGTCGTTAACATTTTTGCCGGGTGCGGAATTCTTCGCAGGAGCACCTGCACCCGGTGTCTTCTTTTCACCGCTTCCATCATCATCCATTCTCATGGACAGCGAAATTCTCTGTTTGGCGACATCAACGTCAATGACACGCACTTCAACAACATCTCCTACCGAAACAACTTCAAGAGGATGTTTGATATATCTGTCGGTCATCCTGGAAATATGAACAAGTCCGTCCTGGTGGACGCCGATATCAACAAACGCGCCAAAGTCTATGACGTTTCTTACCGTTCCCTTAAGGATCATTCCGGGCTTAAGATCCTTGATGTCAAGGACATCACTTCTCAGCACGGGCTTGGGCATATCTTCTCTGGGATCTCTTCCGGGTTTTTCCAGTTCGTGGAATATGTCAGTAAGGGTGATCTCGCCGATACCGAGTTCTTCGGAAAGCTTAATCTTATCGGCAGTCATCTCGTATGCCTTTATAGCCTTCTCATCCCTTATCTCGCATCCCATTTTATCCAGAAGTTTTCTGGCAGCATCATAACTTTCGGGATGAACGGATGTCTGGTCAAGCGGATCCTTTCCTCCGTTTATCCTGAGGAAACCCGCGCACTGCTCAAACGCCTTGGGTCCGAGCTTGGGAACTTTCTTAAGCTGTGCCCTGGATTCAAAGCGGCCGTTCTCTTCTCTGTATGTAACGATATTCTTGGCAAGAGCTACGGAAATTCCGGATACATATTTAAGAAGCGCGGCAGAAGCGGTGTTCAGATCAACTCCAACACTGTTTACCGCATCCTCAACCACTCCGCCCAGTGTCTCGGAAAGTTTTTTCTGATCACAGTCATGCTGATACTGGCCAACGCCGATCGACTGCGGATCGATCTTGACAAGTTCCGCGAGAGGATCCTGAACCCTCCTTGCGATTGATGTGGCACTTCTCTGTCCGACATCAAAATTGGGGAATTCCTCGGTTGCAAGAGCACTGGCGGAATAAACCGATGCACCCGCCTCATTGGTGATCACGTACTGAACATGTGCTTCAGGGATCTCGCTTATCAGTTCCGCAATGATCGCTTCGGATTCTCTGGAAGCCGTTCCGTTTCCTACAGAGATCAGATTGATCCCGTATTTCTTTATAAGCCCCTTAACTATGCGTTTGGATTCTTCCACTTTATTCTGAGGCTCTGTGGGATATATGACAATGGTGTCAAGTACCTTGCCGGTAGGATCCACAACAGCAAGCTTACATCCCGTCCTGAACGCAGGATCCCATCCGAGAACAGTGCATCCGGCAATGGGAGGCTGCATCAGCAGCTGTTTCAGGTTCTTGCCGAATACATCTATCGCTCCGTCCTCAGCTCTGGAAGTAAGATCACTTCTGATGTCTCTTTCGACAGCAGGAGCAATGAGTCTGTCATATGCATCACTGATGGCATTTTTAAGCACAGGTGTGGTGTATGCATTGTCGGATGTGATGATCTTCTTCTCAAGATAGCCTATGGCATTCTCTACAGGTGCCTGCACGGAAACAGTGAGAACTTTTTCAGCCTCGCCCCTGTTAAGCGCAAGTATTCTGTGGCCCGCAACCTTGCTGACCGGCTCGGAATAATCGTAATAATTCGCGTACACCGAATCTGCCTGGGGATCCTTGGCAGATGAAACGATAAGTCCCTCGGAAACGGTAAGTTCTCTGATGAAGCTTCTGTTCTCGGCATCATCCGAGATCCTCTCGGCTATGATGTCACATGCACCGGCAATTGCCGCAGGAACATCGGGAACTTCCTTCTCGGCTGCTTTAACTGCAGCTTCCTTGGTATCGTTCTCAGGCTGTATCTTGCCCGTGACATACTTAGCCGCTTCGTCTTCAACGGGGGATGATGTATTCTGAAGCAGGATGAATTCAGCCAGCGGTTCAAGTCCTCTGGCCTTTGCAGCGGATGCCCTGGTCTTTTTCTTCTGTTTATATGGTCTGTAAAGATCTTCAAGCGTAACGAGTTTCTCGGCAGCTTCGATCTTTGCTTTAAGTTCGTCGGTGAGCTTGCCCTGTTCGTCGATGGCTGCAATGACAGACGCCTTTTTCTCTTCGAGGTTTCTCAGATACACGAGCCTTTCATGAAGAGTCCTGAGCTGTTCGTCATTCAATGAACCGGTCACTTCTTTTCTGTACCTGGCAATGAACGGAATGGTATTTCCTTCGTCGATCAGTCCCACTGCCGCATCAACCTGCGACTTTCTGATCTGTAATTCTTCGGCGATCTTAAGAGATATGTCCACTTCTTTCCTCCAAAATCCTTTCTGCAATGATAATATCTTCGGGAGTAGTTACTTTCAAGTTTTCATAACTCCCCATGACGAGCTTTATCCTAGTATCGGTAAATAGACTTACCATCCTCGCATCATCCGTTATCCCGGACAAGCGTTCTTTGACCTTTGGATCATCGGATGACATTTCCTCTTTCACTCTCCGGCAGACATCAAATAATATCCGCGAGTCAAAAACCTGAGGAGTCTGCATGCACCACACTTTGCTGCGTGGCGGTTCGCTTGTGACTATGCCGTCTTCGCCGGCCAGCTTTACCGTATCCTTGCTCGGAACAGCCGCAACGCACCCACCGGTTTCCGTGACGCCTTCAAGACATCTTTCTATTATCCCGTCATCCAGAAACGGCCGTGCGCCGTCATGGATAAGTATCACCTCGGGGCCGCCGTCAAAAGCCTCACAGCTCCCGTTTTTTTCACTAAGTGCCAGAACCCCGTTCACCACGGAAAGAAATCTTTCTTTTCCTCCGGAAGTTATGTGAGACACTTTATCGAATCCGTTTCTGTCAACAATGTCCCTGATGACGGGGATGTCATCAGAACTGGAAACAAGCACGACTTCATCGATCAGTTCCGATCTCTGCACAGTGTTCAGCGCATGCCATATGAGCGGCTTATCTCCGAGCATCATGAACTGTTTGGGTACATCGGAGTGCATCCTGCTCCCCCTGCCGCCCGCAAGGAGCACAAGGGCATTTTTCTTACGTTTCATATTTCATAACGCCCTTTCTGTCCCCTATAGACAGACCGGGAACCGCATTCAGATCAAGTCCGCTTCGATAGCCGAGCAGATACTCATACGATCCGGCAACCCCTATCATCGCACCGTTATCCGTGCAGTATACAGGCTGCGGCCTGATAAATTCTATCCCGCGAAGCGAGCATTCTTTCTCGAATGTATTGCGAAGTGCTGAATTGGAAGCAACGCCTCCGGCAATAGCGAATTTTGTGACACCTCTGTCAGTTGCCGCCTGCATGCTGTGACCAACAAGTGTGTCAACGACTGCTTTTTGAAACGACGCCGCCACATCCGCTTTATTTATCTCTTCCCCTTTCATCTTGCAGGAATTAAGATAATTCAGCACGGCTGACTTAAGTCCGCTGAACGAAAAATCATATTCATTCTCCCTGACCTTGGCTCTGGGAAAATCGATCGCTTCCGGATCACCTTTAAGCGCTTCCCTGTCAATCTTGGGGCCGCCGGGATATCCCAGGCCTATTGCTCTTGCAACCTTATCAAATGCCTCACCCGCAGCATCATCACGGGTCCTTGCAATGATCTCATATTCACCATAGCCGGTAACGTTGACAAGATGGGAATGTCCTCCCGATGCAACAAGACACATGAACGGAGGCTCCAAAGAATCGTTATCTATGAAGTTGGCACAGATATGTCCTTCTATATGATTGACGCCAACCACCGGGATTCCGGCCGACCATCCGAGTGCCTTGGCAAAAGAAACACCTACCAGAAGAGCTCCCACGAGTCCGGGGCCGTATGTAACTGCGATCGCATCCATATCCTCAAGCTTCTTGCCGGCTTCCGAAAGAGCGCGTCTCACAACGGTATTGATCTTTTCAACATGTCCTCTTGATGCGATCTCCGGGACAACGCCGCCGTATACCGTGTGAAGGTCGATCTGGGAATGGATGACCAAAGAGAGCACTTCTCTGCATCCTTTGATCACCGAGGCCGAAGTCTCGTCGCAGGATGACTCAATGCCCAGAACCAGCAGATCTTTATTTTCTGAAGAAATAATACTCATGTCATTCAATCAATCATTTGCAGCCGGGGATTCGGTGCCCGATGCACCTTCACCGGTCAGGTCCACATTTTCCATCAGATCCCATCCGTAAATCTTCCATCTCTTGTCAGAAGGATCCTTTCTGAGAAGATAGATCAGCCTGAGTGTGTAGTTGTTACCGTTTTCGCTGACATTATACGTGCACAAAAGTCTTGCAAACTGGAATCCGTTTCTCTCGTAATAATCCACATTGGCAGCAGAAGCGACTGACTGATTGGTTATCTTACGTCCCGCTTCCCTGTATTCCTCGATATCGGCATGCAGCCTGATAAGATATGTTCCGACTTCGTTGATAGCCTGAAGATCCGGATCAAAAAGTTCCCTTGCCCTGATCCCGAGAGAATCTATTTCCTCATCGGTAACTTCATCCATGTAATAACACAGCATGATATCGTTGTAATACTTCATCACTTCCTTGGGAGTCGGAGGGTAATCGGTAGCAAGATCCCTGGACAGCACCCTTTCAACGGGTGTCATCTCAGGGTCCTTCCCTGCTTCCCTTGCCTTTCCTGCCAGATAGGAATAATACCCTACCAGGCCAAAGACCAGGATCAGTATGATGATTGTCACTCTAATCTGTCCGGACTTCATGGGTTCCTTCCCAAATCAATGTTTCTGGTTCATTCCTCAAAGTTCAGTTCAATCGTCTCCCCGTCTTTGGGTATCACCGCACCGGGGAATATGCTTTTAACCGAATTCAGATATCTCTCAGCCCTTCCGATCGAGGGCGAAAAATGCGTGAGCCATAACCCGGCCACGCCGGCATCGGCTGCGATCTGTGCAGCCTCCTGCATTGTCATATGTTTCTTCTTAAGCGCCTTGGGAGCATCTTCGGCATCTCCGTACATGCCCTCCAGTATGCACAGGTCGCTTCCCACGGCATTCTCTGCGATCGCGGGAACAGGTCTTGTGTCGGTGCAATAAGTGATCTTGATGCCTTTTCTGTCAGGCCCCATGACCATTGAGGGTTCATACACCCTGTCTCCCGCATCGATCGTCTCTCCGTTTTGAAGCCTGCTCCAGAACTCCAGCGGTATGTTTTCCCTGACAGCCGCATCCCTGTCAAAACGTCCGGCTCTGTCCACTTCAAAAGTATATCCGTAACAGATAATGCTGTGGCTGACCTTAAAAGCCTTAAGCCTGTAACCGAACATCTCAAAGGTCTCCTCACTTCCGGAAAATTCCTTCAATATCACTTCGAAGGGAAGTTCGGGAGCAATGACCCTGAGTCCCGAAACAACTCTCTCAAGCCCCTTGGGACCTATTATCGTAACAGGAGAAGTCCTGTCGGAATTGGCCATGTCCAGCAAAAGACCGGGAAGACCGCTGATATGATCGGCATGATAATGGGTAAAACAGATCACATCTATGGGATTGGGGCTCCATCCTCTCTGCCTCATGGCAATCTGGGTTCCTTCGCCGCAATCGATCAGAAGAGAACTTCCGTTATATCTGACCATCAGTGACGTCAGCCATCTGTATGGAAGAGGCATCATGCCTCCCGTGCCGAGCAGAGTAACATCAACCATTTATACAAACTCCGAATACTGTTTCATTTACTTGCGGATCCACATAATGTTTGCATCTTCCCCGGGATCTTCATAGAATCCCGGGCGTATGCCTTCACTTACGAATCCGGCCTTTTCATAGACTCTTATGGCAGGTGCATTGGTCACCCTGACTTCAAGTGTGAACTCCTCCACGCCTTTTTCCCTGCCATCCGCAACGAGTCTCTCAACAAGTGCACTTGCAACTCCCTGTCCCCTGAATTCGGGAAGGACCGCCACATTATCAATGTCTCCTTCGCCGCACACTATCCTCATGCCTGCGGTTCCGACGACCTTTCTGGCTCCGTTTTCGTCAGTTACTTCAGCGATAAGGTAATAGGCATCCGATTTCTCAATCAGGTGTCCGAATTCCCGTGCAGACCACGGTCTGGAAAAACACTGCTGCTCTATATATGCCAGAGGCGCAATGTCACTGAATTCCATTTTTCTGATCTTTAATCCGGTTATCTTTCCCATATCTTTGATCCTCTCATTCAGTTAACAAGATCAAAATTCTTGGCGCCCTCGCGTTCTGCCTGCGACATGCGCAGATAGACCGGCTTGTGTTCATCGGAGCTTACCGTCCTGCCTTCAAAAAACATCCTGGCTCCAAGCACGGCAACCGATGCTGCGTTTTGCCTGTTCAAATGAGCAGGTGCAAAAGAATGCTTCACGGAAGCGTGCCCGGATATGCTGTCATGGTAAGCATCCGCGCCGTCTCCCAGGAAGATCACTTCTTTTCCGAGATCATTAACGAACGCCATCATGTCCTCAAGGGCCAGAGCTTCCTGCGTTTTATATGTCAGAAGATTTCCGTCCTCAAATCCGTACAGTCCGCTGTAGACCTGATTTCTCCTGGCGTCCATCATCGGGCAGACTGCGCAGGCTGTTCCCCAGAAATTATATGCAAGCCCTTCAAGAGTAGGCACTTCAACTATGGGAACATCCGCCGTCATTGCAATGGCCTTTGCAGTGGCCGAGCCGATCCTAAGTCCCGTAAAAGATCCCGGCCCCGAAGATACCGCAACGGCATCAAAGCTCCCGGGAAGGGAATCGGTGTCCCTGCAGATCCCGTCTATCATCGGCAGAAGTGTCTGTGAATGTGTTTTTTTGTAATCCGTCGATGCCGTGGCAAGAATGGTCCCCACTGCAGAGGCATCAGTCCCTTCCCATATGGCAGCGCTTGCGACAAGCCCCGACGAATCTATTGCCAGTATTTTCATATTCTTGTTACGGTTATCTTTCTGTTATCAAATCCCTTTTCCGGATCCCTCACGATGCAGATCATGGTGTAATGATCGGGCAGGAACTCCGATATGTTGCCCGGCCACTCAACAAGGCATGTGCCATCGCCATAGAAATAATCCGTGTAACCTATCTCTTCCATTTCCGAAGGATCTTCTATCCTGTATGCATCGTAGTGATAAAGCTCAAGTCTGCCGCCTTCATAGATCTGAAGGATCGTAAACGTCGGACTGCAGACATTCTCCGTAATGCCCAATCCCTCGGCAAAGCCTTTTGCAAAAACAGTCTTTCCCGCTCCGAGATCCCCGTCGAGCGCATACACACTGCCTGCCACAGCTTCGCTCCCGAACTTCTTTCCGAGTTCAAAAGTCTCATCTGCGGATGTTGTCTCATACTTTTCAGATGGTTGCATGTTCTTTTCTTCCGTCAGCATTTGATATTCACCCTGTCAGGAGACATGTTCCGGGAGATGCACTGTATCACAAGGGTTGTCTTGTCTCCGAGCTGGGCTCTGGGAAAGATCGTGGCGCCTGTCTTGGAAGTAAATACAAGTATGCTCCTCGAAGTGGATACCGCCTTCAGGCAGTCTTCCCATTTTATGGTCTGGCTCTCTTCTCCCTGGGACACGGTAAGACCGTCATCATCAAGCCTATAATGCAGAGGCTTCTTAAAGGCAGGGAGAAGTGCTGCAGTCTGGGCACTCCTCAGCCACAGTGTCACCGGAAGATATGCCACCACCACGGCTCCGATCACCGCAAGCGGGTAATTCGCCGCTTTAATGCCGTATACGACAGCCACCAGTCCTGCGACTTCGGCAAGGATATTAATGAATTTTCCGTATGTGTATTTAAGATTGTAATCATACAGATCGGCTGCTCCGATCTTAACTTCACATTCGACCATCTTGCACTCTCTAATCGTTCGAAAATGATGCCGGATCCGCTTCGGTTACAGAAGGGCAAAATCCACGCACAATATCACTTTATTTTATAATAAAAGCACAAAAAAAGCAATGAGCGACGGGCTTTCCGGCCGCCACTCACTGCGTCTCATTCAGGGTATTAACATTGGATCATCAGGCGTTTTTGGGATTTGCGGAGGTTCCTGTCTCCACTCCCTTGATGATGGGGCTGATCTTCTTATACACAAGAAGCGTCAGCGTAGAATTAAGCAGTCCCTTGATCAGGTTCAGAGGTGCAACACATGCTATGACAAAACTTGTTATGTTTTCTCCGGCAAAGGGATTGACCTCCGTTCCCATTGCATAAATGACCTCAAGGGGTATTCCGTAAAGCTTGGCAAATGCGGGGAGCAGATAAACGGCATTAAAAACCGTTCCGAAGATGGTTATGCAGACAGTTCCGACAATACAGGAGATCGTTGCCATCTTCTTGGTCTTTTTAGCGTAATAAATGATCGATGCCGGAAGAATAAAAGATGCACCTACGGTAAAGTTCGCAAGCTCTCCGACAAAAGCGGTGGAAGTTCCCTTCATGAAGAGCTTGAGAACGATCTTGATGAATTCGATGAGGACTCCCGCCGAAGGTCCGAATGCATATGCACCTATCAGGACGGGCAATTCACTCATATCCAGCTTGTAGAATGTGGGAGCAAAGGGCATCGGGATCTCAAAAAGCATGAGAACTGCGGATATGGCGGACAAAAGTCCCACCACTGCAGCGCGCCTTGCGTTAGACGGCTTGTCTGTCACACCGTTCTTCTTGCAGATGATCTTCTCTGCAATCACGGAGCAAACAAACAGCCCTGCTATGATGAGAAAGAAACTCAGCACATACAGAGCGTTTTCGGTTACCTGCTTGATCAGGTCGTTCATAATAATATTCCTCCTTCTTTCATCCGGACTGCGACCGGCTCGTATTCAGCCGATCTTCACCGTTGGTATCGGAATCTCACCGATTCGGCCCGTCTTGCGGGTTCGCGGACTCCGGAGTCATATATGCTCCGTTACCGCCAGTAGGGAGTCTCACCCTGCCCTGAAGATACCAGAAGATTATATTACAGCCATGCGATTATTGCAATAGCATCCAAATAATGATAAATTCTAATCAAATGACACCAAATGACTCGGCTTACAACAGTTATAACCCCAACAGGGGAAGACATTCCTTTGAAATCGCTTCAATGGTAATGGGCATATTATCACTCCTTCTGCTCTGCACGGGAGTATTGTCCATACCGGCCGGTGCCCTTGGCATCCTGTTCGCCTCTCTTGGCAGAAAAGGAAAGAATCCCCCGGGACCGATGGGGCTGATCGGAATTGTTTTCTCGGCGATAGGGATCGTTGCGGGAACAGCAGTAACATCATATGCCATATACACGCTGATGACAGATCCTTCCACAATAGAAGAAGTCAGGCAGATGTATGCAAGATACGGTCTTGAAATGCCGGACTATCCGTTCTTTTACCAGCAGTAACAGCCTGTGATAACAGGGGAAAGGAGGGCGCCTGTGGCTTTATCCATAAGAAACATAGCAAGCCAGATACCCGGTTACAGCGAGAACCAGGTCAGAAGAATAGCAGGCCCCACCGTCACCCAGTCCGAGGCTTCAGCCCTTAAGGCAGGAAATCCCGGGCGTGTCAACAAGGCGGAATGCAAGACCTGCAAGGAAAGAAAATATAAGGACGGCTCCGACGAGAACGTTTCTTTCAAGTCTGCACAGCACATCTCTCCCACCGAAGCCGGTTCGAGAGTACGTGCCCACGAGCAGGAGCATGTTTCAAACGCATATTCCAAGGCATCCAAGGACGGCGGCAAGGTGCTTCAGGCATCGGTCGCAATCCATACTGCGATCTGCCCCGAATGCGGAAGGACATATATATCGGGTGGAACCACATCCACCAGGATCCAGTATCCGAATGAAAAGAACCCGTACCAGGCAGGAAGGAAGAATTCTGACAGACTGGCTACAGAAGGAATGAACTTTGACAAAACAGTCTGAATACCGATCATCATATGAACTGAAAGAACAAGCCAAAAACACCATGGCAGGGCGTTACGGCGGTGCTGTCATGATGACGCTCTCCTATCTTATCTGGCTGTATCTCATATCCTATTCAGGGAGCATTTTTTCTTCAATGATCGCCAGGCTCCCGTTTTTTTCCGGGGCATCAACAGATGTCCTGACCGACATCATCTACATAGTCATCACCACCTTGATAATCTCGTTTCTGAACATTCTGGCAGGAATGTTTCAGTGCGGCATCAATCTTTACTATCTGAATCTCTCGACGGGGCGGGAGGCACAACCCGCAGATATCTTTGCAGGTTTCAGAAACGAGGCATCAAAGGTTTTCAAGGTCTCGGCATTCATTCTTTTTCCCACGATCATTCTCTCGATCCCCTTTAACATCTTCTCGGATATGTATGTCATGACCTCGGACTCAAAATACATCGTCCTGGCATGTGCGTTCCTTGTACCGTCGATAGTCATGTCGGCATATATGAATCTTACATTCGGAATGGCATTCTTCCTTTTACTCGACTTTCCGAATTATCCGGCTTCCAGGATACTGAGCCTTACAAGAAAGAAGGTCCACGGTCACAGAGCCAGACTCCTTGCACTCGATCTCAGGTTCATTCCGATGATCCTTCTGGGAGTTCTCTCTATGGGAATCGGAATGCTTTGGATATATCCTGTTATTTCCGAAAGTCATGCACTGTTCTTCCTGAATCTCATGAATCCGGCACGTCACGCTCCGATCGATGAACGAGCATAAAGAAAACGCCCTCGCGAGTGAGGGCGTTTTAATATGTCATTTAAAGTATCAGCGCAATTCCTCGATCCTCAGTTCCCTGTGCTTGTTCAGGTCGATGAATTCATTTCCGCATTTCACGACAGGTCTTGAATATTCTCCGGGATTCTGCATTATTATGATGCCATCCCTTCCGTCGGAGAGCCTGCAGGAATTCTGGATATAAGTATAGGTAACATTCTTGAGGAATGTCATGATGATGTCGGGATCGTATTTTTCAAGTCCCTCATCCTCGAAGACCTCCACCGCTCTGAAAGGACAGATGGGAGCCCTGTAAACTCTGGCACTGGTCATCGCATCATAGACATCCGTCACCGCAGTAAGCCTTGCGAAAACATCCAGCCTGTCACCCGATACCTTCAACGGATATCCGCTTCCATCGTATCTTTCATGATGCATTATCGCCGTTGACTTGACATGATCAGGAAAATTCTTGTCACGAAGGATCTGATAACCGTACTCGGCGTGTCTTCTGACTTCTTTCATTTCATCGGGAGTAAGAGCCGAGGGCTTGTTAAGGATGTCTCTGGGAACCTTCAGCTTTCCGATGTCAAACAAAATTCCGCACATCATGGCCATTTCCTGGTCAGCCTTGTTCCATCTGAGCCAGCCGGCAACCACGTAGTTAAGAAGAGAAACATTCATGCAGTGAGCAAAGGTCGAATCATCGAATCCTCTCATGGCATGGAGCATGTCAATGACAGACACCCTGGATCCTGCCTTTGAGATCATGTCGAGCGGTTTTTCAAGAAGCGTTATGGGGTCAACTTCAACATTCTTGTCAACCATCTCACTGACGTGGAACTCAAGGGATTTCCTGCCCTCCTCATAGGCGGCCTGAAATTCCCTAAACATCTCTGTTTCCCGTATCTTCTCAAAATGTGAAGCTTCGGACTCTTCAGAAGCTGCGCCTGCAGACCCGGCAGGTGAGCTTTCCTGTGCGCCCGATGCGGGAGCGCTCTCCGGCAATTCCTCTTCAACATATATACTGAGAATGCCATAGAGTTCAAGCCTTGTGATAAGAGTCTGGGACAGCTTGGTTCCTTTGGCTATGATCGTCTTGTTATCATAGTTGAGAACATCACTTCCCACTATCATTCCGGGCTTTAGCTTGGATGTTTGAATCTTAGTCATCAGATATCCTCATCATCTCCGCCAACTTCGGCGCCACCGGTACTCTTCCATTTCAGATAGCTGACAATGAACTGGTCAAGCTTTCCGTCAAGCACGCCGAGCGCGTCGGATGTCTTGTATCCCGTTCTCTTGTCAGTGACCATGGTATAGGGCTGAAGGAAATAGCTTCTTATCTGGTTTCCCCAGGCTATATCCTTGATATCTCCTGCAATACCCTTGCTCTTGGCTTCCTCTTCTTCCTGCTTGAGCTCAAAGAGTTTGGCACGGAGCATCTCGAAAGCCTTGTCCTTATTCTGGAACTGGCTTCTCTCATTCTGACAGGTAACCACGATTCCCGTGGGAATATGAGTGATACGTATGGCGGATGAAGTTTTGTTGATGTGCTGTCCGCCGGCACCACTGCTTCGATATGTATCTATGCGGATATCCTTATCCTCGATCACAATATCATTATTCTGGGGAAGAACAGGCATGACCATGCAGCTGACAAATGATGTCTGGCGCTTTGCCTGTGCATTGAAAGGCGATATCCTTACAAGCCTGTGGACACCCTTTTCACTCTTTAAATATCCGTAGGCATTGGGACCGCTGACCTGGAAAGAAACGGACTTGATGCCGGCTTCATCACCGTCGAGCTGGTCAAGGACCTCAAGCTTAAGTTCTTTCTTGTCAGCCCACTTCGAATACATGCGGAACAGCATTCCGCACCAGTCACAGCTTTCCGTACCTCCCGCTCCGGCATTCAGTTCCACGATCGCATCGGAATCATCATACTCGCCGCTGAGGAGAGTCGAGAGCCTGAGTTCTTCAAATCTGGAAATGAAGTTATCAAGCTCTTCCCTTGCTTCGGGGATGAGGGATTCGTCCTCCTCCTCATTGCCCATCTCAACAAGAGTCAGGATGTCGTCAATGCCGGTTTCAAGGCTTTTGACAAGATCCCTTGTGTCCTTCATGTTCTTGAGCTCTTTCATCTTGGCGTTGGCCTTGTCGGGATTATCCCAGAATCCGGGAGCTTCCATCTCCCTCTCGAGCTCTTCTATCTTCTTCGACTTATCCTCAAGGCTGAGTGATGCTTTCACTTCAGCGAGAGGATCCTTATATGTAAGTATTTCCTGTTTTATCTGATCAAGTTCTACCATAATTTTCACACTTTCAAAATCAAAAAATCAACGTGTTACACATCATGGCATTGTCAGAGCTTCATTCCGGGTCTTCCGTGGCAGGCCTTGAACTTCTTGCCGCTTCCGCAGGGGCAGGGATCATTGGGATAGATCTTCTGTCCCGCTCTGGTCTTGGGAGCCTTCGGGCCGGAATCGTCCTTGTTGGTACCGGTCACCTGAGCCACCTGCTCACGCTCAACCTTCTGCTCCACCTTGATATGCATGAGCATCTTGACGGTATCTTCCTGAATGTTCTGGATAAGCTCGTCAAACATTGCATATCCCTGGTTCCTGTATTCGATGAGAGGATCCTTCTGACCGTAAGAAGCAAGGCCTGCGCCCTGTTCCATAATGGCCATGTCATCGATATGTGACATCCACTTGCGGTCAATGGTACGGAGAAGTATGACTCTCTCGACTTCTCTTATCTGCTCGGCCTCGGGAAACTCAGCCTCCTTGGTCTCGTAGAGCTTGACAGCTTCTTCCTTAAGCGCCTGCTTGATGCTGTTCTTCTTGAGTTTGCTCATTCTCTCCCTGGTAACGGGCTCAAGGGGAATAATGGGAAGAAGCAGCTCATTCAGTTCCGTAAAATCCCAGTTTTCGGAGGATACATCATCATTGATGCAGGTATCGACGCATCTCTCGACTATGTCGGTGATCATCTTGTATACGTAATCACGCATGCTCTCACCGTCAAGAACCTTGCGGCGTTCCTCATAGATGATCTCTCTCTGCTCACTCATGACCTTGTCATATTCGAGGAGATTCTTACGAATTCCGAAGTTATTGGACTCGATCCTCTTCTGTGCGGATTCGATGGCACCGGTAAGTGCCTTATGCTCGATCTCCTGTCCCTCGGGGATCCCGAGAGCATTGAACATGGAGATAAGACGTTCGGAACCGAAGAGTCTCATCAGGTCATCCTCAAGTGAGATATAGAACTTGGATTCACCGGGATCTCCCTGACGTCCGGAACGTCCACGGAGCTGATTGTCTATACGTCTTGACTCATGCCTCTCGGTTCCTATGATCTTGAGACCGCCTGCTGCCTTGGCTTCATCATCAAGCTTAATGTCGGTACCACGGCCTGCCATGTTGGTAGCGATCGTGACATGTCCGTGTATTCCGGCCTGTGCAACGATCTCCGCCTCACGCTCATGGAATTTTGCATTGAGTACTTCATGCTTGATGCCGGCCTTGCTGAACATCCTGCTGAGTTCCTCACTGGCATCGATATTGATGGTGCCGATAAGGATGGGCTGCCCGGTTGCATGTGCTTCCTGAGTAGCCTTGAGTATCGCATCAAGCTTCTCTTTTTTGGTCTTATAAACCGCATCCTGAAGGTCTTTTCTGATGACAGGGGCATTGGTGGGGATGGTGATGACATCCATTCCGTAGATCTCCCTGAACTCTGCCTCCTCGGTAAGAGCGGTACCGGTCATGCCGGCTTTCTTCTCAAAAAGATTAAAGAAATTCTGGAAAGTAATGGTTGCGAGAGTTCTGGACTCACGCTTGACCTTGACGTTCTCCTTGGCTTCGATTGCCTGATGAAGTCCGTCGGAAAACCTTCTTCCGGGCATGATACGTCCGGTAAATTCATCAACTATGAGGATCTCATCATCCTTGACGACATAATCCTGATCCTTGAACATCAGATTATGAGCCCTGAGGGCGAGGATTATGTTATGGTTGATCTCTGTATTCTCGGGATCGGACAGATTCTGAATATGGAAGAACTGCTCGACCTTTGCGGTACCCTGCTCGGTAAGGTTGACGATCTTGTCCTTCTCGTTGACAACGAAGTCTCCGGTCTCTTCCTGGGTTATGCCCATGATGGCATCCATCTTGGAAAGTTCCTTGACATCGTCTCCACGCTTGAGCTGTCTGGCGAGAAGATCACACATCTGGTAAAGTGCCGTTGACTTGCCACTCTGACCTGAAATGATCAGAGGCGTTCTCGCTTCATCGATGAGAACGGAGTCAACCTCGTCGATGATACAGAAATTAAGATCTCTCAGGACCAGCTGCTTCTTATAGATAGCCATGTTGTCCCTGAGGTAATCAAAGCCCAGCTCATTGTTAGTGACATAGGTGATGTCACAGTTATATGCTTCCTGTCTCTCCTCGGAGCTCATGGAATTAAGAACGACGCCAACGGTAAGACCGAGGAATCTGTGGACCTGGCCCATCCATTCGGCATCACGGTTTGCCAGATAGTCGTTGACGGTGACTATGTGAACACCCTTGCCTGCAAGTGCGTTAAGGTATGCGGGACAGGTAGAAACAAGTGTCTTACCTTCACCGGTCCTCATCTCGGCGATCCTGCCCTGATGAAGAACTATGCCACCGATAAGCTGTACCTTGTAATGCTCCATTCCTATGGAACGCTTCGCTGCCTCCCTGACAACAGCAAACGCCTCGGGAAGGATATCATCAAGAGTCTCTCCCTTCTCCAGGCGTTCCTTGAACCAGGGAGTCTTGGCCTTCAGTTCTTCATCTGAAAGTGCCTGCATCTCGGGCCTGAGGCTCTCTATCTTTTCCACAATGGGAGTTATTCTTTTGAGTTCATGATCGGAATGTGTTCCGAATAATCTTTCTGTCAGTTTCATAATATGTCTTTTACCTCACATCCGACTATTTTATCAGATATGGGGTATTGTTTCAATAAATCATATAATCTTCCAAAGTCTGCTCTCTTTGACCGTTTTAACGTATCCATGCTTCAGGTACAGGTCATCGGCTATCGAATCCATGCACAGATAATCGGCCTTCAGCCTGACGGCATCCGCCTCGATCCGGTCAAGGATCATCGATGCAAACCCCTTATGCCTGTGATCCGGATGCGTATATGCCCCTGAAATATGTCCGATCATCCCGCTTGGGGAATCATCGCAGGGGAAAACGCGAAAATAGGTCACCGTCATCACCGAGGCAAGCGTTCCGTCATCCTCAAACACACCGTATGTGTGGTTGCCGACCGGTCCTCCCTCTTTTCCCGCACAGTAAAGAAGTGCCGTCTCCTCATTCATCGGAAAAGGAAAACCTGGCCGCCCGGAAAGCCTGACCAGTTCGGGCACATCATTACCGCAAAGTTCATCAATCCTCATAATCATCTCCACAATCCGCCCCCGGATATCTCAGGGGCTGCCTGTCAAATGCTGTCATATATTTTCAATATATGATCACGGCATCCCGCATGGTTTTCGGGGGTCGTATTTTCCAGGGTCGCATGAATGAAAGGCTTTTTTTCCTTAACAAATCTCAGGATCCGCTCATAATTCATTTCACCGATCCCGCATCCCACCGAATTCAGTGTCCCGTCGTAATTCACGGTAAAATCCTTGAGGTGGATCATAATGATCCTCTCTCCGAGCAGATCGATGGTATGTTCAAAGATCTCTTCCCTGTTCTTGTAATTGGTACCGTCCAGCAGGTTCACCGGATCGAATATTATCCCGAGATTCGGCGAATCGACTTCATCAAGCACCTGTTTTGCCCTGTCAGCATTCCAGACAATATGCTTCGCGACAGGTTCTATCGCAAACATCACTCCGAATTCTTCGGCATACTTCACGATACCGCGGAGCTCTTTTATGAATGACTGAAGTGCCCACTCGGTCCTGCATTCCGGATCATATTTATACTCTGAATTCGGAGCACCGGTCTCGGTACCGACCATGCCGGCTCCGAGCATCGAGGCAAATCTTATGGCGGCAATATATTTATTCCTTATGCTCTCAAGTTTCTCGGGAACGGGCTCCGCCAGATTCAGATAGCATCCAAGCACAGCTACGTCCACATTGTTTTTTTCGAAAACTCTCCTGAGGTACATAGCATATCCGGGAGTCAGGGCATAGGGTGCCGAGGGAAGTCCCTTTATCTTGGACAGTGCAAGATGTCCGCATTTATACCCCATGTCATGCACAAGGGCAATCCTCTCTTCAAAAGGAAGTTCCGCCGTATCGTGAAGTCTGATCCCAAGCTGCATATATGCCTCCATTTACAAAAGCGGTCGCATCATGCGACCGCTAATATTTTACATTGAATAACCGTTCCTAACAATGCGTAAGTCCGTCTTCCGTCAAAGAGTCACGCCGGTCTTGAATATGGCCATGTCATGAAACCCTGCTTCTTCCGATCTGACCTTCCTGCCTTCCGCGACCTCGATCACCAGATCATACAGCTCATCCGTCACGTCATCCCGGGATTTTCCTTCTTCCGTAAGCACTCCGGCATCAAAATCGATCCAGTTCTTTTTGCGCGAAGCCAGCGCGGAATTCGTCGATATCTTCAGAGTAGGGACAGGAGAAGCAAAAGGAGTTCCCCGGCCTGTAGTGAAGAGAATGATCTGTGCTCCTGAAGCCGCCAGTGCCGTGGCTGCGACGAGATCGTTGCCCGGGGCAGAAAGGAGGTTAAGCCCCGCGCACGATACTCTCTCGCCATATTTCAGAACGCCCTTTACAGGTGCGGATCCGGACTTCTGTGTGCATCCGAGTGATTTATCCTCAAGCGTAGATATCCCGCCCTTCTTGTTGCCGGGCGAGGGGTTCTCATAAATGGTCTGACCGTTTGCCTTGTAATAATTCTTGAAATCATTTATCAGGCAGACTGTCTTATCGAACAGTTCCTTATCCGCGCAGCGGTTCATGAGGATTGTCTCGGCACCGAACATCTCGGGCACCTCAGTGAGAATGGTCGTGCCTCCTTTTGAGACAAGCCTGTCCGAGAACCTGCCCACGAGCGGATTGGCAGTAATTCCCGACAAGCCGTCGGATCCGCCGCACTTCAGTCCTATGACAAGTTTTGAAACCGGCACATCCTGCCTTTCATCGCCGCCCACATATTCAATGAGCTGCTTAACAAGCTTTGTTCCTTCAGCTATCTCATCCTCTGCATCCTGACAGACCAGAAACTTTATCCTTTCGGGATCCATGTCACCCAGCATCGGCTTAAGCACATCAAGATTGCTGTTCTCGCATCCGAGGCTCAGTACCAGCACGCCGCCCGCATTGGGGTGCTTTATCAGATCGCACAAAATGGTGCGGGTATTATCCTGATCGTCTCCCATTTGCGAACAGCCGTAAGGATGAGAGAATGACACGACATCAGAAACGCTGCCCTTAATGTTTTCGCGGGACACTTTCGCAATCGCGGATGCCACATCGTTAACACATCCGACAGTAGGGATGATCCATATCTCGTTCCTTACGCCCACATTTCCGTCATCTCTGAGGAATCCTCTGAACGTTCCGGTAATGCCTTTTTTTACGGGTGAGGGAACCGGTGCATATTCATAATCAAGAAGCTCGCCAAGTCCGGTGCGGATATTGTGAGTATGAACCCAGCCGCCTGCGGGAATATCTTCTGTCGCAATGCCTATACGGTAGCCGTACTTGATGATCTCATTGTCTTTTCCGATCCCGCAAAGGGCAACCTTGTGTCCGGCAGGGATCTTCTCCGCAGTTGTGACGGTCAGATCAGGATCAAAGGAAAGAATCATGTCCTTATCAAGATCATCCAGTGCAACCGCCACATTATCAGATTCATTTATCCTTATATAACGCTGCATTATTTCATCCTATCTTTTCCATGGCATTCCTCATGCCGTTTTCCCTGATATCAGATACATATGCCGTCACAGCTTCGGCAAGCCCTTCTATGCCGTTAAGATCCTTTCCGTGAAAATCCTCCCTGGCCAGGTACGCACTGACAATGTCAGCAGGCTCTTTAGCAGAGTTTTCCGCGAAAAACCTGAGCACTGCCTCATCGTCCTTGATGTCATAGGGCTGTCCGTTCCTGCTTCCCTTAAGAACGCCGTCAACGATCTCGGTCCCGTGATAGAACTCGATCAGTGCGGCAATGGAGAATGTAAGGTGAACGGGAAGCCTGCCGAACTTTTCAACATATCCCAGGAACGAGGGAAGGCAGCGTGCCCTCCACTTCGACACGGAATTCAGCGATATCGCAAGGAGTGCATGATCAACAAAAGGATTATTGAAGCGGTTGACCACTTCCGATGCAAATGCCTTCAGATCTTCCTCGGGAAGCGTCAGAGTGGGAATGACCTCATCATATATGGTCTCATTCATGAACTTCCTGATGTCATCATCCTGCATGGAATCCCTGACAATGTCCTTGCCCATGAGATATGCCATGAGAACAAATGATGTATGCGCGCCGTTAAGGATCCTGACCTTTCTCTGCTTATAGGGATGATGATCCCTGGTGAAGATGACGGGAAGTCCCGCACCGGGAAGGTCGAACTCTTTGCTTATATCTTTGTCGGATTCGATCACCCACAATGCAAACGGTTCACCCGTGACCATTATGCGGTCTTCGTATCCGAGTTCTTCCCACTCTTTTTCTTCATTTGCCTTGGGATATCCCGTCACGATCCTGTCCACGAGGGTCTGGGTAAACACACATGAATTCTCAACCCATTTCCTGAATTCATCCGAAAGTCCCCAGTTTTCTATCTGTGCGAGCACGCACTCTTTTAAATGAAGACCGTTATCATCAATGAGTTCCACGGGAAGCATCACAAGTCCTTTATCCTCTGCTCCTTCGAAGGTCTCAAATCTATGATACAGGAATTTGGTCAGCTTGGCGGGAAAACTTGAAGGCGGAGTCATTTCAAACCTGTCATCCGGGACATACACGATTCCCGCTTCCGTGGTATTGGACACCACAAAACGAAGCGTGTCGATCTCGGCAAGCTTCATATATTCATCATATTCGGAGATCGCATCAACGGCATCCGCAACGCTGGTGACTATGCGGTTGATCTTCCTGCCCACGCCGTCCACGTTTCCGCGAAGAGACACGGTATACTGGCACTCCTGTGCACGGAAAGGCTCAAGATTTCCGAACTCAATAGGTTTGATCAGGATTATGTCCCCGTCAAAATTCCCGCGTTCATTGGCAATGTCGATCATATAGTCAACGAATGCACGGAGGAAATTGCCTTCACCGAACTGCACAACCTTAACCGGACGAGTCTTTTTACCTGTTTTAGCGCGATTTAGTGTTTCCATGTTTACGGACGACCTCCACACAAATGTATTTTATTGAAAAAAATGAAAAAAGATCGGATTTTCAGAAAGTGCTTTCGTAAAAAATCAGGCACTTTTGATGTAAGCCCTTACATATGGATAATACTATTAAAATTCGTCATCGTCAACAACTATTTGATTATTTTTCCATGAAACACTTGCATTCATTTTCACGTTTTTATATAATCTCTGTTGTAAACGCTTTCAGCTTTTTTTCAGGAACCGTTTCAACAAACGTGATCGGTTCCATGTCTAATCGGAGGGGTCGTGAAAGAACATTCAGTTACCATTTACGATATCTCGGAGCAGGCCGGGGTATCAATTGCAACAGTCTCCAGGGTATTGAACAATTCAAGTAATGTAAGCGAAGCCACCAAGAAAAAGGTCCTTAACGCCATCAAGGACACCGGCTATACGCCCAATGCCTTCGCAAGAGGACTCGGTCTTAACACGATGAAGACCATCGGAATACTCGCAGCCGATTCCTCAGACCTCTATCTTGCCAAGGCAATCTACTATTTTGAAGAAGAACTCAGGGCAAGCGGATACGACTCACTTCTGTGCTGTACCGGATATGCGCATAAGGACAAGAAGGCTGCCATTGAACTGCTCATCAGCAAGAAAGTCGACGGCATCATCCTGGTCGGTTCCAACTTCGTTTATCCCGATGTCGCAGATAACAAATACATCCTGAGTGCTGCCGAAAAGGTCCCCGTCATGCTTCTCAATGCCGAGCTTGAGGGCAATAACATATACTGTGTCAGCTCGGATGATTACAAGAGCATGTACAAGGCTACCGGAGAATTGATCGGATCCGGCTTCAGGAACATCCTGTATTTCTATAATTCACTCTCCTATTCCGGAGCACTCAAGGAAAGAGGATACCGCGATGCTATGAAAGATGCGGGAATAAATGTCGTGGAAAGACAGCTCCAGTTCTTTGAAGGTACCCGCGAGGATGTTCACGGAATGGCCGCCCAGCTTGAAAAAACCGCATCAACAGGTCTGAAATTCAACGCCGTGATAGCTGCTGACGACACACTCGCCCTCAGCGCTGTCAAATATGCTCTTTCAAAAGGCTATAAGATCCCGGAGGAATTCTCTGTGATCGGATACAACAACTCAATGCTTGCAACATGCTCGGAACCCGAACTCACATCAATAGACAACAAGCTTGAAACTCTGTGCCAGAAGCTCACAGCCACTCTCATGGGCGTCCTTTCAGGCGAAGAAATGCCCAAGAAGACAATATTCGGCGGTGAGATCGTCACAAGAGGAACAACAAAAGGAGGCACCTCAAAATGAAACCTTTCATGGACGAAGAATTCCTGCTCGAGTCCGAAACGGCATCCAGGCTTTTCCATACCTATGCCGAGAAAACTCCCATTCTTGACTATCACTGCCACATCTCTCCCAAAGAGATCGCTGAGGACAGGAAATTCGACAACATTGCGCAGGTATGGCTCGGAGGCGATCATTACAAATGGCGTTTCATGAGAAGCTGCGGAGTAGAGGAAAAATACATCACCGGCGATGCATCCGATCACGACAAGTTCGTGATGTGGGCAAAGTGCCTGGGCAAGGCTATAGGCAACCCCTTATATCACTGGAGTCACCTTGAACTTCAGAGATACTTCGATTATCACGGACACCTTTGCGAAGATACCGCCGAGGAAGTATGGGAGATATGCAACAAAAAACTCGCCGATCCCTCGATGAGTGCAAAAGGCATCATTAAGCAAAGCGGTGTCACTCTTATCTGTACCACCGACGATCCCATCGATGACCTGTGCTGGCACAAGCAGATCCGCGAAGATTCTTCATTTGACGTGAAGGTACTTCCCGCATGGCGTCCGGACAAGGCAATGAATATCGAGAAGCCCGATTACAAGGATTATCTCAAAAAGCTTGCCGCAGTTTCGGGAATGGACGAGATCAAGACATGGCACGGACTGCGCCATGCTCTCAAGACCAGAATGGAATTTTTCAAAGAACAGGGATGCGTCATTTCCGATCACGCACTTGAATTTGTGATGTATGCTCCCGCGACCGAAGATGAAGTTGAGGCCATCTTCTTAAAGAGACTTAACAACATTCCTCTCACAAAGGATGACGAGTACAAATTCAAGACTGCATTCATGACATTCGTGTCAGGTGAATATGTCGCCCTTGACTGGGCAATGCAGCTCCATTACGGATGCAAGAGGGATAATAACACCCGCATGTACAAGTCTCTCGGTCCCGACACCGGATACGACTGCATCAACAACAACACTCCTTCGAGCCAGTGTGCGGATTTCCTCGATTCACTGGAAAAAGAAGGAAAGCTCCCCAGAACAATACTCTACTCCCTGAACCCCGCCGACAACGAATACATCGGAACCATCATCGGATGCTTCCAGGATTCAACGGCTGTTGCAAAGATCCAGCAGGGAAGCGCATGGTGGTTCAATGACCACATCAAGGGAATGACCGATCAGATCAAGTCACTTGCAAGTCTCGGAAATCTCTCGGGCTTCGTCGGAATGCTGACAGACTCAAGATCATTCCTCAGCTACACCCGTCACGAGTACTTCAGAAGGATCCTGTGCAACATCCTGGGCGACTGGGTCGAAAAAGGTAAATTCCCCGAGGATTACAAGATACTCGGTGAGATCGTCGAGGACATCTCATACTACAATGCGGTAAGATACTTCAAGTTCCCTCTTGACGACAAAAAGTAAGGCTAAGAAACAAGGGGACGATTCCGCTGTTTGCCGGTGTGGTAAACATTGGAACCGTCCCCTTGTTTTTCGTTTGTCAGTATTTACTCCGCAAGAGTGCCTCTGTTAAAAAGCTTGATATATGAGATTGAAAACTCTATATAACCTGCGGCATAAGGCCCCATCTCATAAGGCGGATAATAATAGATGATGCCGTCTTCAGTAAATTCAATGCAGTCCTCTTCGATCCATGCCGACGCATATGCCTGTTCATACAGATCGTCAAGATCTTCATGACCACAGTACGGAGGGTACTCTCCGTAACTCTCATAATCCTCGACGGTCATCTCGGCTATCAGGGTCTTGAAGTCCTCCTCGGTCCCGTTATAAAAATCCGCAAAAGTCAGCTCCTCACCTGTCTTAAGATCATAGAGATACTGATCTCTCATCGGCATTCCGTGAGCTCCTCCGCCATACCAGTCTCCGCTCATGTCGACAGTCAGATATCTGTCATCTATTACGTTTACCGCGGCAACATTATAATCCTCGGTTTCCCTGTACCATGTGGGATGTTCCTGATGCGACTCACAGGGAGAATCAAATATGTCTCCGGTATATGCACTTTCCGTTCCGGTTCCTACGAATGCATTCAGCTTGTCTCTCAGGGACGCATTGATCTTATCCGCATATGAAGAATAGCGGCCATCGAGCTGAAAGCCCTCGCCATACTTGAGAATGAGAGCGGTTCCGCAATCAGGACAGCAATACCCGTAGGATGCGTGAACAACCGTGCCGAACTTAAATATCTCCACGTCCCTGATGGGGCAGTCAATATCTTCAAATACCGCGCTGCCATTCTTTATATCAGCCCTGACCCATCTTAACGATCCGTCCTTAAAATCGACCTTATATACATTTCCGCCAAACACCCTGAATCCGTCTATTCCCGGAAAAGATATCCCCGAACCCGGGATCGATCTTTCTTCGTAAAGCACGGAAGTCTCACCGTTCATGTAATTATATTCGCAGATATAATCATGCTTTATGCCATACTCTTCCTGAGACTGGTAGTAGTAATAATATTTCCAGTCTTCCCTTCCCAGAAATCCCGCTGCATTCCATTCCGCGGTCAGGGCATAGGATTTCCTGCCCTGTATGTCAAAAATCCGGAGGGAAGCAGTTTCTTTTTCATAATCGGAAATGCTGTAGATCACACACTCCGGACCGTAATATGAAAAGTTAATGTTTCCTTCACACTCATACAGCAGCTCCGTGCTGCCCGCAGCATCAACCGTATAATATCTGTCAGCGGCACTTCCGAGGACAAATCCGCATTCATCCAGCGTATGCTTAAACGACTCATGTTCATTACTCATAACGGATGCGCCGACAAGCCACAATCCCGCATCATTTGCACCCCTAAGCATCTCACCGGTGCCGGGATCTTCTTCGGTGAACGAACCGGTACTCGCATCAAAGGCAAAGCATTTTTCGGCCTCGCCCAGGAACCTGCCTGCATCATCATATCCGAGCGAGTAGTCGACATATATCCGTCCGTCATAATACTCGCAGGTCTCGACATAGAAAGATCTGACGCCATCCCATATGGGATAGAGCCTGTGTTCATCCTCACTTATGGCATACACGATATATATGTATTCACCGGATTCCTCCGAAAACCTGTAATCGGTGAAAAAAACGAATCCTCCACCCACGGCGCACACGCGGCTTCTGAGATATTCCGCATCACTGCCGGTCATTTCCGATTCTCTCGAATTATAAACGCGGTATTGCGCAATTTCGGATTCCGTAAGATTTTCGGCCAGTTCCCTGCGCTCGATCTTCTTATAAAGAGTTCCGTTTTCGTCAAACAGACATATCACATCGGATGTCTGATTATACGAAAGAAGAACGGTATCCGGGACTGATTCTGCAACCGCCGGCTGATCATCTGCTTCTTTTTCATCATCCTGCTCATAATCATCTTCTTCATCCCGGTCGTCTTCGTCATCAGCATCTTCCGTATCCGGGTCATCCCTTACGGGCCCGTTCTGCAGTCCGCAGCCGGCAAGCAGGATCAAAGCCAGACACAGAACAAATGTCTTTCTTAACAGCTCAAGTAACTTTTTCACAGCAGTTCTCCCTCATAAAAACCATCACCCCGGAGAATGTCTCCGGGGTGGTACATTTCCTATACTATCGGGTTGGGGGCTTTCTTGCCCTTTGCGATCATCACTTCGTTGATCTTCCTCATGATCTGAACCTTGACATGATCGGATATCTCCTTGGACTTCATTTCCTTATAATCCTCATAATAAAGCGGCTCAAGGTAATGGACCTGTGTTGTGATCTTTTTAAGGATATTGATGCCGAAAGCTCTGTAGGAATCGATAAGCGCTACCGGAACTATGGGGCTCTTGGCCATCATTGCAGCCTTGAAAGCGCCGGGAAGGAATTCCTGAACGGTATTCCTGTTGTGATAATATCCGCCTTCCGGGAAGATGATGTAGATCCTTCCTTCCTTAACCTCTTCTGAAACAGCCTTGATGCTCTTGACCTGCGATCTGAGATCGGATTTATTGAGCCTGCATCCGTCAAGAATGTCTACCATCTCATCCGCAAGAGGCATCTTGGATCTGACTTCATCCATCACCACCGTGCAGGGCCTTTCATGAGAATACATGATGCCGAGGGTGTCGAACTTGCCCTGATGATTCGGGAACATCACATAACCGCCCTCTTTGGGGAGATTCTCCGTCCCGTAATACTTGGTCCTGATTCGGCCGTTCTTCATGCACCGGATCATCATCCTCTTGATGAAAGCATACCTTTCCTCTATCGGGAATGAGTCCTTATGCTTAAGGATGTATCTGGACTTGATCATGAAATAAATGATCCACGGAATCGAGACAATTATTGTTAAATAGAATCTGAGCATTCTGTTTCGCCTTAAAGCGTTCCTTCCGAAAAGTTGACGATAAATTCCGTAAAAGTTACAATTAATCGGTAAATCTTACGCTAACTATATCACATATTCAAATAGACTTACAAACCATATGATAAGAGCGGTTATATTCGACCTGGACGGCACCGTCCTGGACACCGAAAAAATCTATAGGATATGCTGGCCCAAAGCCTGTGCGCATTTCGGATTTGAGTTAACAGACGACATGTACCTTCAGCTTCGCAGTCTCGGAAGGCCCTTTGTCTATGACAGGTTCAGGGAATGGTTCGGCGATTCCTTCGATTATGATGAAGTCCGTTCATACAGAAAAGTCATATATGAGGAGATCGTGCAAAAAGAAGGCATACAGGTCAAGCCCGGTGCGATCGAGGTTCTTGACTGGCTGAAGCAAAAGAAGATCCTCAGGGCCGTTGCAACGGCAACAGACATGGAAAGGACCATGAGGTATCTCGGCAGTCTCGGACTTGCTGACAGTTTCGACAGGATCTGTTCGGCAGCGGACTGCAAATACGGAAAGCCGGCTCCCGATGTATACGAGAACGCATGCAGGGAACTGTCTATCGATCCCTCGGAATGCCTCGCCGTAGAGGATGCTCCAAACGGGATCAGGTCCGCACACGGAGCAGGGATCAGAGTCGTGTTCGTACCGGATGCAACAGAATCGGAACCCGAGATCGAACCGCTTTGTTATGCCAGGATTAAAACACTTAACGATCTTCCGGAGATAATCGAAAATGAAAGATAAATGGTACCGGACCTGGGCCGGATATGACAGATTAAAAAACAAAAAAGAATTCACCGGAAACGTGATAATGGTGGTCATTGCAGTTCTGTGCATGGGCATCTCTCTTTCCTTCCTTCTGGAGACCGATCTCGGAACAGATCCCTACACCTTCATGAATGTCAGCATATCCGAGACGATCGGATGGACGCTCGGAAACTGGCAGCTCTTATTCAACACGGCGATGCTTGTCACGGTCATACTCATCACGGGAGTGAAGCTCATAGGTCCGGGATCGATCGCGAACATGGTCCTCATCGGATATACCGTGGACTTTTGCAGATGGATACTCCACAAGGCATTCCCGGAAAACTTCTTCATGGGACCGGTGGCAAGACCTGTCACTTTCATACTCGGTCTGTTTGCTTTCCTCGTAAGTGCTGCGGTTTACATGAATTCAAAGATGGGCCTTTCTCCGTATGACGGACTCGGCAAGATCATATGTGATGCCGGACGCGGTCTGCCCTTCTTCGTCGTGAGGATAGCATTCGATTCACTTGCCGTTGCACTGGGGCTCATCTTCGGTGACATTCCCAGCATAGGAACCATACTCATGGCAATATTCCTCGGCCCCATGATCACATTTGTGGGCTCGTTCATGGATAAATATATTTTCAAAAAGAGCGGAGTACAGAAATGAAACTGTGGGAAATGAGATACGGCGAAGAGCCGGTTAACGGAAGAATGTTTCTCCTGAGATTCCTGCGCAGGATAAAATTCGTGATCATCGGCGTGATACTCGGTGCGCTGATAGTATGTGCATGGCATGTGCTGTACAGGCTTTCATCCGAAAAGATGTACATGGCGGAATGTGATGTGTACCTCGAATATATCCCCGAAGCCGGATCAAACGAACTTATTTATTTCAATAAGTATACATGGGAGCAAATGTCGACGGACAGTGCCGTAATAGATGAGATCATAAAGGCAGACCCTTCTCTAGATCCCGCCGTTGTAAGAGCATCATTTCTCGCAACGCTCAAGTCAGATGTAAAAGTACTCACACTTCAGGTCACCAATCCGGATCCCGACATGAGCATGCGCATCATGAACGCAGCTGTCGAAGGCATTTCACAATATGCCTCCTCTCTTCCGGAGATACTGTCCGTAAGAGTCATCGGTCAGGCTGAAAGTGCAGAGCCCGTCCCCCTTGACATCAGGGCATTCCGTGCAGTGATCCTCGGCGCATTGATAGGATTATTCATCTCCGCACTGTATGTATCTGTGTCGATCCTTTCCGACGACCGCATATATCTTCCGGAGACGATCGAAAAAAGATATCATCTCCCCGCAGCCGGAACACTCACTTCCTCCGCTCTGGATGAAGCTCTGTGTGATCTTGCAGGTGATGAAGGATTCTTTGTCGCCTCTGCTCTTTCAGACGCAGCCATAGGAGCGGTGATCGACTCAATGAAAAAGTCCGGAGCAAAGCCCGAAGATAAGGCACTGGATCTTTCGGACACCGAAAAGAAAGGCCTCATAGATGAAGTAAAGAAAACAGGCAAGCCTATCGTGTATGTATTTTCTTCAAAGCATTCACCTCAGGCAGACGAAAAGGCTCTGTCGTTTCTCAGCAAGCTTGACAAAGAGCCCATGTGCGCTGTGCTGACCGATTCCGACGACGCGCTGATAAGAGCATATTATATCGGAAAAAATTCAAGATTTTCAAAATTATGATCACATACGGATTGATCCTGTATCTTGTTCTTACGGCTTCGGTAATATTTCTTGCATTTGGGATCGACACCGTAAGAGGAAGAACGGCAGACCTTACAACTCCATATACATCGGCACTGACTGTAAGAAACCGCATCCTGGCGGTCTCTATATTCGTGCTTCTTTCCGGGGTATCCGTCTGCAGGATCGCAGTCGGTAACGATTACTGGGTATACCGCGATAATTTCAATCTCATAGCGCAGGACAGATATGTCAGTTACGAGCCCGGATTCAGATACATTGTCAAAATCCTTCAGTGGTTTCTCAGATACGATAACTATCTTCCGATATTCGCATTCTTTTCTCTCGTCACCGCAGCCCTTATGGTAAAGGGAATATATGATCAGAGCGAATGGTTCGTCTTTACTCTTTTCATATTCATGACAGCGGGATACTATTTCGGAAGTCTCAATAATGTAAGATATTATCTTGCTCTTTCCGCGGCAATGTATTCGATCAAATATGTGCTTAAGAAGGATTACATCAAATTCATTGCCGTGATCTGCGCAGCCGCTCTGTTTCACAAGTCAGTGCTGATAGTGATCCCTTTATATCTCCTGGCCACCGTGAACTGGAACTGGATCGGACATTTCCTGATAAGTCTTTTCTCCGCTTCGCTCCTGTTCCTCCCGGGACTGTATCGCAAGATCATCTTTTTCTTCTATCCGTTCTATGAAGGATCGATGTTCGACACGGGAGCAACAAGCATCACAAACATCGCCAAGGCCGCCGCGATATTTGTCTTTGCACTTATCTACAGAAAGAAGATATTTGACGATCCGAAACTTAAATTCGGATTCTACTGCAATCTCTGGGCACTCCTGCTCTATACCTTCTGCTCGTTCATGCCGGAGATCTCAAGGATAGGTTTCTATTTAAACATCACAAACATTTTCTTCATTCCTTCCCTGATCCTTAAGATCGAAGATCCGAAGAAAAGAAAGCTGTGGACCGTGCTCATATGCACAGCGTTTGTCATGTTCTTCATGCTGTTCCTGAAGAGCGCTTACAACACGGACATCAGGATCCTTCCGTATTACAACTGGATATTCCAGTAAATGCATTATAAAAGGCAGGTCGCAGGACCTGCCTTTTCTTATCTGTTCCAAATATCTATTCCATGTGTTCCTTCATCGAGAAGTACTGCTTCTTTTCTATCATTTGTTCCTTGGTTTCAAGGCATTCCTTGATCACGTTACCGATGTTGAGGAATTCATTGACAAGGTCCGGATCGAACTGGGTTCCGCTTCCGGATGCTATGAAGGCCATGCTCTTTTCATGTGATATCGGCTCCTTGTACGGACGCTTCGATGTCATCGCATCATATACGTCCACGATCGCCATGATGCGCGCAAGAAGGGGGATCTCCTCTCCTTTAAGTCCGTACGGATATCCCTTCCCGTCCCACCTTTCATGGTGAGATTTGGCTATCTGGCTGGCAATGTGCGCAAACTCCTTATCCGGTATGCGCTCTTCGAGATAATCAAAAAGTTCACCGCCTATGACCGAATGAAGCTTCATGTTATCAAACTCTTCGGACGAAAGTGATGCCGGTTTCTGAAGCACCGCATCCTTGATGGCTATCTTTCCGACATCATGGAGAGGCGCACACCTGCAGGCCTTCCTGACTACAGAAGGAGGGAGGTATTCTTTATACCTGGATAATGTCTTAAGATGACTGATGAATGCGGAATAATAGATGGAAGTATTCTTGAGATGAACACCTGTCACGCCGTCCCTTGATTCAACGAGTCCGGCAAATGAAACCGTGACCAGATCATACATCTGTTCCATTTCCTCGATCTTCTTTTCAACCCTTTTCTCAAGATCCTTCTTGTAAAGCGACAGCTCAATCTGCGTCTCTATGCGCTTCTTCATGACCATGGGAACAAAGGGCTTGGTAATGTAATCGACTATGCCAAGCTGGAATCCCTCGACTTCCGCTTCGGGACTCGTATCGGCAGTAAGGAATATGACGGGGATGTTCCTGTATGCAGGAATGGACTTAAGCTTTTTGAGAACCTCAATTCCGTTCATATCCGGCATCACGATATCAAGGAGTATCAGATCCGGCTGAATGGTTTTCAAAATTTCAAAGGCCTCTTCACCGGAAGTGGCCTCATAAAGCTCATACTCTTCTTCAAGTACGGAACGTGCAGTAGCATGATTAAGAATAACATCATCTATCATGAGTATCGATCTTTTGTCACTCATATGCATTTCCTTCCGAAAGTACGTACACTGATCTGAAAACTTCTGTCAAAACTAATTATACACATTATTGCCGTACTACTCACGCAAATTACATCAGTTTTTTATTATTTTCAAGCGGCTTATCTGCGATTAAAAGTGAACGAAGGGACGGTTCCTTCGTTCACCTGTTGGATATCCCCGTGACATAAGAGATAAAGCAGGCAAAATCTCCGATGCGTTTCCTGTCTTCCCCAAGTTCCGAACGCCATGAGGCATCAACGCCTTCTTTTTCGGCGATGCGGGACAGGACATTGACCGACATGATGAATCCGTCATGAACCAGGCTCCTGCCCTCATCAGCGGCCATCTTCTCTTCGGCAGTCATCAGTTCCCAGTCATTTCGGATCTTCGCATACTCAGCCGCTCTCTTTATGCAGTCATTCCAAAATCTCATCTTTTCGGGCATTGTACATTTGTCAATGCACTCAGCCATTTCTTTGTAGATCTTCATTGCATCTTCAACGGCAAGAATATGCCCTGCAGGATGTTCGAGATATTTTTCGTATGTATCTGTCATTTGATCGTCTCCCTGATCAGATATTATCATATTATCCGCAAAGAAAAAAGGCAGGCTTCCGAACAAGCCTGCCTTTTACATATGTCATTATCTTAAGCGTAAACCTTAGCTTCCTCTTCTCCGTTCATGACTCTTAAGCCCCCCTGAGCAAGAGCAAGAAGCTCATCTTCTCCGGGATAAACGGTCACGGGAGCGATCTTGCCGACTCTCTCGATCATGGCCTTGGTGACTCTCTCATTATATGCGATGCCACCGGTGATGATGATCTGATCGACATCTCCCTTAAGAACGGTGGACTCTGCTCCGATGTCCTTGCAGACCTGGAAGATGAATGCTTCCATGACGATCTTAGCCTGCTCATCGCCTTCATCCATTCTCTTCATGACTTCCCTTGCATCGTTGGTTCCAAGGTATGCATTGAATCCGCCCTGTCCGGTAGCCTTCTTGAGCATCTCTGCCTCGGAGTATTTGCCTGAGTAGCAGAGTCTGATCAGCTTGCCTGTAGGAAGGCCGCCGCATCTCTCGGGAGAAAGGGCACCGTCGCCTTCAAATGCGCTGTAGACATCGATGATCTTGCCATACTCATGTGCACCAACGGAAACACCGCCGCCGAGGTGAGCAACGACAAGTCTGAGATCCTCGTACTTCTTTCCTACGGACTTAGCATATCTTCTCGCAACAGCCTTCTGGTTGAGGGGATGGAAAATGGAAGTCCTGGGACACTCGGGCATTCCCGAGATACGCGCCACATCACAAAGCTCGTCTACAACGACCGGATCAACGATGAAAGCTTTCTTGCCGATACCGTCAGCAATCTCCTTTGCAAGGATTCCGCCAAGGTTGGAAGCATGCTGACCCTGAACGCCGATCTCAAGATCCTTGATCACCGCATCGGTAACTTCGTATGTGCCTCCGGGAATGGGCTTAAGAAGTCCGCCTCTTCCTACGATGAAATCAAATGAGTTAACATCGATATTGCTGTTCTTGAGGAAATCAAGAATGATGTTCTTTCTGAAATCTTTCTGAGCGATGATCGAGGGATACTGAGAGATCTCCTCGGTTGAGTGACGAAGTGTTTCATCCATCACGCATGTCTCATCCTCAAAAATGCCAACCTTTGTTGAGGTGGAACCGGGATTGATAATAAGACTCTTAAGTGCCATAGTATTCTCCTTATTTATTCAGCTTCTTCATCTGATCTGAAACGACTGCTGCAAGCGCAATGGAATTAACCTTTACTTCCTTGGTATCCGATCTGGAAGTGAGAATGACGGGAGCCTTGGTTCCGGTAAGGATATTTCCGTTCTTTGCTCCGGGAACCATATGAACGATCGACTTATACACAAGGTTTCCTGCATGAATGTCAGGGAAAAGAAGTATGTCAGCGGATGCTGCACAGGGACGGTCAGTTGCCTTCTTCTCCTTGGCTGCCTCCTCATAAAGAGCGATGTCAAGAGAAAGAGGTCCGTCAACAATGCATCCCGTGATCTTGCCTTCCTCGTTCATCTTGCGAAGCTCGTCTGCCTCAACGGTAACAGGCATCTTGGGATTAACGACTTCAACTGCGGCAAGAGGAGCAACCTTGGGATTAACGACTCCGCATGCATTAGCAACCTCGACAGTGTAATCGATGATGGCAACCTTGTCCTCAAGAGTGGGATAAGGCATGAAAGCAACATCGGTAAGGAACAAAAGTCTGTCTATGCCGGGAAGCTCGAATACGCAGACATGAGAAAGAGGCTTGCCGGTTCTGAGGCCCACTTCCTTGTCAAGAACACTCTTAAGGAAGGTCTTGGTATCAACAAGGCCCTTCATGTACATGTCAGCCTTGCCTTCGTGAACGTAACTTACTGCCTTGAGAGCTGCTTCGGTGGGATCCTTGACATCAACGATCTCATACTCATCAAGTCTCATGTCGAGTTCTTTTCCGATGGAGCGGATCTGATCCTCATCACCTACAAGAATGGCATCGATGATTCCCATCCTGTGTGCTTCTCTTACAGCCTCAAGCACAGGTGCATCCTGAGCCACGGCAACAGCCAACTTCTGCTTGTCAAGGTTCTTGACCTGTGAAAGCAGATCTGCAAAATTCTTACTCATGACATATCTCCTTAAAAAATCTAGTTAAAACAGGCATAATCTGCCAAAAAACACCGCATAAAATAATAGCACGCAGGGTTTTTAAATACAATACTGCCCTGATACCGCCTCTCCTGCCGACCCGGTGCAGCTGAATGCGCCTGCTGCCGGCAAGACCTTCACGCACGTGTCAGTCCCACAGTTTTGCCCTTGCCTCAGCGGTGAGCGCACTGCGCTGATCGTAGAACAGACCTGTCGAAGCGGTTCCCTTGGTAACATAGAATCTGTCGCTTCCGTCAAACTTTACCAGTTCCAGATTGACTTTATTACCGCCGGCATTGCTCTCAACATAGTACACCACGCACAGTCTGCCCAGCTGCTTTAAGCACTGCTCATTAATGCTTTCGGTATTGGGCTTATTGTAATGAAGCTTTACCGTCAGCGGCATAGACGGATGGAATCCGTTCGCAGCTTCAGCTCCCGCAAAATATGCCCTCGGCAGCCATCTGTAATCATCATCCTTCAGTCTTTCATTAAAATATGTATCCCATCCTGCCTTGCCGGACATTCCGCCCTCCGTGAATCCCCTGCCATAGGGCTCCAGATCGGCAAAGAGGTATTTCATCATGCTCATTCCGATATCATAATCCGCAGTCAGACAGAATACACTGTAAACCCAGTATGCAGCTACTGAAGCAGGATCCGTCACATCAACCGCTGCCTTCAGTTCATCAAGGTTCTCCGGTGATCCGGAAAGCACGATAGTCCTGTCCTGAGTCCAGGCCTGATCCGGACCGCCTGCGCCGGCGCTGCCCTGTCCGGCCGTATTAACGCTGTCATCTGCGCGGCTCATTGCCTTATCAAATAATCCCATCCCTTCTTCCTCCTGTCACTTAGATCATTCCGTTCACTGACACGTTTCCACTTTTTCTTTTGCGGGAATCCGATAATACCTTCATATACTAATATATCATCCCTGCCCCCGCTTATCCACGGGACTATGATAATTTATATCGACAATCTTAACCTTCGGTACTATGATGAGTAATTGACTGACTGCATTGATAAGGATCTTCGAAGTGAATTCAGAAATCGCAAAAAAAGATACATCTCATATAAATCCCATAACCGAGGGCAAAATAGGGAAGGAAATGATCATGTTCTTTCTTCCCCTTATGTTCGGCACGTTTTTCCAGCTGCTCTATAACACGGCCGATTCCGTCATAGTCGGACGCTTTGTCGGAAAGGAAGCACTTGCCGCAGTAGGAGGCTCAGCCGCAATACTGGTGAACGTGTTCGTAGGAGGCCTGACATCACTGTCATCCGGCGCCACGGTAATAATCGGCCAGTATTACGGTGCAGGTAAAAAAGAAGAAGTCTCCAGATCTGTCCATACCGGAATGGCATTTGCGATCCTGCTGGGAATCCTGATAACAGCCATCGGGATACCCTGCACAAGGGCAATGCTCACCAGCATGAGGACAACCCCGGAGTCTCTCGAAGGTTCCGTTATATATCTTCAGATATATATGGCAGGAATGATCCCCAATCTCATCTACAACATGGGAGCGGGCATACTACGTGCGATCGGTGATTCAAAACGTCCCTTATATTTCCTGATAATATCCTCCGTCACCAACATAGTACTCGACCTTATTCTCGTTCTGTGGCTCGGTCTCGGTGTGTTCGGTGTGGCACTCGCCACTATCCTTTCCCAGGCTCTCAGCGCTTTCATGACCGTCTACGTCCTGGTAAAGGCCGATGACTGTTACAGGCTCAATATCAGAAAGATCCGCATCCATTTCTTCTATCTTAAGAGGATACTGATGATAGGAATACCTTCGACAGTACACTCTCTCACCTACACCGCATCCAATCTCATAATCCAGATCGCGATAAACGGATTCGGAACAGATACCGTTGCCGCATGGGTGGCAACGGGTAAAACAGACCAGATCTACTGGATGATGACCCAGTCTATGGGAATCACCATCTCCACCTTTGTTGCCCAGAACTACGGCAAGGGCAATATGGACAGGGTGAAAAAGTGCATCCTGAAAGGCGGATTATATGAAACGATACAGACCCTTCTGGTCCAGGCAGGACTCCTTACTATCGGTCCCTTTGTTCTCAGATTCTTCTCTGAAGATGAGACAGTACTCGGCATAGCATCCTATATGCTTAAATACTTCGCCATCTTCTACTTCACATTCATTCTGATAGAAGTATGCTCTGCAACTCTTCGCGGCATGGGTAATGCGATGGCACCGATGGCAATTAGTGTCTTCGGAGTGTGCGGCATAAGGATACTGTGGATGTTCACCGCTTTCAGGATCACCGGTTCGATGACCGTGCTCATGGCATCATACCCGATATCCTGGGGGATCAGTTCGGCTATCTCGGTCATTTTCCTGATCATTTTCAACCGGGCAAAAACCATTGAACGCACCCCGATTACCGACCGGAAAAAAGAAGGAAGCAAAACCGGCAGACTCATTTTCTGCATCCTTCTTTTCATCATCGGAGTCATGTGCATTCTCTACGGCATCACGATCATGCTGGTAAGATCCGGATCCATGTTCTACACTGTCTGGCTTGCAGGCGGAGTATTCCTTTTTGGCTTTGCCATCGCATATTGGAAGGGATTATTCATCCGAATGAAAAAATCCCTGAAGATATTCTTCATATCATGTTTCTCAGCAGGAATGATATTTGTGATCATAACACAGTGCATGGTCATCTCCGGCTTCAGAAACAATGCTCCCTCCGGCCTCGATTATGTCATAGTGCTCGGATCGCAGGTAAAGCCTGACGGTCCCGCGGTCGTGACAAGACTCAGACTCGAGAAAACCTATGAATACGCATCCTCAAATCCGGACACGATCATAATAGTATCCGGCGGACAGGGGGCCAACGAGCCGGCAAGCGAAGCATCTGTAATGAAGGATTATCTCGTGACAAGAGGGATAGATGAAAGCAGGATCCTGATCGAGGATCGGTCCACCAACACATCCGAGAACCTTCAGTTCAGTTCCGCACTCTATCCGGAATTAACCGGCAGCCGTGTCGGGATCATTTCGAGCGAATTCCATATTTTCAGGGCACTAGCCATTGCAAAAAAATGCGGATACTCCGATATATACGGAATACCCGCTAAGTCTGTAAGGCTCTATCTTCCCAACAATATGATCCGTGAGAGCGTGGGAATACTTAAGGATTTTCTGATGGGTAATCTTTGATCCGGATTATATCACCACAGTAAAAGTAATACTCCTGTCGCCTTCCGAAGTTGCTGTGATCCGGCCATGATGGGCTTCGGTTATCGCACTTGCCATCGAGAGGCCTATACCAAATCCTCCTGTTTCCGAATTTCTGGATGAATCAGTCCTGTAGAATCTGTCAAAAATACGATCAAGAGCCTCATCTTCGATAATATCATTCGTATCATTTGATACACTGATATGCACCTTTTTTCCGGTAGATTTAAGTAAGAATCTGATATTTCCACCCTCAGGGCAATACTTGACGGCATTATCAAGCAGAATGCTCATAAGCTCATAAACAGACTTTCTGTCACATGTTATCCTTACTCCGTCTTCAACATCGGAAGTCAATTCCTTATTCTGTATCATAGCCAGAGCCTTTACGGAATCCACAGCATCCATGGCTAAAGCCGACACATCAGTTTCCGCCATGATCAGCGTGGTGCTTCCTTCTTCCATTTTAGAAAGAGCTATAAGATCATTAGTCAGTTCAGTCAGTCTGTCGGTTTGTTTTGAAATATCCGTCAGCCATTCATTATCCTCTCCCATCTCCATTCCGAGAACTTCTGCATCGGCCTTAATTACGGCAAGCGGAGTTTTTATCTCATGACCCGCATCCGATATGAATCTCTTCTGCTTGTCATATGCCTCTGACACAGGTCTTACAGCAACTCCGGACACAAAATAAATGATTACGCCTACGACCAATAATGTAAATGCTGACAGTATGATACTGCTATTCCTGAAATCTCTGAAGTTCACCAGGCTAGCCCCTCTGTCACAGAATATGACCAGCCTTTCGCCGTCACAGGGACATATATTCAGATATCTGTAATCTCCTATAAAGCCTTCCGATCCGTCTTCAACCGGTACTTTACCTGCAAGTTCAGTCGCCATATCTTCTGAAACAGCCGATACTTTTTCTGTATCAACTGAAATGACATTTCCGTCAGAATCATACCTTACGGTAAAATATCTTGTTTCATATGCTATCTCCGGAGAATCTATGCGTTCTCCACGTCTCTCCTCCGGTGGCTTGGCCTGTTCAGGCTCCTCATTACCGGGCTTTGTCATTCTGTCCGGAAATCTCCCGTCATTTTCGGCAAGCATCCTCAGCACCTTATCCGAATCTCTGACCACATTAACATAGTTACTGACATTGATCCCGCCTACAAGCACAACGAGAACAGCCAGAACGGCCAAAAATGCAGTCATTATGAATTTTAAACGAAGTCTTCTGATCATATCCTGTTCTTATAATGTTAACTATTCATCAGTTTCCAGACTATATCCCGCATTTCTGGTGGCCTTGATCCTTACATTGGCCCCTATCTGGATAAGTTTCTTACGAAGATATGAAAGATTGGTCCATACGATGCTGCTGTCGCCCTCAAAATCCAGTCCCCATATCTTATCAAAAAATCTTTCAGTGGTTATCAACATCCCAGGATTTGACATAAGATATTGCATCATCTGAAACTCCTTGGATGACAGCTTCACACTGCCTGAAGGCGATGAAAGTTCAAAGCTGGCCCTGTTAAGAATTATGTTTCCGAATTTCAGTTCATTGCCTTCAGCGGGAGTATTCTTTCTGGTCATGGCACGGAGCCTTGCAAGGAGTTCCTTGCCGTCAAAAGGCTTGGTAAGATAATCGTTTGCTCCAAGATCAAGACCTTCAACCTTATCATCCACCTGAGATTTTGCGGTGAGCATCATTACCGGTATCTGTACACCCTTTGCCCTGATGCGCTTAAGCACCTCGAATCCGTCCAGTCCGGGCATCATCACATCAAGGATTGCCAGATCGTAATCCCCGCCGGTTATATAATCCAGTGCATCCTGACCGTTGTATACCGCATCAACGGAATAATTATTCCTGGTAAGAATGACGGTCAGAGCTTTGGACATTGATTTTTCGTCTTCCGCAAGAAGTACCCTCATATCGGCACGGCTCCTTTCAGGAAAGTAACAGTTCAGGCAGAGCAATGAGCTTTTCACTGCTCCGCCTGTTCATTATCTCATAAAACCCTTGGTGTTAGTAAGATATTTTAGTCATGTCACGGTCTCATTCCGCCCTGGCCAAAGTCTCCGCCCTGGCCAAAGCCGCCTTCAGGCGGTTCAGGCATATTGTCATCTCCCTGGAAATCACTGCCAAATCCTCCCATACCACCCATGCCACCGGGTGCTCCACCCATAAACTGATTGGATATCTCATCAACCTCTTCACCATTTACTATCAGAGTGCCTCCGTTTAATTCAGCCTTTCCGTCGTAATCACATGACGACTGTCCTGTTATACTGATCATCCCACCGTTAATGATCAGATCACCGTTGGAATCAATACCGTCGGTATCACCCTGTCCCATTACTATTGTGATATTGCCGCCATTTATCTCTACTCTGACATCAATGTCATCCACCTTCTGTGCTGCATTTATGCCGTCATCCGAAGCATTTATGCTGATATCACCATCGTTAATGACTATGCTTGTAGCCTCAAAGCCCTCGGCAGCATTAATATCAATAGTACCTCCATCAATCTGTATCGACATATCAGCATGAATACCGTCATCACCTGCTTCTATCGTAAAAGTTCCTCCAGAGATAACCAGTTCATCATTCACATTTATACCATCATCGGAAGCCGTGATATTCAGTACTCCGCCATATATAGAAAGACTATCCTTGGATACAATGCCATTTCCTGCAGGTGATGTTATGGTCAGACTTCCGTTTCCGGAAAACACCAGATCACTCTTCGAATATATTACCGCATCTGTTTTTTCATCTTCAGCATCTTCAAAGCTGCCACCATTAGTTAATGTGGAATCCCCAACGAGGACCAGATTGACCGTATCGGCCGAGGCCACATATACAGGGGCAGATGTCTTACTGCTAAAACTGACATTATCCAGTATAAGTGTCACATCTTCATCATCATCCACATCGATAACTATAGAACATTTTTCGGAAGATCCCTTAAGCCTGTATGTACCACCTTCGGTGATGGTATATGTGCCGGTTTTGCCATCAAGGTCTATAACCTCTGCAGAATCAATCTCCTCATCCGTCAGTTCATCCATATCAGTCAGACCGGAAAGATCATAGGATGTGTTTTCTGTTTCGGCAGCACCTACAGTTGAATTTCCGAAAATATTTATATTTTCTCCGGTGGCACTGCATCCGGTAACCAGCATCGCGCTTACCATTGATATCATCAGTATATTCATAATATTTTTTCTCTTCATATTGATCATCTCCTTTACATTGATCCATATTGTCTTAAAGTTCTGCGCTTTCGTGTCGCTTCAGTGAGGAAATTGCTATTTCAAGATTACCGTTCCTGCATCTGAGCTTATCAATGAACTTTTTTTCAACATCTGCCGATTTCAGAACCACATCATAATCAAGTTTGAACATTGAACCCATACTGGAAGTCTTAGCCGAAAGCAGTGCGTGTTCTATGGTAAATTCCTCGAATATCTCGTCAAATACACCTGTATAATCCAGATCCTCGGGTATTGTTATCCTGAGACTTCTTGTCAGTTCACTCTTCTTTTCACTTCCGAAATCCATTGCTCTGTAGAGAACCATAACCGCTATCATGATCAGTTCGAATATGAATGCATAAAAAACATATCCCATTCCTGTGAGAAGTCCGATCGTCATTGCCATAAAAAGACCTGCTATCTCCTTAGCTGTTCCCTGTGCGGATCTGAATCTTACAAGGCTGAACGCGCCTGCCACTGCGACTCCGGCTCCGATATTCCCGTTTACCGCCATTATAACCACACATACTATTGCGGGAAGAAGTGCCAATGTTACTATAAAGCCTTTACTGGATCTGTTATCTCCCATACTCACCTTTGCCAGGATAAATCCAAGTATCAGCGCAGAAAGAATCGGTACCATGAACTGTATTATTGAAATATCTGCACTTCCTATTATAGAATTAATGATTGTATTAAGCATATCTTAACCTCCGTTTCATATTGTCAGGGTTGTCTGCCAAATTATCCGTGTAGTACATTCCGTATTTGGAAAAGGATGTCTTATCAATATCGTTCGCTCTCAGAAATCTTATAAGCCACATCGGCAGTGACGAGCTTACCTTAACTTCCAGGATATTCATTCCGTTTTCCAGGATCGGAGTTCCGTATATTCCCTGTCTTAGCGATAGTCCGCTGCTTCTACCGATGATATTCGAATCAAGTGTGATCCTTGTATCCGAATCATCCAGTGGATAGAATGCTTCTCTTCCATATGACAGGAATACTTTCGGCTTAAGTCCTTCGTAGAAATTCCTGAAGTACTCTATCTCATTTTCAATCTGGGATCCTCCCGGCTGCTTTCCGCCTTCCGCCAGCCACTCCATCGCTTTGCTCTCCGGAAGGACTATCCTTCTTTTATAGACCACTGATTCATATTTTTTCTTGAGTTCAACAAAAACCTCATCGTCGCCATTTACCTGTGAATAGCTTCTGATCCTGAGTTTTTCCTTATATACCGGCTTATCCAAAGATGTTCTTATAAGTCTGTAATTATCTGTGTCAAAATATATATTCCGAATGATCGTGTGACCGAATCGGTCAATCTTCATCCTGCCATCCATCGCTTTCATAAGTGCATCTCTCTGTCTGTCATCAAGCAGGTATTTGATCTCATATCTTTTAAAAACTGTCTGGTAACTCATATATCTGTCCTCCGTTTCTGATGTCAGTATAAAAAGCGAACCTTAACTGAACCTTAAAAACGGTAATTTTTTTGAAATAAAAAAACGTCTGCCGTTTCTGACAGACGTTTTGAAAAAATGATGGGCTAAACTGAGGAACATCTCACCGTTCACCAAATATGTTATGTTCTACTCTACTGCTTCTATTATCTTCATGACATCATCTTTTATCATGGCATTTACTGAAAGGGCCTCTTCTCTGGATGACTGTCTCGTATAGAAGTAGAATTTTATCTTGGGCTCGGTTCCTGAAGGTCTTATTGCAAACCAAGTATCCGGATCATCAAGGAAAAATCTCAGTGCGTTGGTTCCCGGTATCTTATTATCGGGATGTCTGATATCCTCTCCTCCATCCTTATAATCGATCAGTCTTACAACCTTTTTACCTGCGATTTCCGAAGGCGGGCAGCTTCTGATGTGTTCCATCATCCTTGCTATTCTCTTCGATCCTTCTATGCCCTCGAGAACGAGATTGGGTTCATCCTCGGCATAATATCCGAATTTTTCATACAGGTCCATCAGTACCCTGTACAGAGTCTTTCCGGATTTCTTCTTATAGTATGCAGCAGCCTCCGCAACAAGCATTCCGGCACTGATCCCGTCCTTATCGCGTATGTCGCCGCATGCGGCATATCCCACGGATTCCTCATAGCCGAAGAGATATCTCTCTCCGTTCTTCTCAAGATAAGGTATCAGACCGCAGATATTCTTAAATCCCGTAAGGGATTCATACATCCTGACTCCATAACTTTCCGCCATCACCGAAGACATGGTCGATGTCACTATGGACTTGACCATCGCTCCGTTTTCGGGAAGCCTGCCCGCATCCTTCATTCCGTCAAGAAGATACCCGACCAGGATATAACCCGTCTGATTGCCGTTAAGAGGCAGATATTCTTCGTTATCCATTAAAAGCTCTATTGCAAACCTGTCCGCATCGGGATCGGTTGCCATAAGAAGCTGGGCTCCGACTTTTTTGCCAAGTTCCTCCGACATCCTGAACGCCTTGGGATCCTCGGGGTTAGGATATCCGACAGTCGTAAAGTCCGGATCCGGCTCGCGCTGCTCTTCAACTATATGTACATTTTCAAAACCGCGCTCCTTCATGACCTGCATGAAAGGAATGCTTCCCGCACCGTTCAGAGGAGTATAGACGATTGGGATCGTAAGGTCGAGTTCATCACCTTCATGAATGGCAAGGCTTTCTATCTTGTCAATGTACTGTCTGTCATAGTCTTCCGAAAGTATCTCCACAAGCCCTGACGACACAGCCTTCTCATACGCTTTATCAAGTTCGGAATCAAGCATTGTAAGCCCCCTGATCCCTCCGAAATATTCAACCGCCTCGATGCACTCGGTCATGCCGTCCGCAACAAGCGAACTGACCTGACATCCGTCCTCCCAGTATGCCTTAAAGCCGTTATATTCCCTGGGATTGTGTGATGCTGTAATGTTGATCCCGCTTATCGTACCAAGCCGTCTTATCATGAAAGCAAGTTCCGGAGTAGGGCGCAGTGAAGGAAATGTATAGGCCTTTATGCCGTTTTCAGCCAGTATCACGGCAGTCATTCTGGAAAACTCGGCGGAAAAATATCTGGGATCATGAGCTATGACAACTCCTCTTTTGCAGCTTTCGGGGCCGGACTTTTTGATATAATCGGCAATGCCCTGCGTGGCACGTCCCACGGTAAAGCGGTTCATACGGTTTGTCCCGACTCCGACCTTGCCGCGAAGTCCCGCCGTCCCGAATGACAGATCCTTATAAAATCTGTCCTCGAGCTCATTTTCATCCGTGACTTTCATCAATTCATCATAGAGCGGATCATTTTTTTCAAGACTGTTTTTCCATACCTGAACGTTTTCCGAATATGCCATAACGCCTCCTGTGAAAAGTACACAAAAAAATGGTCTCGTTACATACTTTATTGTATCATACTATCCTTATCGGTTGACTTGAAACATCCATAATATATAATAAATTAGTCGGGTTTTATACTAATTAAGGTATGTAATCAAGGAACAAAGTAACATGAACAGAAGAGTTTTAAGAGAGGTCAGGGAATATAAGATATATGCCATCCTCACTCCGCTTTGCATGATCCTGGAAGTGGCTATGGAAATGGTGGTGCCCTATCTTATGGCCTCGATAATCGATGAGGGCGTATACAAAGGCAACATGAACCATATAGTCAAGATTGGTCTCTATATGGTGATCGCCGCCGTCATAGGATTCATAGGCGGAATCCTGGGAGGAAGATACGGTGCACTCGCATCAACCGGCCTTGCCAGGAATCTGAGAAAATCCATGTATGAAAACATCCAGACTTTCTCCTTCTCTAACATCGACAGATTCTCCGCATCAAGTCTCGTTACCAGACTCACCACCGATGTGACAAACGTGCAGAATGCATTTCAGATGACTCTCAGAATGGCCATGCGTGCACCTGCAAGCCTTGTCGTTGCAATGGCAATGGCATTCTACATCAATGCCAGGATTGCAAGGATCTATCTCATAGCCGTAATCCTTCTCGGGATCGTCATCTTTGCCATCATTTTCTCCGCAACCAGGATATTCAGAGAAGCTTTCCCCAAGTACGACGCACTTAATGAGTCCGTTCAGGAAAACGTCTCCGCAATACGCGTCGTCAAGTCATACGTCAGAGAAACCGAGCAGATCGGACAGTTTCAGAGAGCTTCACGTGCGATATATGACATATTTGTGAAAGCAGAGAAAAAAGTGGCTCTCAACGGTCCCGTCATGCAGCTTACTGTCTACAGCTGCATCCTTCTCATAAGCTGGATCGGTGCACAGATGATCAGTGTAGAGGAACTGACAACCGGTGAGCTGATGAGCCTTCTGGCCTACTGCATGAACATACTCATGAGCCTCATGATGCTGTCAATGATCTTCGTCATGCTCACGATGAGTGCAGCAAGCGGCGAGCGTATCGCAGAGGTCCTCGATGAGGAAACAGACCTTAAGAATCCCGCAGATCCCGTCATGGAAGTAAAGGACGGTTCCGTTGTTTTCGAAAATGTCTCATTTGCCTATAATTTCGACAAGGGCGGAAAACCTGTCCTTGAAAACATCAACCTGGATATAAAGTCCGGTGAGACCATAGGCATCATGGGTGCTACGGGCTCATCCAAGTCGACACTGGTCAGCCTGATAAGCCGCCTTTATGACGTAAATGAAGGTTCCGTACGGGTCGGCGGCATAGATGTAAGGGATTATGACCTGGAAACACTCAGGAACGCTGTGTCCGTGGTGCTTCAGAAAAACCAGCTCTTCTCCGGCACCATACTGGATAACCTCCGCTGGGGCAAGAAAGATGCAACCGAAGAGGAATGCAGGAAAGCCTGTCGGATGGCGTGTGCCGATGAATTCATCAGCAAGATGACCGACGGATACAATACCTATATCGAGCAGGGGGGCACAAATGTATCGGGCGGTCAGAAACAGCGTCTGTGCATAGCCAGGGCTCTTCTGAAAAGTCCAAGGATACTCATCCTCGATGACTCCACAAGTGCCGTTGACACTGCTACAGATGCCAGGATAAGAAAAGCCTTCAGGACAGAGATCCCGGGTGTGACCAAATTCATCATCGCTCAGAGAATATCCAGCATACAGGATGCCGACAGGATAATAGTCCTCGATAACGGACATATAGACGGCATCGGAACCCATGAAGAATTACTGAAAACTAACGAGATCTACAGAGAAGTATACGAATCCCAGACCGGCGGGTCCGGGGACTTCGATGAAACGGAGGTGGACTAAATGCCGGGACCTGGACCGCATTCACTCGGAAGGCCGGGGCCTAAGCCCAAAAACCCCGGTAAGATGTTCAAGCGCATAATGGGATATGTAATGAAGGACTATGCCGTTCACTACATAATAGTGATAGTGTGCATAATCCTGTCGGTTCTGTGCTCATTGCAGGGAACTCTCTTCCTTAAGGAACTTATCGACGAATATATCAATCCTTTCATATTGGAGGGCGGAGAATTCAATTCGGGCCCTCTCGCCCATGCCATTGCAAGGGTTGCCGTTTTCTATGCCATCGGAGTCATAGCAAGCTTCGTTCAGCAAAGGCTGATGATAGTGGTGACACAGGGCACGATGCAGTCGATGAGGAACGATCTTTTCGAGAAGATGGAAAAGCTCCCCATCAGGTATTTTGATACCCATACTCATGGCGACATAATGTCGATCTACACAAACGACATAGACACCATGAGACAGATGATCTCGATGAGCATCCCCCAGTGCTTCAATTCAGCGATAACAATCGTTTCTGTATTGACATCCATGATAGTATTAAGTCCCTGGATGACTTTGGTAACAATTGTTATGGTTTTTGTAATGCTGGGCTGCACGGGCTTTGCTGCCAAGAACAGCGGAAAGCACTTCGTCAGACAGCAGAAACAGCTCGGCACCGTGAACGGATATATCGAGGAGATGATCACCGGCCAGAAAGTCATCAAGGTATTCTGCCATGAAGAGGCAGGCATGGAGAAATTCGGGGAGCTCAACGATGAACTCTTCGATGCCGCTTCCAAGGCTAACACTTATGCAAATGCTCTCGGCCCCATCAATGCACAGCTTGGCAATCTCAGCTATGTGCTGTGTGCAATAACAGGTGGTTTGCTTGCTATCAATCACATTGTCACGGTAGGTTCCGTCGCTTCTTTCCTCACACTGAACAAGAGCTTCAACATGCCTATTTCCCAGGTGGCCCAGCAGTTCAACTCGATCATCATGGCAATGGCAGGTGCTGAGAGGATCTTCAGCCTGATGGATGAGACTCCCGAGGTCGACGAAGGATATGTCAATCTGGTCAATGTCAAAAAGGGGCAGGGCGGAAATCTCGAGGAAACTCCCGAAAGAACCGGCATGTGGGCATGGAAACATTATCACAAGGCTTCCGATACCACCGAATACAAACCACTTCAGGGAAATGTGGTCTTCGACGGCGTGGACTTCGGCTATACTGATGACAAGATGGTACTTCATGACATAAGACTTGAAGCCAAGCCCGGCCAGAAGATAGCCTTCGTCGGATCTACCGGTGCAGGCAAGACGACCATAACCAATCTGATCAACCGCTTCTATGACATCCAGGACGGCAAGATCAGATACGATGGCATCAATGTAAATAAGATCGCCAAGGCAGATCTTCGAAGATCACTCGGAATGGTACTTCAGGAAACCTGTCTGTTCACCGGAACGATTGCAGATAACATACGTTTTGGAAAACTTGATGCAACCGATGAAGAAGTTGTGGCCGCAGCAAAGCTGGCCAATGCCGATGAATTCATCTCAAAGCTTCCCGAAGGGTATGATACAATGCTCACCGGCAACGGAGCCAGCCTGTCACAGGGACAGCGTCAGCTCCTTGCGATCGCGAGAGCTGCGATTGCAGATCCTCCCGTCCTCATCCTGGATGAAGCTACCAGTTCGATCGATACCAGGACCGAGCGCATAGTCCAGGAGGGAATGGACAAGCTGATGCACGGAAGGACCTCCTTTGTCATAGCACACAGACTATCAACAGTCAGAAACGCCGACTGCATAATGGTCCTTGAGCAGGGCAGGATCGTCGAAAGCGGTACCCATGATCAGCTCATAAACCTTAAAGGCCGCTACTATACGCTTTATACCGGCAATTCAATAGCATAACCAACGTTTTTATAACAAATATTATTGTTTGAGGAGGGTATCAAATGTACGACAAAGAGACAGGTACCATATGGCTCGGAAAGAGCGGAGACAAGAAGGTATGCATCTACCCCAGGATGGCAAACCGCCACGGAATGATCTGCGGTGCAACCGGAACGGGCAAGACGATCACCCTTAAGGTCCTCGCCGAATCATTCTCTGACATGGGAGTTCCGGTTTTCCTCGCTGACGTCAAGGGAGACCTTGCGGGATTCTGTGTCCCGGGCAAGGACTCGGAGGACATGCAAAACAGGATCAAGCGATTCGGGCTTGACGAAGCAGGATTTACCTATGACTCATACCCTGCCAATTTCTGGGATCTTTATAAGGAAAAAGGAATGCCTTTGAGAACTACGGTTTCCGAGATGGGACCTCTTCTGCTTTCAAGGATCCTTGACATCAACGATACACAGACCGATGTTCTTTCCATAGTTTTCAAGCTTGCCGACGACAATGACATGCTCCTCATAGATACCAAGGATCTCAAGGCCATGCTCACTTATGTTGCCGAGCACAACAAGGAATATGCTTCCCAGTACGGAAACATCGCAAAGGCAAGTGTCAACGCCATCATCAGGGCCATAGTAGCTCTGGAGGGAGAAGGCGCAGATCAGTTCTTCGGTGAGCCCGCCCTGTCCATCTCGGACTGGTTCCTCCAGAACTCCGGAAAAGGAACCATACAGGTTCTTGACTGCCAGAAGCTGATCCATCATCCCAATATGTACGCCACCTTCCTTCTCTGGATGCTGAGTGAATTATTCGAGACTCTTCCCGAGGTTGGCGATCCTGAAAAGCCCAAGATGGTATTCTTCTTTGATGAAGCACACATGTTATTTGACAGTGCTCCCAAAGCTCTCATGAATAAGATCGAGCAGGTTGTAAAGCTTGTAAGATCCAAGGGTGTCGGCGTATACTTTGTGACCCAGAATCCCAGGGACATCCCCGATCCGATACTGGCTCAGCTGGGCAACAAGATCGAACATGCCCTTCACGCTTATACTCCTTCCGAGCAAAAGAGTGCCAAGGCAGCTGCCATGTCCTTCAGGGAAAACCCCGAGTTCGACACATATGATACTCTCCTGTCTCTCGGAACCGGCGAAGCACTTGTATCCGTTCTGGATGAAAAAGGAGTCCCGACCGTTGTCGAGAAAACCTCCATCCTTCCTCCCCAGTCCCTGATGGGTGCGATCGACGACAGGACCAGGGAAGATGAGATCAAGTCAGGAATGCTCTTCTCAAGATACAACGACTACTTCGACAGGGATTCCGCTTATGAATTCCTTCAGAGAAACCAGACTCTGACCGAAGGTGAAACTCCTGCGGAAGCAGTAACGGCTGCCGCACCCGCAGAAAGCGCATCCGATAAGAAGAAAAAAGAGAAAGTCGATAAGACTTCAATGAGCTACAAGACCCAGAGAGCTGCCCAGAATGTCGCCAAGACCGCTTCCGGAACCGTTGGCAGAGAAGTCGGCAAGACTGTCGGAGGAGCAATAGGCGGAAGATTCGGAAAGACGCTTGGCGGAAATATCGGATCCAGCATCGGAAGAAATTTCCTGGGTGTCTTCTTCAAATCCTGATCATAAAAGCATTAAATAACTTTTGTTCTTCACAAGTCAGATACCTTTATGCCTCATGAGATTTTCTCATGAGGCATTTTTATTTTGCTCTCAGATCATGATCTTAAACCCGGTAAAAAAGATAACAGCTCTCAATAAACGATCATCACCTGAAGAAAAAGAACAAAAAAGTCCTTCAAACAGCGTTTATGACACTCACGTCAGGCTACATAAAATTGTATTATAAGTGCAAATTTTATTTGCAACCATATAATATTTTGCAAGAAAATCCTCTATTTTTCTACTGACATTTCCACTTTATGACACAGACGTCTGTGGAAAAATCAAAGTTTTGCCTTAAAATACGCGAAAAAGTTATCCACAATCACTGACATCAAAAAAAGTAACATCAATGTCATCATTTTATTTTTGTATACAAAACGCTGATTATAAAACTCTTTCGTCAGATTTTACTCTCGTGCCCCTCCCTTTTTAAATACATGTGCTATTTTATAGACCGGCGAATTTTCGCCTTTCCCTGATCCTGTTTATCTCTCCCTTTTCCCTGTGTTATTTTCATGATTTTTTCCGAAATTCTTCCTGCCGGATCATTTCTTCAACCGAACCTTTTTACCAAATTCACCTTCCGGGTATTTTTTTCCACACCGGTTCCATCCGTTAACTCATCTCTCCAAACCGTTTGGCGCCACCTTCATTTACTCCAAAGCAATTTCCACACACGTGTTATTAAATTTTTATCCCAAAACTTGATCCTGCCGTTTCCGGATCCCCCCATGACGGCATATGAAATATTAACCAATTATTTTGCTTATTTTTTCACTTTCAAAACAGCGTGGTTTATATTAAAATTAATCTACGCCCTTAAAGGCGAATAATCATTGCTGAAAGGAGCCAGCGCATGAGCAAAAAGTTTGGAAAGTTTCTTTTTGGCACTGCAGTCATCGGAACTGTAGCAGCTGCAGCAGCCTACTATTACTATCAGAAGAAGGAAGAAGAGACCATAGTTCTCGACGAAGGCGGAGAGGAAACTGATGCTCCAAAGCGCTCATATACCTCACTCGATGATATATCCGAAGTAGCCAAGAAATTCACCGAATCAGCCAAGACCACCGCATCTAAGGTATCCAAAAGTGCCAAGGATGCATACTCAAAGGTAAAGGATAAGATTCAGGGCTCTTCCGATGATCTTGACGATCTCTTCGAGGATTTCGAAGACGAAGATGCTGAAGACGATTTTACTCCCCTTTCCGAGACTGCCAAGGACGTGTCCAAGAAAGCCGATGAAGCGGGCAAGACCGTTGAAGAATTCTTCGATGATACCGACAATGCAGAAGGGACCTCCGAAGAAGTCAAGAAATGATCACAGGATAATAGGCTAATAGCCATTATTACATTAAACAACTACACTACTACTTTAAAAGGGACAGCCCGACAGGCTGTCCCTTTTAAACATTTCAGGGTATGGAAACCAAATTCAGATCATCAATCCCTGTAAAGAACGATATACACGAAAAAGCCTCCGTGATACTGGGCATCGTAATACTCGTAAGTGATATAGAGTTCATCGCGATCCAGGACACTCCACCAAAAAGTATTGTATTCCATATATGAGAGATCTGTGGTGTCGAGGATGGAAGCATCGGTTGTTATATCGGCAGTCATCTGATCTTCGGTAAGATCAACCCAGAAAGAGAAAATAGGAAGATCGCCTCCAAAATTCCAGTCTGCCCCCCAAAGATCCATGGTTGGCGAATATGCTTCAAAATAATCCCTTCCATTATCTGCGGTTCCGATAACAGCCACAACATCATCCCAGGTATAATACTGCTCGTCCCAGTCATCAGATCCGGAAAGAGTGATATAACCTGAGTAAGTTCCATACCAGTCTTCTGCAGATCCGGTAGCAGAAGGAGCAGGTTCGGGATCGGGTGTGGGTTCAGGGCCGGGAGCAGGTTCGGGCTCGGGGCCGGGTTCAGGCTCCGGCTCGGGAGCAGGCTCTTCAGGTGCTGTAACCTTAACCTTGATCTTGATCTCATCATCGGAATTTGCTGCCGTGATAATGATATTGGTCTTGCCCTCTTCAAGTCCGGTAATAGTGATCTCGCCGTTCTTTTCCCTGACCTTGACTATATCCTCATCTTCGGCTTCGACTTCAACCCCCTCAAGATCATCATAATTCTCGATCTCAATGGTAGCTTTCTCATCAACCTCAATCTCAACCTTATTCTCAGACACCTCGATGCTGTATTTCTTAGCACCGACACATCCGGCAAGGCTGAGTACCAGCATCATCACAGTGATAACCGATACCATTTTTTTGACAGATCCGTTATTCATATCAGCTCTCTAAATTAAATTCCGCTTATAACGGAGCATACATCATATACCTATAAAACTTACCTGCATGATAGATCTTCAGGCTTCCCTGGCCTCCGCAAGCTGGTCTTTAAGTGTCCTGACCTTATCCTTTATCCTGGGATTGGCAGAGGGCGATGTGAGGATTCCGGATACCATTCTGCTGCAGGTCTGATAATCCTTAAAATGAAATGCAAGCTGGGCCAGGAGATAATCCAGTGTAGTTGCATCCATTCCAGCAATGGGAATATCCTCCGATCCTCTGGCATCAAGGAATCCGTTGTACGCATTCTCCTCATACTCTTCCTCCTGAGCGAGAAGACTGTCCATAAGCTCCTTATTGTCGCCATCCTGATCTGCCAGATACTCCCTGTAGCTTCTCATAAGCCAGGCCATCCTGAGGCAAACATAGGCTTTCTCGCTGGATTTTCCTCTCTTCACAACAGAGCAGGCAAGCGCAAGCTTGTACCTCTCCAGCGCCTGCTCAAATGAATACGTGGGGTCATCGTACCTGGTAAGAACGACATTGGAAGAAATATTTTCTTTGATCAGCTTGGCCTGAGCGGGAAGCATAAATGAGAAATACCTTCCGAGAGCCGCATATCCGCATCTGGGGCACAGCAGCACATCATATTTCTCGGCAGCGACTCCCTCATAAACAGGCCTGAGATCGAAATCCGTCCTCTTAAGCTTGGCCTTTCCGGTCTTCATTATCTTGGAAGAAAAAGAAGCATCACAGACAGGACATTTAAATGTCTTGTCATAGATAAAATCCTCCTCGGAAAACACGGGAGCTTCGTGAACCTTGGCTTCTTCTTTCGCCTTTTCTTCTTTTTTTTCCTTATCAAAGATCCCGACATTCTCGAGATTCTTCAGTCCGAGGCTTTCAAGCCCTGATAACAGACCTGCCATGTTTTCCTCCTAAAGTATCACTTTGAAGCCGGAAGAGTGAACGAACTCTTAAGTCCGACAATGCGGTTAAATACAAGATTGTCATCGGAAGAATCCTTACAATCGACGGCAAAGAATCCGTTTCTTACGAACTGGAACCTGTCATATGCCTTAGCACCCGCAAATGCAGGTTCAAGCTTGGCATCCTTGCAAACCTTGAGGGAATTGGGATTGAGATTCAGATTCCCCTCCTCGTCATATACTCCCTTTTCCTCATCCACGATGTTCTCATAAAGCCTGACTTCAGCCGTGATGGCTGTTTCGGCACAAACCCAGTGAATGGTTCCCTTGACTTTTCTTCCGTCAGCGGAATCACCGCCCCTGGTTTCGGGGTCATATGTGCAATGAACTACGGTGACATTTCCGTCCGCATCCTTTTCGCAGGATACGGCAGTCACATAGTATGCATTCATGAGTCTGACTTCATTTCCTGGGAAAAGTCTGAAATACTTCTTGGGAGGCTCTTCCATAAAATCTTCTCTTTCGATATAAAGCTCTCTTCCAAACGGGATCGTTCTTGTTCCGAGTGCTTCATTCTCGGGATTGTTGGAGGCTGAAAGTTCCTCGGTCTGACCCTCGGGATAATTGTCTATTACCAGCTTTATGGGATCAAGGATCGCCATGTATCTGGGTGCGGTGGGCTTCAGATCCTCTCTTATGCAGTATTCAAGAGCCGCATAATCCGCAGAAGCCTGGGACTTTGAAATACCGCACATCTCCACGAATTTCCTGATGGAAGAAGGGGTAAAGCCGCGTCTTCTGAGAGCCGCAATGGATACAAGCCTGGGATCATCCCATCCGTCCACGATCTGCTGCTCAACAAGCTTCTTGATATATCTCTTGCCGGTAACGACATTTGTCAGATACATCTTGGCAAACTCTATCTGCCTGGGAGGCATGGGATATTCCAGTTCTTTCACCACCCAGTCGTAAAGAGGCCTGTGGTCCTCAAATTCAAGAGTACAGAGGGAATGCGTGATCCCCTCGATCGCATCTTCAATGGGGTGAGCATAGTCATACATGGGGTAGATGCACCACTTGTCTCCGGTCCTGTGATGAGACATATGCGCTACACGGTAGATGACCGGATCCCTCATGTTAATGTTGGGAGAAGCCATGTCGATCCTGGCTCTTAAGGTCTTCTCACCGTCGGCATACTTTCCGGCTTTCATCTCCTCGAAAAGTCTGAGGTTTTCTTCGACGGATCTGTCCCTTCCGGGGTCATCCTTGCCGGGCTGCTCGAAAGTTCCCCTGTATTCCCTGACTTCGTCAGCGGTCAGATCAGAAACATAAGCCTTGCCCTTTTTAATGAGTTTGACAGCTCCTTCATACATCTGATCAAAATAATCGGATGCATAGAAAAGCCTGTCCTCAAAGTCGGCACCGAGCCACATGACATCTGCCTTGATGGAGTCAACGAACTCGGTCTTCTCCTTGGTGGGATTGGTGTCGTCAAATCTGAGATTGAACTTGCCGCCATATTCCTCTGCCATCGAAGAATTCAGGATTATGGATTTTGCATGACCAATATGAAGGTATCCGTTAGGTTCAGGGGGAAATCTGGTCTGGACATGGTCGAACCTGCCGGATGCAAGATCCTTGTCTATCTCCTGCTCTATAAAATGCTTGGAGCGCTTTTCGCTCTCTTCATTATTCTCTGTTCTGATCTCTGTATCAGCCATATCTTAACTCCTAAAAGTCTGTGCCCGCAGCAGAAATGATCTGCCACGGGCCGTTTTTCGGATCATGATGATCTTAATGATGGAAAAGTCTGATTCCGGTGAAGCACATGACCATGTCGTACTTGTCGCAAGCTTCGATGACGATATCGTCTCTCTTGGATCCGCCGGGCTGGGCAATGTACTTTACACCGCTCTTGCGGGCTCTCTCGACATTGTCGGCAAAGGGGAAGAATGCATCGGAGCCACAAATAACATCTGTATTTTTAGCAAGCCATGCCTTCTTTTCCTCTCTTGTGAATACGGGAGGCTTCTCCGCAAAGATGGTCTGCCATGTTCCCTCTGCAAGAACGTCCTCATACTCATCTCCGATATAAAGATCGATTGCGTTGTCGCGGTCGGCTCTCTTTATGGTGTCAAGGAACTTAAGTCCGAGAACCTGGGGACTCTGACGAAGGAACCAGTTATCTGCCTTGCTGCCCGCAAGTCTGGTGCAGTGGATACGGGACTGCTGTCCGGCACCGATTCCGATAGCCTGTCCATCCTTTACATAACACACGGAATTTGACTGGGTATACTTAAGAACGATGAGTGAAACCTTCATATCTGCAAGAACATCATCGGGGATGTTCTTATTTTTCGTTACAACGTTTCCGGGAAGAACCTCATCGGCATTAAGCTCATTTCTGCCCTGCTCGAAGGTGATGCCGTATACCTGCTTCTTCTCGATCTCAGCGGGCTTATAATTCTCGTCGATCTGAATGATATTGTAATTGCCGCTCTTCTTGCCCTTGAGGATCTCAAGTGCCTCGGGCTCATAACCGGGAGCGATGATTCCGTCGGAAACCTCGGGTTTGATAAGCATTGCGGTACTGACGTCGCAAACATCGGAAAGAGCAATGAAATCACCGAAGGAACTCATTCTGTCGGCACCTCTTGCTCTTGCATATGCACATGCAAGGGGGCTGAGCTCAGCCTTCTCATCCACCCAGTAGATCTTACTGAGAGTATCGGAAAGGGGACGGCCTATTGCGGCACCCGCAGGTGAAACATGCTTGAAAGAGGTTGCTGCGGGAAGGCCTGTAGCCTGCTTTAATTCCTTAACAAGCTGCCATCCGTTAAAAGCATCGAGGAAATTGATATATCCGGGCTTACCGTTAAGAACGGTAACAGGAAGATCACTTCCATCCTCCATAAAAATCCTGGAAGGCTTCTGATTGGGGTTACATCCGTACTTAAGCTGAATCTCGCTCATCTTTTTACTGCATTCCTTTCGGGAATGTCCTTTCTTATTAAAATATCACTTGTTTCTTAAGTGATTAATAACTATTGTTTTTATTTATTTGCATTGATTATGCGGCTTTCAAAGACTCCGGTCTCAATGTCGATATATCTTACAAAGAGAGAAACCCTGTTATCACGATTCAATGCATCCCAGATGAGAAGGGCAAAGTCATCAATATCGCCTGATATTTTAACTGCTTCAGGCTCTCCCTGGAAGCTGGGAAGGGGATTTCCGTCATGTGCATATGTGTGGATGAAATGTCCTTCACCGGGAAGAGGCTTTCCGTAAGAGTAAGTACAATGAATGGGTCTTTCCTCAGTTCCGTCCTCGCTCTTTATTATGGACATCTGATAATCGTATTTTCCCCCGTGCACATTAAGCACTGCGGAGATCCTGGGAGTGAAATTGGGAGCATCGGGCTCGAAAGTACGGCTTCTGAGAGACTGCTCGAAAGTAAAGCCCTTGTCAAGTCCGTTTCTGATGGTATCGGTCTGATCGCCGTTGGTAACTATGGTCGTGGGACCGTCCACTCTTACGGGATGATAGATTATGAGGCTGGGGTCATCAAGCTTGGACAGGTCAAAAGGTCTTGTCTCGATCCCGTTATCTTCGGGAACCTCTGCAAATATCCTGTTTCTGCTGTTCACGCTCCTGCCCATGATGAAGTAAGCACACACGGCATATTTTCCGTCAGCACTTCTTCCGACTACGATACCTCTTCCGGGATAAGAATTCTCTCTGAGACTTGATTCAAGTGACATAATATCCTCCTAAATGTCTGATTCATTTTTCATGAACGTATTTGTCTTCGAACGCTTCGCGTACAAGCGGCTTGTCATAATAGTAGCCCTGGATGTACTTGATCTTCATATCTTCAAGTTTATCAAGTTGGGCCTTATTTTCAATACCTTCGACACATATCTTGACACCGATCGTCTCGGCAAGCTCTGCCACCATCCTGACAAAAGACTGCGCATATGCATCCACATCAAGATCCCTTACAAAGCTCTGATCTACTTTGATCACATCAAAAGGTATCTCCCTTATATGGTTTAAAGAAGAATAGCCGGTTCCAAAATCATCCAGTGCTATGGTACAGCCGAGGGCCTTTATCCTGGTAAGGATCTCGATCATCCTTGGCATGTCGTTTATTGCAAGGGATTCGGTAACCTCCAGGCACAGATGCGAAGGATCGATGCCCGTCTTTTTAATGGTATTTTCAACCGACTCGACTATATCGTTCTGAAGGAGCTGGACTACCGAGAGGTTGACGTTTACCTTGAAATTCTTGCCGTACTTCTCATTCCACTCCCTGCAGTTAGCGCAGGCTATTTCCAGCACGTATCCGCCTATAGGATTGATCAGGCCCAGATACTCGGCAAGAGGAATGAAATCGACAGGGGAGATAAATCCCATCTTGAGGCTGTTCCATCTGACAAGAGCCTCTGCTCCGACACATTCGGGCTTATCACCTTCAACGTCTATGATGGGCTGATAATATACCTCAAACTCCCTGTAACCAGTCGTTGAGGCATCCCTCATGTTTTTCTCCATATCCAGACGTCTGCCCGATATGGTTTCCTGCCCGTCGCTATATTCCGTGATGCGGTTCTTGCCGCTCTTTTTGGAGGAATACATGGCAATGTCCGCTTTCTTGAGCAGATCCATGACATTCTCACCGTAATCGGGATATATGACGGAGCCTATGCTGGCGGTACAGTAATAATCTATGTCCTTCAGTATCCAGGGTGATGAGAAGACGGCCAGAATGCTGTGCTTGATCTCTTCATATCTGCCGTAAGCCGAAGGCGGTACCAGAACAACGAACTCATCACCGCCCATACGGTAACAGTAATTCTCAACACCTATGATCTTCTGAAGTGCTCCGGATATCTCCTTGAGCAGGATGTCTCCGTACTGATGCCCCAGTCCGTCATTTATATGCTTGAAATCGTCCAGATCTATGAATATGACCGCACCGCGTCTTCCGGTCATCCTGGCTTCATCTACCTGCTTGGCCAGATCTTTTTCACAGCACATCCTGTTATAAAGTCCGGTCAGGAAATCAGTAAACGCCTGCTGCTCGATCTTGCGCTGATAAAGTCTTCTGTCGGTAACGTCATACAGTGAATACAGCATCGCCGCAGAGCCGTCGACCCACTCTACCCGCTTGTACATGAGATCGAACCATCTCCTGCCGGCGGGATAATACAGTTCAAATGAGCCGCTTATGGGATTTTCGAAATCACCCTTCGAAATGATCTCCCTGAGCTCGCCATCCTGCCAGTCCGCACCGAATGTATCCGTGTGCATTCTGTTGGCAAAAAGTACCTTGCCTGTGGATTCCTGTGTCAGATAAACGCAGCATCCGACATTGTCGAGTATCTCGGTGACCGAAGCCGAATATCTTGAGATCGTTCCGTACATGAGTCTTGCATGGATCGTGTTCTGCATGATCCTGACTGCATCTCCGGTAAAGCGGATCTCTTCCATGGTCCAGTTGCGTCTGTGCTTTTTCTGGACAAAGCATGCGATAAATGATCCGTCACCGTTCTCCCTGACAAGGAGCGGAAAACTCATCATCGCCTTGATCTCATATTTTCTGAGGTCGTACATTCCGGGGGCCTTATCAAGAGTATCGGACGATACGATGACAGGACCTTCACCCTTGAATACATCATTCAGCGGCACGGTTGATTTAATGGCATAATCCAGTACAGTTCCGCGTGACACATACTGGGCGATTATGTCCATCCCGCCTTCGCCCAACCTGAAAATGTTGGCTCCGTCGACCTTCAGGAATGAAGAAACAATATTCAGCCACTTCTGAAAAACAACCTCTATTCCGTCGCTTGCATCCAGAAGTTCCAGAATGTTCTTGGTAGCTTCGAGAGTTACCATGGCAACATCGGCACCGTCTCCGCTGTAAAACGTATCCGGATCGGACCCGTCTTCGGGAGGCGGAGTCAGGTAGCCTTCAACAGAAGTCTTGACGACATCTATGAAATGAGCGAACCTGCTCTCGGAATAACTTCCCGGTGCAGTCACAACGACATATACGTAAGTCTGTCCGGCAGGCTGGATGCTGATTGCAGATACCCATACCATGCCGTCCTCACTGTCCTCAATGCTCTGTATGCAGATATCTTCGGGAGAATTACCGCAGACATTATCAAGCATCTGATCGAGATACTCGCTTCCGATAAGCTGTGAAACAGCCCCGGAGCATGCCTGATCATTGCTGATATCACAAAGAGGCCTGCGGTCTTTATCCAGCAAAACTCCGCTCACTCCGACGAATGAGCAGACAAGGTCCTGGACCATCTGAAGCTTTTTCCTGTCAATTATCCTGACACCGACCATAGATACCTCAATGCTGAAAACAGATGCCTTCTGCCCTCTTTAGAAATCCGAGGGACGACATAATCATAGACAGTATCAAATATACCATATTCAGGGCGTAAATAAAAGAAAATGAGGTGCAGCGGAAGATAGAAAAAACGGCGGGACACAGCCCGCCGTTTGTGTATTTTTATGCGTCAACGGAATAGTTGGGAGCTTCCTTGGTGATGTGAATGTCATGAGGATGGCTCTCTTTAAGTGATGCGGCAGAGATCTTGACGAACTTGCCTGTCTCGGTAAGAGTCGGAAGATCCTGAGCTCCGCAATATCCCATTCCTGCTCTGAGTCCGCCGAGAAGCTGGAATACGGTATCCTCAACGAGACCCTTGTATGCAACTCTTCCCTCGACTCCTTCGGGAACAAGCTTCTTGGCATTTTCCTGGAAATAACGATCCTTGCTTCCGTTCTCCATGGCTGCGATGGAACCCATTCCACGGTATACCTTATATTTCCTTCCCTGATAGAGCTCGAACTCTCCGGGGCTTTCCTCACATCCTGCAAATATGGATCCCATCATGCAGACGCTTCCGCCGGCTGCAAGAGCCTTGGTGACATCTCCGGAGTACTTGATTCCTCCGTCTGCGATGATAGGAATACCGAACTCCTTGGCCACGGCATAGCTGTTCATGATGGCCGTGATCTGCGGAACACCGATTCCCGCAACCACTCTGGTGGTGCATATGGATCCGGGTCCGATACCTACCTTGACTGCATCGGCTCCTGCTTCTATAAGAGCCTTGGTGCCTTCACCGGTTGCCACATTTCCTGCAATGACCTGAAGATCGGGATACTTCTCCTTGATCATCTTCACGCAATTGATGACATTCTGAGAATGGCCGTGTGCCGAGTCAAGGACAATGACATCAACCTTTGCCTCTACAAGGGCTGCAACTCTGTCAAGAACGTTCGCCGTGATGCCGACACCTGCTCCGCACAGAAGTCTTCCCTGCTCATCCTTGGCAGCATTGGGATACTTGATGGTCTTCTCGATATCTTTGATGGTGATGAGGCCCTTGAGATTGAAATCTTCGTCAACAATGGGAAGCTTTTCTTTTCTGGCCTTTCCAAGGATCTCCTTGGCTTCTTCGAGGGTCACGCCCTCTCTTGCGGTGACAAGATTCTCGCTTGTCATGCATTCTTTTATCTTCTTGGAATAATCTGTCTCGAATTTAAGATCACGGTTGGTGATGATGCCTACGAGCTTACGTCCCTCGGTGATGGGGACACCGGAAATACGGAACTTGCCCATGAGTTCGTCCGCATCCGCAAGAGTATGCTCGGGGCTGAGGAAGAAAGGATCGCTTATTACGCCGTTTTCGGAACGCTTTACCTTGTCCACTTCATCGGCCTGTGCCTCAATGGACATATTCTTGTGAATGATTCCGATACCTCCCTGCCTTGCCATAGCGATGGCCATGCGATGCTCGGTAACAGTGTCCATTCCCGCACTCATGAGAGGAATGTTGAGCCTGATCTTCTTGGTCAGCTGAGTGTGAAGGTCTACCTGATTGGGAATGACCTGAGAGAAAGCAGGAACGAGCAGTACGTCGTCAAATGTGATACCGTCTTCTACTATCTGTGCCATGATCTTCCTTTCCGCAGCGAATCTGCTTTTGAATAATATGAATAGAAAATGAAAATTTTTAAAATGTTATCACCCGGGAAAAGGAATGTCAATAAACAGTTTCCACAAAACAGGAAGCCTTTTGACCGGAGCTTTGTGTCATTTATTTCCACCCATCAATAATCGCTGAAATTCCTGGGAGTGGTATTCTTAAATGCCTTGATCATCTCCTCATCAAGAGTAAAGAAGATCTTCCTTCCGCCCTCATAGATCATGACGAACCTCTTAAGTCCGTTCTTCTCATCGGGGCAGCTGTAATCGGTCACCTTCATGCCGGAGACATTACCGTAATTATCCAGTTTGGAACTCTTCTCGGGAGCAAACATCTGAACCTTGTCCATCTTAAAAGTCTCCGCATGCTTCCTGCGTTCCTTGTTGTATACCCTGTCAACGGACAGTTCCTTGTCAAGATAGAGATATTCATACTCCACATCGGTATAGCCTGAAACGAAATAAGCTCCCACACCGAAAGCTATGCCGGCAACTATCAGGATCATGGATCCTAAAAGAAGCGCAACACCGATGAAAAGCACGGCAAGGATAAAGAAGACCACCTTTCCGATCTTCGCACCCATATTGGGCTTCCCCTTTACCAGAAATTCATAATAACCCTTATCCATAAACTTCCTCCAAAAGCAATCATGCTCTCATATTATTTTCAATCAAACATATCAGTTTCTACTATAGCAAGGCATACGCCCACTTTCAAGAAAACCGTTTCTGAAATTTGCATAAAAAGAGCGTGATTCAAGATCACGCCCCGAAGAACCGGACTGTATCATCGCCACCAAAGAGCAGTTCATAGACCTGATATGAAGAGGTGATATCATCAATATCGACCTTATCGATGTCTTCTTCGTTCATCACCAGGTAAAACGGAACCGTGTTCTCACCGCCTGTCTCAAACCGGATCTCCGTGCATCTGTCGGCAATACAGGTGCTTTCCCCGTCGTGATAATACATCAGCTTATGAAATCCCGGATCGACCGTTTCACTCTGTAATGATCTTCTCAGGCTGATCCTGGCCTGCCTTTTATTCCAGTCATCCAGATCCTCCTGATACTGTTCATCGAGCCTTTCGAGCAATTCCTCATCAAATCTGTAGAACTCATCAAGAGCGGGATCATAATAGTAAGAGCCCGAATCATGGTAATTATATATAAAGTAATAAACAGTCCCGTTATAAGTAACTGTATAGAAAAAATTGTCCTCTATGAAAATAATGTAATCCCCGTCATATTCCGTATCGATCTGCTTAAGTTTTTCGGGATCAAATGCATCACTATAAGTGACAGGCACAAAGGCGTCATTGTATTTGGGGCAGACCGGTTCGACCGCATCCTCGTCGGAGCCGGCATAAGGATCGTTCACATAATCATACAGCGTGACTTCTCTTTCATCCGGTACCACATAGTAAAATCCGTCATCGGTCACAGGGCCGATATCTTCAAAAGAATCAAGGATCTTCCTGACTTTTTCATCCGCGATCGAATAGGCAAAAAGCGTATTTTCCGGGGTCTCGTCATCACATCCTGCATAATAGATGTCCTCACCATCCACCGCTTCGATGCATGAAACTCCGCCTATCACAACACTTTCCTGCCCGTCGTAGATTATGAGCAGATCCTTCCCCGTAACATAGGCGATCATGCCTGCATCCGGAAACGCAAGTGAAAAAATCGAGACCTCATCATCTATCTTTTCGATCAGTTTTATGTTCTTATCCTTATCTGCTCCGATCCTTCCGACACGGATCCTGCACAGGCAGCCGCATGAATCCTCATTCACATTGTCAAAGAAATAAATATATTTATTGTCCGGCGAGATTCTGACAAGGTTGTCAGGATAGTGATCATACATATCATCAAGCTTGATGTCACATATCTCATAAAGCTCAGGATCACCGGCAGATGCATCGGGAGCATAGAAAAGGGAACCGTCTCTTATGAATACCGCTGCAGCTGTGGCGCCGCTTCCGGGAAAAGAAGCCCGAACCATCCTGATGCATATTACCGAAATAAGCGTGATGATCAGAAAGACCGTCACCGGAAGAATGACCGGAAGAATGCTATGTGATTTTTCACCGCATTTTCTGCGTATCATTTCTTTTCTCCAATAAAAACAGGATCAATACGGACAGAAGATCATAACATGTACAAATATAAAGCGGGAGGAAGGATCCTCACGACATACCCGATTACAGGAATGTATTCACCAATATCAAAAAACACGGGGCACAGCGCAAAACTCATGAACAAAAGAACCGACACGGCCGGAAGATACGTTTCGTTTTTCCTGAAAAAAGAGACAAACACTCCGCTCCATACGCAGCAGGAAACAACAAGAACCGCAAAGCATGCAAGATCCCGCCCGAGCGACACGCTTTCCGCATCAAGCATTCTCACGATCACGAAACTGAATACGGAAGGAATAAGTACCGAAGACAGTTCATGCAAAAAGATGCATGCCATCCTCTCTCCCTTTCTGAGAGCACTGAAAAACTTTCCGTCCTTTCCGTAAAAGACGCTGCCCGAATACAGGCTAAGTATAAAAAGGATCACTGCGGCCGTTCCCCTTATCGGATCAGATCTGTCAAATAAAAATCCCTCATCACGGCTTTCAGGCGATTCAAACACTTCATATTCAAGTCTGAAAACCTCTTCACTGCCAAGATAATATTCATAACGTTCACGAATAAGCTCGCTTGCCGCTTCAGGATCCTCAAAATAATCCCTGACGGCATTCTCGGTCATTTCAAGGTTCATCACGCGGAAAAGAGCTGCAAATACCGTTTCTCTTGTCGCAGCGCTCTTAACGGAAAATGTGGATGTCACCATCGTGATCGCATGTCTGGCATCACCCGACAACACTCTCTCTTTCAGGTCCGCAGGCAGTATGAAGCCGCATCTGGCCTGACCGCGCCTGACAAGTTCCCGAAGAGTCTCTTCATCACCGACAGCCGAATACGTGCATTCGGTAGTTTTTTCATCGGCATTTTCCAGGATGTTCAGGATCTTATCACCGCATTCTCCGGCAAGATTAAGAATGACAACTTCCGAAGAATTGCGGGAAGGGATAACGGTCTCATTTACAAGCCAGAGCGAAACCGCCATGAGAAGAACCCAGACATATGTATACGGGTTTTTGAGCCTTGCTTTAAGCATCAGGAAGAATCTCATCATGAACGTACCCATGACAGCACCTCCCCTCCGGCGAAAAACAGGATTCCCATTATCAGTTCCCTTATAATGCCTCCGGAAAAAATATCATCTCTCCACAAAAAAGCAGGAAGATGTTCCCCAATCCTCACTGCAGCATCGGGAAGAAAAACAGAAGGAACCACGCAGCCGCCGATGATCAGCATGATCATGAAGACAATAAGAAGAATAAGCCCGGAATCTTCCCTTCCTTTAAGCAGACAATAGATCAGGTGCGTAAAACCGCAGATGCTGAACAAAACAGGCAGTACATTTGCGGGAGATATCAGTATGCCGCACGCATCTTTTAAAGAAGAAGCTGCAAGATAGAGCATTTCCTCTTCCCGCTTTTCAAGAAAGAATGAAGCTGTACGGATCACAAGAACAAACAGTACGGTGATCAGGACAAGCTGCATCATCATCACCAAGAAACGTACAAATCCGGTCCTGACCGGTCCAAGGCCGTTTCTCCTCAGAGCAAACTCAACAGCTCTGGTTCTCCTTGAATACAGATAAACAAATCCCGTGCATGAAACAAGCAGGATAATCAGGCATGCACTGACGGTGTAATAAGAGATCAGGTCATCCACATCAAGTGATGTTTCAAAGCTTTCCTCAAAGAATTTGGTCCTTCCAAGCAGCGCATCATATGCAATGGATGTAAGGTAGGCTTCCATATCCTGCCTTGATACACTCATGCCATATACAGAGCCTGCATCAGTCACGGCATAAATGCCGCCCTCAACCGTATCCACCAAAGATGCCGCCGAGCTAAGGAGTTCGGAAAAGCCCTTCACTCCGTCCGGCATTTTTGAAGGAACAAGAATAAGAGCAGGGGGATTGATGCCCGTATTGACTTCATCATAAAAATTCTCGGGAAGAATTATCGCCGAAGCATAGGTCCCGTCCAGTACTCCTTCTCTTGCCTCATCTTCATCCGTCAGTTCGAACCTGCATACCGCACTGACCGAATCCATTCCCTGTACCAGCCTGAGCAAAACTACGGACATTGAATCATCGCCGCGAATGGACATGGCGATCTTAACTGGCTCAGAAACACCAAGGCTCTGCAGCAGCGTGTATAACGCTGCCGCAGAGCCTACGGTAATTGCAGAAATTATTATAAGTGTGACCGCGCCGCTCAAAAAAGCATGAACAGCTCTTTTAAACTCTATTCTTATGTACTGGAAAGAATAATTCATTCGCAGTCCACGGTCGGTTCAGCGTCTGGCCAGAGCTTAACCGGATTAAAAATAGTAATACAGATCTTCAGCATCTTCCATGAGTTCCATGAGTTCCTCATTATCCATGAGTGCTTCCTGGATTTCCTGAACAAGATCCTGGAATTCATCTTCGTCGGCATTTCCGAGATCAAACTCGTCACCATCCTTAGGCTCGATGATATCTGCCTTATTGGAGACGGTCACAACAAAGCTGTCGAAAGGAAGCTCGGATCCTGAATATTCAATGCTGTCATAGGTGATGGTAAGAGTTCCTTTTTCAACAGCAAGAGTGCACTCAAGCGAATACATGGTATTGCCGTACTTCTCCATGCTCATCTCGAGTTCGCCCGTCTTTCTGTTAAATGAATACTCGATGACAGTAGTCTCATCGCCTACGGTAATGGTAGAAGTCTGAACGTCGCCCTTGGTCTTGCCTTCGATCAGAAGAACGGTCTGTTCGTCTCCGTCATAGTCCATAATAACTTCAACGTTCTGAGCACGATAGTCACCGCCCTTGAAGAGGAACTCAAGAGTGCTGTCGTCACTTGCGAAGAATACTGCAGCAACAACCTTGCCCTTCATGTATACGGATATGGTCATATCCTCCATATCCTCAAGCTCTTCAATAACGTCGTCAAAGTAGTCTCCAAAATCAAACTCCATTCCGGAGATATCTTCAACGGGCTCGAAGTTTGAAGAGTACTCTTTGTAGAAATTGTTCCAGATATCCTGATAGCCCGCAATCCATTCGATTACGGTATCGGCAGTAACCACAACCTGATATTCCTTGCACTCAACCTTCTCTCCGTCAACAGTGAAGGTTTCCTTTTCACCGGTCTTCTTGAAATCAAGTCCGTTGATGCAATCATTAACATAATCATCAGTCTGGTTATATAACTTCTCGATAGCTGAAGAATTGTCGTTAAGGAATGCGACGATAGCGTTTAATGTCTCGACATCAACATCATAGTCATCGAGCATCTCGATGAGATATCCGTCATTCTTGTCGTTGGAATAGTCATATGTGAAAAGATAATCACCAAGAATGGGAACGGAACCGACAAACTTCTTCTCATCGATGTATGCATTAGCATCAATGGTGATGCCCGAATAGGTCAGCTCAGCATAAAGGGATCTCTGGTGAGATGAAGTTGCATTGGCAAGTGCAAAGTTGAATTCATAATCACTGAACTCACCATTGACGGTAACGGTAAAATCATCAAAAGGCTCAAGCTGGACATCCTCGGTAAATACATCAATGTAGCTTCCGTCGAATGATTCGGTGAAAATGTCAAGCAGAGAGATCTTGTTGCTGCTGTTCATGATGAGGAAAATGATGCCTCCCACGACAACAAGTGCTGCGGCAACGATTCCGATAATGGCACCGATGGGCAGTCCTTTCTTCTCCTTGGTTTCAGGCATTCCGGACATTGCAGCTCCCTGCTGGAACTGGGGCTGACCCTGGAACTGACCTGCCTGAGGCTGGGGCTGACCCTGGAACTGACCTGCCTGAGGCTGGGGCTGGGGCTGACCCTGGAACTGGCCTGCCTGAGGCTGGGGCTGACCCTGAAACTGGCCTGCCTGAGGCTGAGCTGCTGCCTGAGCTGCCTGAGCCTGAGCTGCCTGAGCCTGGGCTGCTGCCTGGGCCTGAGCTGCTGCCTGGGCTGCCTGAGCCTGCGCTGCTGCCTGGGCCTGAGCTGCTGCCTGGGCTGCCTGAGCTGCTGCTGCCTGATTAGCCTGATTGGCTGCCTGATTTACCGTATTAGCGGCAGATGCCTGGATCTCATCACCGGGATCCATGATTCTTTCTCCTGTGTTTGGATCAAAATGCATTATTCTTATCCTCCTCGTATAATTTTATGATGCCATCTTCAATGAGCAGGCATCTTGACGAATCTGACATTTCGTCGGAATCGTGCGTAACAGTGATAATGATACCGTTCATGGCGCGATAATCTTTCATCCATTTTCGCACCTCGGCTCTGTAATAAAGATCGAGAGCCGCAGTAGGTTCATCCATCAGCATTACGGGTGGCATGTGCACACATGCACAGCAAATGGCCACCCTTCTCTTCATGCCTCCGGAAAGCTTATAAACCGGTTCTTTCAGCATATCTTCAAGAAAGAACATCTTCACTGCCGGATCATCCTTCCTGGCTTTTTTTCCGGACCAGAGAGAAATGTTATCGGCAACGGATAATTCTTCTATGAGCGGATTCTCCTGTGGAAGATACCCCACCGTATGTGAAAGCAGTGATCCGGGCCTGAGACTTTTTCCAAAATAAGTGACCGTACCGGAATCGGCCTTCAGCAGACCGGCCATGATCTGCATCAGTGTACTCTTGCCGCATCCGTTACGTCCCACCAGGGCAACCTGTTCTCCGGGTGAAGCCGTAAGGCTTACACCATTAAGAATAACCCTTTTACCGAATGATTTGCAAATGTTACTGACTTCTATCATAAGCCCACCCACACACATTCAAGATTATATTTGTTTTACCCCTGTCTTGCAATAATATTCTTACATAATATATAATATTTAAGCCATTACAGATGGCTGATTTTCTATACTTTCAAGGGCCAAAAACGCCCAATATCATATCCAAGGGGGATGTGTAAAATGGTATGTCCTAAGTGTAATACCCAGAATGCCGACGAGATCAAATTCTGCACAAACTGCGGCAAAAAACTCCAGGGGATGGTACAGCCGATATCATCAGTGAACATCGGCAGGAAGCCTTCCATTCCAAAGCCTCCCACGCCGTCTTCTATCCCCAGGCAGGCTGCTCCTGCACCTGCGCCTAATCCCATTCCCGCACCCACTCCGGCGCCTGCTCCGGCTCCGAATCCTATTCCTGTACCGGTTCAAACTCCGGTTCAGGCTGAGACTTCTGTTCCTGCACCTACTCAGACTCCGGTTCAGACTGAGACTTCTGCTCCTGCATCTCCTCAGACTCCGGTTCAGACTGAGACTTCTGTTCCTGCATCTCCTCAGACTCCGGTTCAGACTGAGACTCCCAAGGCCGAGGCTCCCGTGCCCGTACCTAATCCTGTTCCCACACCCACTCCTGCACCTGCTGTAGCGCCGAATCCTATTCCTGCACCTACTCCGGCTCCTACTGTAGCGCCGAATCCTATTCCTGCACCTACTCCGGTGCCTGCTCCGGCTCCGAATCCTATTCCTGCACCTACTCCGGCGCCCGCTCCGGCTCCGAATCCTATTCCAGCGCCTACTCCGGTGCCTGCTCCGGCTCCGAATCCTATTCCTGAGCCCACGCCTGCACCTGCTCCGGTTCAGCCCGAAGTGCCCAAGACTGAGACTCCCAAGGCCGAGACACCTGCTGAGGAGCCCAAGGCCGAGACACCTGCTGAGGAGCCCAAGGCCGAGGCTCCCGTGCCCGCACCCAATCCTATTCCTGCACCTACTCCGGCACCCGCTGTAGCGCCGAATCCTATTCCCGCACCTACTCCGGTGCCTGCTCCGGCTCCGAATCCTATTCCTGCACCTACTCCGGCGCCCGCTTCGGCTCCGAATCCTATTCCAGCGCCTACTCCGGCACCTGCTGTAGCGCCGAATCCTATTCCCGCACCTACTCCGGTGCCTGCTCCGGCTCCGAATCCTATTCCTGAGCCCACGCCTGCACCTGCTCCGGTCCAGCCCGAAGCTCCCAAGGCCGAGACACCTGCTGAGGAACCCAAGTCCGAAGCACCTGCCCAGACTCCTGCATTCTGCACAAAATGTGGCAACAGCTTAAAGGCCGGAATGAAATTCTGCACGAAGTGCGGAACGCAGGTACACAGCGCTCCATCCCCCCAGGCAGCCCAGCCCGAATCCAATGCATCAACGCAGCCGGCCGCCGCATCCGATGCTCAAAGTAACGAACAGCAGCCTGTCTATACGGGATATGCTTCACTCGGATCTCCAAGCAGTTCACAGGAGTCAGCTCCGGAGCCTGCCCAGGAACCTTCACAGGCTCAGACAACTCAGGCAGATACACAGCCTGCTTCAGGTAAAAAGCCTTTCAAAGGTCTTATCCTGATAATCGCGCTGGTGATAATCGCACTTATAGTAGCCATTCTCCTTGCGCTCAAGAGCATGGGAGTTTTTTCCAACAGTTCATCACATGATTCCGGCACTCATACTTCTTCCTCAAGAGACGAAGACGATGAAGACGATGAGGATGAGGACGCCGAGGACGACGAAGACGAAGACGACGAGGATGATCAGGAACCTGTCACCGCACAGGAGCCCGAAGAAGATCCCGAGGTTACGGCTGCAAGACTCCGCGAGATTGAGGAAATCCGTGCCGAGATAGCCGAGGCAGTCAGGGCCGGAGATGCATCACAGGGCATTTCTCACGATTATCCGACTGCATTCGACGGATATATCAGACTTGCCAATGAATATGACTTTGCGGACGAAGTATCATCGGAGGTCCTTGATGTATTTGGCAAGTATCTTGAGCAGGTCAGATATTCAACATCACTTCTCGACGGCCAGAGAGTCGGCTCGGGACTCTATATCCAGTCCGTGGATTATTATGATACATTGCTGGGCTATGCAACTTCACTCAGCGATGCGGGATATCCGATCGACGTTGAGCCCATCATTTCCGAAAAAGAAGAACTTCGTGAGATTTACATAAAGAAATATATCCTCGCAATCAACGAGATCTCATCCAGGGAAACCTGGTCAAGAAGCGAAGCATGGGAACTCATGAGCGATGCGGCATCCATAGTTGACGATAACGGAAATCCCGTACTCTTCAACGAGGATGACCCCGACGATCCCCTGAGGCTGAGATATATCTATGCTTATGCATGGATCGTCAGAAAGCAGACTGAAACCGGATTTGCAGATAAGAGTCTTTCCGCAAAAGACTGCCTTGACATCATTGACGCAGCACTTAAGGAGACAGACTACAACATCATGCTTCTCTATGATGCGGTATATTATTGTGAAAAAGCCGGTGTGGATCCTTCCCCTTATCTGGTAGCCTACAATGCCGTAGTACAAAGACTTGCGGAAAACGAGGGAATAACCATAGTTGCGGATGGTTCAAGAACAACCGCGACCAGAATAGAGATCAATCATTTCTGGGCATTCAATGATATCAGCAGTAATGCATCTCCTGAATTCCAGGTGAGCCCGACAAACGGCATGACAGCCGAGACCAGAGCCTGGATCAGAGAGAATATCAGAGTGAACAGATAATGTCATCCAAAAAGAAAAACAAAAAAAGATCAGGCTCAGGTAAAGCATCCGTCACTCCTGCTTCAACTAAAAGCAAGGCAGGATCTTCGAAAGCAAAAACGGAAGCAGTCATTTCACCTGAATCCCCCGAAAAGAAAGTCAATTCAGAAAACGCAGCAGTCCCGGCTCAAAAGCCCGCCGGGACTGTTAAAGTGCATTCGGACAAAGATAAGGATAATAATACATCAAAGAAAACCGACAAAAACCCGGAGCAGGCAAACGCAAAAAAGAAATCGGCCCGCAAAGCATACCGTGACAGGGAAATAACCATAATCCTGTCCGCCATACTGCTTGCACTTACAATTGCCGGCATCATCCTGTTCTTCGTCATGCCAGATCCTAATGCCACCTATCCGTCACAATTTGAAGTTTCCGATATACCCGGTGACGATACCGCAAATGAGGGGACAGACGCAGAGCCCCTGACACCGGACAATCCGGACGAACCTGCGGAACCGGAGATCATCTACCCCGCTCCGCAATATGCATTCACCGAAGAGCCGGTATATATCGAAATACCCGGAATAGACAGAGAATACACCATTGCATGGGTTTCGGACGTTCACATCATATCGGACTTCGAAGCAGGAGACGTGTATGAAGGCAGCCTCGAAACAGTCCTGAACAGATACGAGACTCTTTCGGTCACTCCGGATGGCGTCCATGCAGCCGATCTGTGGCCCGAGATAATCGATTACCTGAATTATAACAATTTCGACGGAGTGATATTCGGCGGAGACCTCCTCGATTACTGCAGTACTTCCAACATGGACATCCTTACCGAGGGTTTTGAAAGGCTGAGATACCCCTCAGACAGAGTTCTGTATATACGAGCCGATCATGATTACGGAACATGGTACAGCGACGGAAGCACGGGACTTGATGATTACAGTGCGCATGACATGCATGTAGCGCTGGATGGTGATGACAATTCACATAAATATCTGGATTTCGGAGACTTCATCATTGCAGGAGTTAATAACTCGATAAAAAAGCCCGGTGAAGAACAGATGGAGGTTCTTACCGAGCTCTATTCCTCAGGTGTACCGGTCATTGCGGCAACACATGTTCCTTATTATTCCGAAAACGATCCCTCTCTTGAAGAATTGTCCATGCAGGTCCGTAACAGGATTTATTACTGGAGTCCAAACGGCGAAACCTATGTTCCGGATGCGGATATGCAGAGATATCTGAACCTCATATATTCACAGGATTCGTCATGTGCATACGTTCTTGCCGGTCATCTGCACGCACCCTGGGACGGAGAGATCAGAGACGGTCTCAGACAGCATATCTTTACGCCGGCATTTGCCGGAGCCATCGGCATCATACATATCGTTCCCGCAGAATAAAAAAAGGATCAGCCTCAGCTGATCCTTCCTCCAACAATTATATTTCCGAATACATCTTCCGTGAAGCAGGTTCCGAAATCTTCATATCCTGCTCCCATTCCTATTACTCTCACAAAACATACCCCTCCTTCATTGGACATGTAATACGGAACACAGATCCCCGGAATTCCTCCGAGCTGGGCGGTTACATCCGTGTATGTGGCACTGCTTGCAAATCCTGCGAGAGTGTCGCTTCTTACCGTCATGGCCATGTTCTGGTTGCCGTATCTGTCGGATGAAGTGGACAGATAATAATGGCTTCCGACCTTCACAACCTGGACGAGCCCGCCGAGTTCCTCGGCAACAGGATATATCCCGACAAGGTTGAAGTTTCTCTTGTTGACCACTATCATTCCGCCGGCGCCCTGACTGCACAGAATGATATTGTTTCCGTCTATCGTGAATGACCTGGTATAAAGGCCATACATATAATCGAGTTTTTTGACATCCGCAAGCCGGAGTGCAAAGCTTCCTGCCGGCCTCTTATATATGAACATTTCACCGGTATACGAACTCCACACATAAAACGAAGAGGTGGCTGCATCATACTCGCAATAATGAGGTCTGATCCCTACATTCTGAAAACTCTGAAGTTCCATGAATTCACCCGAGACCAGCCTTGTATATGTGACGACCCTGTTATTGTCGGTATCCACGACAAGATATATAAGTCCGTCTGAACAGATGCTGTGAGGCTTGTTGAGATCATCTGCCATTACCTTCCATGACATCAGTTCAGCACCGGGATTCCCCGAATCGTTATACAGTATCCTGTCATGGTAGCAGTCCACTGTAAAGAAGATCCCGTTGAGATAGGTGGTCTGCGTCGAAACGGCAGTTGATACATCGGGACTGTACCTGAGCGGGAAAACAGTTCCGGGAGCAGCTCCTTCAGCAGCTTTTGCGGATAAAGGTACCGCAATGACCAAAACAGCCGTCAGGATCACACATGTCAGTTGTCTTATAAGCTTTTTAAGCATTTTAAGCCTCTCAGGATTGTAATAGGATCAATGTTCATTATACTATTCCATTCCAAGCATAACAACAGGCACCTGACATTCTTTCATCACCTCAGCACTGTGACCCATTCATCCAGCACGCTTCCCTCAGAAAGCACACCGCACTCCGAAGTCCAGCTGAGTCTTTCATCTCCCCGGAAAGCTGTGATGCTGACATTTATGACATCTCCATCATATTCGAGAGGCACGGTAAAATCTGTCCTCAGCTCAAGCATGTATCCCGGTGCATCGATTTCCACCACCGTCACTTCAGTGTTTTCAAGCCCATCCGGCATATAACCACCTGCCACATACAGAACATCATATGTGCCGAGCATCGCGCTTTCGAACGATACCAGCACGGCATCGGGATATCCCCACACATATGACATCACATAGCCGCTCTCTCCTCTTTTGATGGCAGGCTCACCTTCCTCTCCAAACAGCGGTCCGCTTATCTCATCAAGACACCGGACAATCTTCCCCTTGATGTCCAGCTCTGTGATGTGTTCGGAACTTTCCGTCGACATATTTCCGACATTATCCTCCGCAGTTACATATATCACGAACTTTCCGTTAAAAAGCATGTTTTCAAATGATGGTACCGGACTGTCTTCATCTATCTTAAGCTCAGTTATGAAATGATCACCCACGCTGACGAATTCACCCTCAAGTCCGTTATCAATATTCACGATCTTAACGGTAAAATTCCCTTTGAGCCCTGCTCCCTCATCAGAGACATAAAGATCCACCGTCACGCTTTCATTTCTCCTGTCGATAACGCATTCCGAAGCGACATTGGATATATCGCATTCAGAGAGCGTGACATATTCTCCTCCGTTTACACTGACCATGCAGACAGGTGCAGAAGAATCCCCAACAAGTGTAATTCCGTTCAGCACATCCTCATCCGGGTTACTTCGCACGATATCATCTCCCATGAACAATACCGAAGAGTTGCCTGAACAAGTGGCGGAAGCTGAAGGATATATGAATAGCTCTTCTTCGGACGAAACCGCGAATTCCTCAGTCAGGCTGAGTACTCTTGCATGCTCCGTTCTCACGGCTTCAATTGTCCGGACCGGTGACAACATAAAATCTGCCGTCCTTACAAAGTCAGTGATCGTCACTTCGCTTTCAGGAAGTGATGCATCACTCTTTTCCGCTTCAGAAAAAGCATATTCACTCGCAGAAGACATAAAATACGCCGTGTCGATCTGATACAGGTCTGATGCATATCCGTCGATATATGCCGAATATTCCAGTGAAAAAGCCGTCTGCGAATCTGCCCTGACATAATAGACATCCGGCCTGTCGGGAGAAACATACACATTATCGGACAAAAGCACAGAGAGCTTTTCGGTACGCAGCGGATAAGGGACCGCAGCGTGCTTTCCGTCTATTGCAACATTAACCGCTTCGCTCAGGTTTCCCGCCCTGTCTTCGGCCACAAGATGCAGATACCTGTCTGTACCGTCCGGCGCAAAGGAAAAGCCGTGACATACCCTGTCTGACGCATCAACGCTTTCATACCAGCTCACAAAATCAGCATCCCGGGAAGTGCCCGACAAACCGGACCAGCTGCTCATCACCGGAGTGCCATATCTAAGGATATACTGATCGTCCCTTACATCGGTAGAATCCACTACATAGTAATATCTGTATATCCCCGTAGTTATAAGCAGTCTCTCCGTATTTGTCTGAGCATATGCATCCGATCCGGAAATGACATTCGCTGAATTATACGCCCTGGCCATAAAGTTATATGCAGTACCGTTATCATTCGGCATATCCCAGGATATCTCAGCAATCCTGCTTACGGTATCCAGTTCATAGCCGATGCTTCTTACAGGATCCGGACTTGCCGCATCCGGCGAAAGGCATATGACGGAATCCGAATTATAATATCTGACAGCAGGAAATCCAACTATGCAGTAACCGTTGCCCGCAGGATCGTCAGCGGGATATTCGCAGTAGGCATGCGTCACGACTCTGTGACCGCTGTAAAGAATATTCCCAGGCATGAATTCCGTAGCTCTCCCGGAAGGATCACGGCCGGTGATGCTTATGTTGCAGGTAATGACAGCCCTTCCGTTTCCTGAGTTTTCACCGTTTCTCATCGAGCCGTTTCGAACACCGCCGATGTATCCGCTGCCACCTGCACCGCCGCACCCGTATGAGTCCGTGTCTGCAGCTCCTCCTCCGCCGCCGTACCAGCCGCCTCCGCCTCCGCCATTCATGATGAAGCCAAAGTCACCCGTTTCCTCGTTATATGAATATCCGTTTCCTCCATATCCGAAACCGCCTCTTCCTCTTCCGGAACTGCTGCCGGTTCCGGGAGACGTCTGCGTTCCTCCCCTTGCGGTAGCCTCGCCTCCGGGCCAGGGCGATATGCCGTTTCCGCCGCTGTTTCCCCCGCCTGCTCCGGCCGTGGAATTCGCACCGGCAGCACCTCCTCCGCCTCCGGCGACTATATACACCTTATCTTTCTTTCCCGATAAAGTAGACAATTGCCCGCTCACCGAAGCTATATGCGTGGCACCGCCACCGTTTCCGCCTCTTGCCCCGTACATGCTGCTTCCGCCGCTGCCTCCACCGTTATAACCGTTTGTTCCTCCGACACATATATACAGAACGCTTCCGGCCTGAAGATGAACCGTGCCTGCAGCATAACCTCCGCGACCTGCCGCGGCACCTCCTTCAACTCCGGCTTTCCCCGATGCTCCCCAGACTTTCAGTGTGTAGTCGCCCTCCGCTGATGCGGTGAATGTCTGCATTGAACCGGTATAGTTAAACGTCCTGGATACATTGAGCGTAAATGATGCCCCTTTTCCGCCGGATGATGACATCACCACATTCCCGTTAATGCTGATATATGAGCCTTCACCGCCGCCACAGGTAACAGAACCCGATGAGCTTGTCACATTTCCTGCGGCTCCGGTGTATATCTCAACCGTATCTCCTTCATTCAGAAAAAAGCTGCATTCGGAATATTCGCCATCTTCTCCCGAATATCTGTCATAGGACGCACCTCTTGCTCCCCACAGTTCAAATGAATATATTCCCGTACGGCTGACCTGAAAAGACGTATATTCCCGCGGAGATGAATAAGTGACAGCAGTGTCATTTGATGGGGTGATCCCGGTTTCGCATACTGCCTCCTCAAAAACCATGGGATATACATCGGGGGATATGAAATATCTGAAAATGTCGTTTCCCGTAAATTCGGGTATTGTAAGCCTTGTCAGTCCGGAATATCTGTCTTCACCGAAATCCTCATTTCCCATATAATCCGGCTCAGCCACAAGACTTATCCCCGTAAACGATGCATAGAGCACAGTATCATGCCCCGGCATGAAAAGGTCTCCCTCACCACCCGCAAAATGAGATTCACTCATGTCAGGATCCGTGTACCATCCGTCAAACACCATGCCCGGACAGTATGCTCCGGGAAGCAGCACCGTTGTGCTTCGCCACAGGGCAGTAATATGATCGATATTTCCGTCGATCACGGAAGAGTGCAGATATGTGAGTTTTCCGTCAGACAAAAGCTCCGTGATCTCTCCGGACAGACTTCCTGTCACTTCAAAGCCATGAGGATCGGAGACCAAAACATTCCTTCCGCCCGGATCATCACTTTCAAAGATCCATCCCGATAATTCACACTCCGAATAGACCGCATCTGCAGAGCTTCCCTCCATCGCATTCAGTGTGACTTTATATCCAAAAGGTGCATCAAGCAGAAATGGATCCACAAAGGTTTCATAATGATATCCTCTCTCAAAGCTGTTCAGTTCAGATACGGATTCTCCATTCTCAACTCCGTGATATGATCCCGCATTTCCGTTAAAGCTCCCTCCCGATATGCAAAGCACGGAATCACATCTCGTCCAGCATGCATAAAGGGTTATCACCTGATCATCGGATCCTTCACCCGAATCACCCAGTCTCACGAAATGATCCTCTATTTCCGATACATCTTCCATATCCGAAAAGAGGACCGGCCCGTCAGGGGATTCGCTCCACCCCGAAAAGATAAACCCGGGATTGATGAATTCATTCTTCCTGAGAGCCTCTTCTCTTTCGACCTCATGTCCCTCGTATATGCTCTCACCGCCGTAATAGAACACGGAAGCATCCATCTCCCCGATGTCTGCCCCATTGCCGTCATAGACGACGTTATACCGGTTACAGGATATGAAACATTCGCATTCGTGTCTTCTCAGGGCCACATCATTTTCAAGATTGTCACCGTCCACCGGACATATGAACATATAATCCACCGGATATCTGAAAGAGAATTCTCCGCTTCCCGCAAAGATATATCCGATCCTTGAAACGCAGTCTGCACTCGTATATACATATCCGGTGAGCGGACGGCCGCAATCAGCACAATATGCGATCCATCCCGAATCATAATCCTCCCCGCACATATGATTTGACAAGCCGCTCACCCCATAGTATTCATGATCCCTGCATGCAGCAAAAGGCCCGTGAACGCACTCCGCATCACGATGCATCAGCACCCATCTCCCGACGGGAATAACGCTGTTTTCTATGGGCTGCGCATAGTAATGGTGGCCGGGCTGCAGTTCACCGTTTAATTCTTTTCGCGAGATCACCCCCGAAGGGATCACCTCAGTCCCTTCGATCCCGCGGTATATGCTCTGTCCGCCGGCGTAGATATATGCACCGTTTGCGGTAAGTGCATAACCTCCGGGATGTATCGTCGTCCAGGCGATCCCTTCATTTCCTTCGTAGAACCTGATATACGGATTATTCATATAATCCCCGAGCACACTCTGCGGAGAAGGCAGCTGCGCAGCTCTCACGCTTTTCCCTCCGCAAACGGATGCCGCAAACATGATCAGCGTCATTAAAAGCACAAGCAAAACCAGCCTTTCGAGATACATTTTTTTCCGCATTCTTCCGATCGTTTTTTCCAATCTGTCACCTCCGTTTTGAAATAAAAAAAGAGACCGATGTCTCTTCTTTGCGAAAAGACATTAGTCTCCTTATTTGACGTTTTTGCTTTTGATATACGCTCCGGAAAGCTGCCGCTTTCCTGTCGTGGACAGAACTATATCACAGTTTTTTTATTCTTTCAATAGCCTCGAGAGTATTCTCATAGCTTCCGAATGCTGTAAGCCTGAAGAAGTGCTCTCCGCTGGGACCGAAGCCCGATCCGGGTGTTCCCACAACATGAGCTTTATCAAGAAGATGATCAAAGAATTCCCAGCTGGTCATTCCATCAGGTGCCTTAAGCCAGATGTAAGGAGCATTTACTCCTCCGGAAACATCATAGCCCGCACTTTTAAGTCCCTGATAGATCACCTTTGCATTGTTCATGTAATAGGCAACCTGTTCCTTGAGCTGCTGTCTTCCTGCTTCGGAATAAACAGCCTCGCCTGCTCTTTGGATGATGTAGGGTGCTCCGTTATACTTGGTACCGTGACGTCTTGCCCAGAGAGGATGAAGAGGAGTATCTCCGGCCTTAAGATCCTTGGGAATGACGGTGAATCCGAGTCTTACGCCGGTAAAGCCTGCATTCTTGGAAAACGATCTGAACTCGATGGCACAGGTCCTTGCTCCTTCACATTCATAAATGCTGTGAGGGATATTGTCCTCGGAGATATATGCCTCGTAAGCCGCATCATAGAGAATGATCGCACCGACCTTATTCGCATAATCAACCCATACCTGAAGCTGGTCTTTGGTGATTGCGGAACCTGTCGGATTGTTGGGGAAGCACAGGTAGATGAGATCGGGAGTCTCGGAAGGAAGTTCAGGTGCAAACCCGTTCTCCTCAAGGCAGGGCATATAGATCACATCGGACCATACTTCACTCTTTGGATCATAGGTTCCCGTTCTTCCGGCCATTACGTTGGAATCCACATATACGGGATACACAGGATCGCAGACCGCGATCTTATTGTCGGTTGAAAAGATCTCCTGAATATTAGCGCAGTCGGACTTTGCACCATCCGATACAAATATCTCATCAGCCAAGATGTCGCAGCCTCTCTTCTTGTAATCGGTATCTGAGATCACATTTCTCAGGAATTCATATCCGAGATCGGGAGCATATCCCCTGAAAGTATCTTTGTCGGCCATCTCATCGACTGCCTTGTGCAGCGCATCGATTATAGCCGGAGCAAGAGGCTGTGTGACATCGCCGATGCCAAGTCTTATGATCTTCGCATCAGGATTGGCCTCCTGGTATTCCCTGACTTTTTTTCCGATGGTGGAAAACAGATAACTTCCGGGAAGTTTCAGATAATTGTCATTTGCTTTTGCCATTTTGATTCTCCTTATGTTCTTCGCTTACTGCGATAATTCCCTGCTCTTTTTCAGGATCTCCTTCAGTTGCCCGGGACCGAATACGTAATCCTTCTCGCAAAAATCACAGTGGATCTCCGCATCCTTGTTTTCCTTGATCAAAGCAACTATCTCTTTTTCACCGAGACTTATGAGCGCACGCTCGACTCTTTCTCTCGAACAGTCACATTTATACGCGGTATCATAGCTTTCGTGGAAATGAATATCAAGACCTTTCAGGACCTCACCGATCATATCCTCGGGAGTAAGACCCGCATCAAGCATTTCCGTCACGCTTTTAAGGTTCCTGAGATTCTCCTCAATGACGGAGATGACCTCATCGCCCGCATCGGGCATGAGCTGGACTATGAATCCTCCCGCACACCTTACCGTGTTATCCCGGTTCATGAGTACACCGAGCCCAACGGACGAAGGAGTCTGTTCCGATGCTGCAAAATAATAAGTCATGTCCTCCGCGATCTCGCCCGTCTGAAGAGGTATCCTTCCGACATACGGCTCTTTCAGGCCCAGGTCCTTGACCACGATAAGATCACCGTTTCCGATAGCTCCGGAGACATTGAGATGCCCGTTCGATCTGGCGGGAACGATCACATCAGGCACGGGAGTATAGCTCTTAACATTTCCGTGAGAGTCCGCGCATACAGTTACACCCTGTGAAGGTCCGTCGGACTTGATCTGGATCGTCAGCTTATCCCTGTCACCCTTCATCATTATACTCATCATCGCCGCGGCGGACATCAGTCTTCCGAGTGCCGCGCTCATGACGGGGCTGGTGTTGTGGAGCCTTCTGGATTCCTCCGCCATGTTAAGAGTGGTACATGCAAATGCCCTTATGTGAGCGTCAGCCGCAGTTGCGGTCACGATATAATCTTTTAAACATTTCTCGTTAAGCATTATTTTAAGTCTTCATCTGCCGGCTTTCTGAGCACGGCATATAGCCTTTCGGTCTCGGGATTAACCTCACTGCCGGTATCCGAATCGGAGATCAGAACTATCTCAAGTCCGCTGCGCAGGGCAAGGTTTTCTATGTCTTCTTTTTCAATGCCGCGCTGGAGATGCGTCTCCTCGGCACGCTCATACAGGCCATCCTCTCTTTTTATAAAAAGAGTAAGATCACACTCATTGACATTTTCTTCTTCGTCGTAGTAGTTATCCCATATGAACGATACATCTTCTCCCGCTTCGGCGATCGTGGATTCACCGATGGATTCCCTGTACTTAAATGACGTATTGCAGTCAAAAATAAAGATCCCGCCGGGATACAGGAAGTTGGACACTCCGTCAAATGCGGACTGAAGCTCTTCATCCGAAAGAAGATAGTTCAGGCTGTCACATACACATATCGCGGTTCCTATTGTCGAATAAAGATCGAGCTCGCATATATCCTGATTCAGATACATGATCCCCCGTCCCTCATCGGATTCATAAGCTCTCGTCAGCATCTCGGAAGAGATATCTATGCCGAACACATCGTAGCCTTTATCAAAGAGTTTTCTCGTCACGATGCCGGTTCCACAGGCAAGATCGGCAACAAGATCCCTTTCGCTCGCAAGCACTTCTTCTACTTCGGAAGCGGGTTTTTCCCTGTTTTCATTTGTCCTTGTGACGCCGTATCTCCTGATGTCGCGGTCTATCCTTTCGCACCAGTCGTCGTAAGGCACATCCGCCATCAGTTCATCATATACGCCGGCAAAAGCCTGATAAGAATCCAAATCAGCCTCCGATTCCAAGGATGCCCAAGACTCCTGCGGTACCGAGTCCCATTATCGTTCCGGCGAGAACAACACCTGCAACGACCGCAAGAACGCTTTTCTTGAAATCCATGTCAAGAATGCTTGCGGCAAGAGTTCCGGTCCATGCACCGGTTCCGGGGAGAGGGATTCCGACAAAAAGGAAAAGTGCCCAGTAAAGTCCGCGTCCGGCCTTGCTCTGAAGCTTCTCTCCGCCTTTATGTCCCTTGTCCAGACAAAACGTGAAGAACTTTCCGATCACTTTCTTATCCTTGCCCCATTCAAGTACTTTTCTTGCAAAGAAGAAGATAACGGGAACGGGAAGCATGTTACCGATGATACATACGGGATAAAGGACCAGGGGATCAAGTCCGCGTGCAAGTCCGATGGGAACGGCAACCCTGAGTTCGATGAGAGGAACCATCGAGATAAAAAAACAAATTAAATAATCGATCATTTCACAATCTCCTTAAGATTTCTGACAAGTATGTCACATTCTTCATCGGTGCCCACCGTTATCCTGAGATAATCACTGATACGGGGCTTGTTCCAGTATCTGACATAGATATTTCGCTTTCTCAGTTCGGTGAAGATATGCTCTGCAGGAACAGATTCATGTTTTGCAAAGATGAAGTTGGTCTTGGAATCCTGAAATTCAAAGCCCAGCTCTTTAAGGTCTTCCTTGAGTTTCTCTCTGGTCTTTACTATCTTCTCACAGGTATTCCTGAAATATTCGTCATCTTTCACAGCCTCCACGCCGAGTGCAAGGGTAAGGGAGGTCATGGTATAGGAATTATATGAATACTTTACGTCGTTAAGGTACTTGATCATCGTCTCCGAGCCGATGGCAAATCCGATCCTCAGTCCGGCCATGGATCTGGATTTACTGAAGGTCTGTATGACAAGAAGATTGTCATACTCATCAAGAAGGCTCAGCGTGCTTTCCGCACCGAAATCAACATATGCCTCGTCAACGATGCATACCACATCACGGTTTGCATCAAGGATCTGTCTTATGCCGTCAAGTCCCATGAACACACCGGTAGGAGCATTGGGATTGGCTATGACAACTCCTCCGTTTTCAGCCTTATAATCCTCCGGGCGGATCCTGAACTCTTCATCAAGCGGAATCTGCTTGTAAGGGATCTTAAAAAGTTCTGCCCACACATCATAGAAAGAATACGTTATATCCGGGAAAAGAATGCTCTTTTCGGAGTTAAAAAACGTAAGAAAAGCCATCGCAAGAACGTCATCGGAACCCACTCCGACAAAAACCTGCGAAGGCTTTACATTATACTTTTCGGCCAGCACGTTCACCAGTGGTGAACATGTCGCATCCGGATATTTTCTTAAAAGCGAAATGTCGTATTCCTTTAAGATTTCCTCCACGCCCGGTGCGGGAGGATAAGGATTCTCATTGGTGTTGAGCTTGATAAGTCTTGCTGACGCCGAGGGCTGCTCGCCCGGAACATAAGGTACTACTTTTCTGACATTTGATTCCCAGTTCATTGTTTTTCCTTTACATCTTTTGAGAAATATCTTCGGCAAACTGCCTGCCGACCTCCGGCATGCCCATTGCCTCGTAAACTCTGATCAGGCCTTCGGCAGCATCCTTTCCCGAGGAAGTGATAACAACCGAAGGAACGGTTTCGAATGCGGCATTGTAAAACCAGATGGCCGCCTCTTCAAAATCCTGTATTCTTTCGTAGAACAGTCCAAGCTCAAGACACACTTCCGACGAAGGGTCGCTTGCCATCAGCTTGGTTATGTACTTGAAGAACATCACTATATCACCATGGATCCTCGCGGTATGTGCGATCACAAGGCAAGCCTTGTTGACGCTTTCGGCATCCATGTTGACATCTGCGGCGCATGATACGAAATACGGAAGTGAGTTTCTGAAATCATCTTCATTACCCACTATGAAGAGTTCCCTGACATACATGTCGAAAAGCCTCTTGCTGAGAGAGCCTCCGCCCGATGTTGCCTTGGAAAAGATCTCGAGGTCCCTGTGTCCGTGGTTGCCCTCTGGCATATGGGTGACGACGATCTCGCTGTCATAAACCACAGGATCGAGCCTGACCATCTCATGCACGGGATCCTGCCATACAAACTGTCTCTGACGCTTGAACAGCTTGGGTCTTAACTCTTCGTCAAAGTTATATACGGTGGAGTGCTGAAGCTGATTGCCATAGCGCATCTGGACTATCTCAACCTCTTCGGGAAGCATGGTCTTGAGTGCCATGAACTTGATATGGTTCGAATCATCCAGCACCTCATCGGCATCTGCCGAATATATATAGTCCATGGTTGCCTTGGAGAAAGCAAAATTCCTTGCATCCGAAAAATCACCGGTCCAGGCAAAATCGTAGATCTTATCGGTATACCTGCGTGCGATCTCCTTGGTCTTGTCCATCGACCCCGTATCAACGATTACTATCTCATCCATGAGATCTCTGATGCTGTCAAGGCATCTTGCAAGGATCTTCTCTTCATTCTTAACTATCATCACGCATGATATCGTCATAATCCGTCCTCCCCGAAGACCAGAAAGCTCATCCCGCCGCTTTATTCCCCGCGCGGCAAAAAAGAGCCCAAACTATATACATACATAGTTATTTTAGCACAAAAGAGCCTGTTTTCCAATGCATGAAAAAGCGGGGAAGTCTTCCGGCTTCACCCGCTACTATCATCATCTGACTGAGTTTATTCCCATCTCATCCATCACTTCATCGGTCATCTGTGTGCTCACCGAAATGACATCCTCGATGTCACTCAGAATGCATTCAGCCAGATCCTCCGAATACATATATACTCCGCATTCGTACTGACCGTTCAGGCTCCTGTTATCAAGGTTCACTGAGCCGACGCTGCATCTGCATCCGTCGCACACGCACACCTTCTGATGTATGAAACCGGGCGAGTATTCATACACGTCTATTCCCGCTGCGACAAGTCTTCTGTAATAGGATCTGGCTGCAAGAAGTACCACGGCCCTGTCCGGAATGCCGGGAAGGATCAGCGTTATGTGCACTCCTCTTTCAGCCGTAGAGATCATCAGGTCCAAAAATTCATCGTCCGGTGTAAAGTACGGTACCGTTATGAACACTTGCTTCTCACTGTTACGGAGCATGTTCATGTATACTTCCCTTCCGGAAAGCTGATCATCCAAAGGGGTATCACAATAGGGAATGCACAGATCATTTCCGGGATCAAGCCTCTCACAGCATGACAGATACCTGTCATAATCGGTTTCTTCGCCGAACAGTTCCCACATCTGCAAAAACATCAGCACGAAGCTTTTGACGCATTCACCCTCCAGACGTATCGCATTGTCCTTCCAGTGCCCGAATTTCGTGATCCTGTTAGCATACTCATCGGAAAGGTTCACTCCTCCGGTGTATGCGCATTTTCCGTCCACGACCAGTATCTTCCTGTGATCGCGCATGAGCGAAAGGATATCACTTCCCCTGGTAAGCGGTGCCGTAACGTAAGTACGGATTCCTTCAGCTTCCATCGTATCCAGAAAATCATGCGGCAGGAACCACTGAACAGCCCACCCGTCGACCAGGATCCTTACTTCCACGCCTTCAGACGCTTTCTTCTTAAGGATCTCATGGAAATCATCCCACACGCTTCCGGAGTTGATGATGAAATACTCCATGAAAATATAATCTTCGGCACTGCGGAGACTTTCAAGCATCGACTGAAAAGCCTCTTCACCGTCAGCAAAGTATTCGAAACGGGTATCGTCATATACGGGAGAAGCATTTACCTGCGAAAGAAAGGAAGAGAGTTCCAGCATAGGCTCATCATCGCAGGATATGCCTGCCGTAAAATGCGACCTGCTGTTTAATATGATCTCCTCATTTGCGTTTATGAGTTCATCGATCGTTGCACTTCCTGCGGGCTCTCTTCCGGAATCTATCCAGACGTTTGATGCAGGCCTTACAGTCTCATCCGCATCATCCACGTCGGTTGCGAGAGTCTGTTCAGGTACTTCGCCGACATTCCCTGAATCCGATGAGCAGGCGCACAAAAACATGACAGCTGCCATGACGACAGATGCCGTTTTAAGAAGTGTTCTTTTTATTTCGGTTTTCTTCCTGCCCATTAATACAATTTTATCATCAAGGCCTGTATTTCTCAATCTGAGAACTTCAGACCATGCACCGCAAGCACGGCCATGAACCCCAGCAGGATATAAGGTATGAAAGGGGCAGGCTCTTTTAATTTCATGCCTCTGCAGATATTATGCTTCAGCAGCTGTACAAGGGTAAGTAGCAAAAGTGACAGGCTCATATGAAGAACATGGCTTTCAAGACAGTCCCACACGACTGCCATGTACAGAGCACAGCAGGAAAAGGCATGACTGTCCGCCCTGCCATAATACCTGCTCATCACCTGTTCCTGAATGATAATCACCAAAAGTGCTTCCATCAGATTGCCGGGACTGATGCCGGATCCACGGAAGATCATCATGGTCAGAATGTCCAGAGCAGAGACATACCATATAAGGTCGGCCACCAGGTGTGTTCTGATGTCTGACAGCGCCGCGGCTGTCAGACATCCCATGAACACAATGGTGCAGAACATCAGCATCTTCTTACCACATACAGGCTTCCGCTCATCAGCCCTTCATAAAAGCTTTCCGCCTGTTCGGATTCCAGATAAACATTGAACATCACGGCAACCGAAGGATCCCTGACGGCATTTCCGGAAGAATCATATCCGCTTTCGACATATACGTTTTCGCACAGAAGCCTTCCTTCACCCGAAACAGGATCCGAGCAATAGATATCTATGCGGTCACCGGCCCTGAGAACTCCGCTGACTGCCCTGGAAAGATCATCGGTCCTGAAGCCCGCAAGTACCGGTGCGTCCATCCGGTTCATCTCTTCTGTTGATGAGGTGAACATGCTCCCGGTAAGGATCGTACCGGCACTGATGTCATAAACCGGTGACAATCCGCATACTTCACCGGCAGTTGTTAATGAGCGATCCGTGACGCATCCGGCTTCAATGCTTTTCAGGACCATGTATTCCGATAAATTCTCATTCGTGATAACGCATCCTCTGGGAATGTCATTTGCTGCAACATAGACTTCTTTTTTCTCATAATCCGACAATGCCTGCTTCTGCAGATATGTCATTACAGCAAAAACGCCTGCACTCATGATGATTGCAGAAGCAAATAATCCGTATCTGATCCCTCGTTTGTTTGATCTATCCTTTTTCATCATTATCCTTTCTAATCCGTCCTAAGTATTCCGTTTCCGTCGGGACAGGCAAGCATCTCGGCATAGGCTTCCTTGCATGCTCTCACCCTGACACCGAGAAAACCCTCCGTGTCGAATGATACCCTTGCATATGCACCTGCCGATCTTACAATGCTCCCTGACGGTGTCTGCATTATTCCGTATGTTCCTTTGTTTTCCGTTACCGCATAGTCCGTTACAACATATTCCGTTACTTCATCCCCGTCGATCAGATATATCCTGAAATCCTCGATCGTCACATTTCCGCTCACATAACCGTTTCCTCCCGACAAAGGCCTGTAAGAGTCGTCCAGGTTCATGTTCTTTCTGAGAGCATTTTCAAATATCCCTCTTGCCGAAACAGGGTCATTTATCACAAGCTTATGATTCAGTCCGTACCTGTACGGATCGGCATCAAGCGCAGCGAGACAAGATGCCGCGAGTGCATCCTCGGCAATATCCGAATCCGCCTTATACTGCATGATCTGTATGCTTGCAAGTGCCAGAACCATCACCAGTATCAGCGAATACATTCCCAGTACATATTCTGCCTTTCCCTCGCTTTTACGCAGCCCTTTGATACGGGCCTCAGTATTTTGCCGTTGATGTTCTGAATTCTCTGATCTCATATCCATCCTCCGTGACTCCGTGTATATCAAGTACGATCTCACTTCCGTATCCCACTTCGGAAGTATCAGTACTCCCCAGCGAGATGTTCCTAAGCCCTGCGTCCTCCAGCGCCTGTCTCATAGCTGTCTCATCAGCCGGAGTAAGATAGCCTATTGTCTCCATCCTGAGTATGTACTGTCTTGATATCTGGGAAACGGATGTCTTAATGTTTATGATCTTCACGCAATCAGCAAAGCAGATCATGACAAAGGCGATATATATCACGAAGATGCACATCGGAAGAACATCTCCTATGCTTCCCCTTTCCTTCTTCATGACACCGCTCCGCCAAATGCCATAGTTCCCGCCGTAGCCAGTATGTTCCTGGCCGAATTGGTCATTTCAGTTACTATCGTCTGAATAAATCCCGTAAGGGAGTCCTTCATGACCACGCACAAAAGCAGTGCGATTATGCACAATCCGATGGTGACGAGAATTCCGTCAAGCCCTTCCTCCTTCCGCATGACCTCCTTCATAACCTTCTTCATGACTTTCTTCATGATATTCTCCGAATCATTATTCATTATCCTTTTCATCATCTTCCTCCTTGAGCATTTATAGTCCCCTGAAGCCAACTGCCCTGCTCATCATATAGATAACGCAGGTGTAGAGTGCCGTTCCCAGCACGGATCCCAATAGTAAAAGCTGGCTGAAAGTCAGGACCCGGTCCAGCCTCGCCTTTCTCGATTCAAATACCTCTTCTTCCATGTCTTTGACCTGCTCCGCTATATCACTGAGCAGTTCGACCGCCTGTCCCGACTCCATGGCCTGCACTACCGTGATGCACAGAGAGTCTATGTATCTGTCATCAAAGGATGCCCTGAAATTTTCAAGTGCCGCGTAGACATCGGACCTCATGATCATCTCCGCATAAAAATCCGACAGTGCATCCCGAAGCCTTCTGCTTTCCACAGAAGCAGAGCATTCAGCCAGCGCGTCCGTAACGTAGACTCCGCTTTTTATCTGAACTCCGATCGAATGATAAATAAGCCTTATATCTGGAAGCATTGCCCTGTTATCCGATCTGTTAAGCATCGGCATGCATGCCGGAAGGAACAGAAACAGTGCTGTTCCGAAAACCACGGCCATCAATCCCGAGATATTCATTCCAACGATAAATCCTGCGATCCCGAGAACCGAACATATAGCCACAAACTTTCCGGGATCTATCGATTTTCCGATATGATATCCGGCACCGTTCTTCCTCAGCCATTCTTCGATGCGGATATACACCGGGCTTTCTCTCTGCCTTCCGCGGATCAGTCCGGCAAATTCGGCAGTCCGTCCGCGAGTCCTGATACCCGCAGCGGACAACACACTGTATGTGAACGCCCCCGCAAAGATGCTGCAAAACGCACACACGCCGAGACTTACATATTTGTAGTAATCTGCAAGCTGCATAAAAAACCTCACTTATACAAAGCTGCCGCCTGTGAGAAATACAGAAAAAGCACCGCTGCGATCACAAAGAGCGTCACCCTGCCCGGAATTGTCGCAGTCAGAATGCCTGTAACACTTGTTTCCGACAGGCTTGCGGTTATGACCAGAACCACCATGCTCATCAGGATCAGCAGTCCCATATTTATCGCCGATTCCCTCAGCATGGTCTTCCGGTCGGAAGATTCCCTGATGTAATCCCTCAGGCTGCGCCTGGTATCGTTTACCAGTCCTTCAATGTCCTCACTGTGTCTTGATGTGATCTCCATGTTTCTGATGAGCTGCTTGAACTGGGGATGTTCGATCTTGTCAGCCAGAGATAACAGTGCAAGTGACAAGTCACCGCTCATTTTCCCTTCGGCTTCACATTCCTCAAATGCGGAACGAAGCGGCTCATTCATATATGTGCTGATCTGTCCGAAAATGTTCGAATACACTGCTCCCGATACCGCAAAAGACCCGAGCAGATCGAGCAGTCTCGGCATGTCCTCACCCGTTCTTTTTAGCGCCGATATCTCCATGAAACGGATGCACGCATACACCGATGCGACAAATGCCGTCATGCAAATGAGGCCCGCCGCGATCCCCGCCACCGCGCCTGCTCCGATCAGCAAGGATGCGGATGCAAGGCAGATGAGTGCAAGAAATGTCTCCGCATAGATCCGGGGATGTCTTCTCCTGATGCCGCTGTATATAAGCGCCCTGTTCAGCCTGCCCATAAGGCTCTCATCCCTTGATCTCATTTTCAGTGCATTTCTCTTTTGCGCTGCACTCTGCCTGCCTTTTTCATCAACTCTGACAAGGATCCTGTGCGCAGCCTTTCTGACCTCGTCGCCTTCCTTCATCTGACGCATGATGCCGTATATCCCGGCAAAAAGAAGAAAAAATGCCGACACGCTAAACCAGACGTTCATATTCCAGCTGCCCCCTTTCTTCATTCCATCCGGTACATGCATATACATTCGCAACTTTGTAATCCTTCATGAAAACAAGAGTCTTGAAACAGTCCATCATCCTCATCAGTTCGTTTCTGGAATACCTGCTTCTGTACATTGCATAATCGACAAGCTTGTCAGGTGCTCTCATTGCCGAAGCGGAGTGGATCGTCCCCGCACAGATCTGTCCGGTGCAGGCAGCATTAAGGATATACAGCGCCTCCGCCCCCTTGATCTCACCCACGATAAAATAATCTACATCCATGGTCAGTCCGGCGATGCTTATGTGTTCGAGATCATATGATGCCTTGCTCTCTGCGCTCGGCGGCACGGAATGAAGAAACATCATGTCCGGATGATACATGGTGGTCAGCTCATCCGCCTGCTGCACGACCATCACTGCCGCATCATCGGGAATGGTCTCCTTCAGCGCGTTTAACAGCGTGGTCTTTCCCGAGGAATTACCCCCGCATATAAGGGTCGATCCCATCCTGAACCTGAGCGTCAGTATCCTCGCGCATTTCTCATCCAGCATTCCTCTTTCTATCAGCTCCGGCATAAGGGGAAAGCTCTTTGGAACTTTTCTGATACACAGATACGGCTCATCATATGTGTTCACGATAGGCATAGATACGGTAAATCTCAGTATGAATCCCGGATGGGATTCACTGTCCGTGAATCTCTGAATGGCAGACAGATTGGATACGCTCACCTGATTCTTGGCCGCAATATAGTCTATGAACTGTCTGTATTCCTTGCCTGACGAAAAAGAAATTCCCGCATCCATACGTCTTCCGAGTCTCTTTATCCGGATCGAATCATGACTCGTGACCCTGATATCGGACACCTCGGGATCATCAATGAGCGGCGATAATCTCGAATACCCGAAGATGTACTCTTCGAATTCCCTAAGTAGTTTTTCTTTCTCATCCTTCCCGAACCTGGATATGATGAGCCGTTCGGCATCTTTCATGAATTTTTCTTTTGTGATCAGCCCGCGTCTGAGAGATATGAGTTCATTCCCCCTGACAGTGACATATTCGTCAGTGAGGATCTCAAGATCCGAGCGGGCCCTGTTTTCGGTAAATGTCATATCATCTTCCTTTTCGGACGGCCCGTTCATATGCGAGTGTCATTTTCAGACATGATAAAAGGGCAGTCCCGAGTACTGCCCGCGTAGAAGGTGATGTCAACTTTACAACCCCCGGGATAAAAGGTCAACATCAATCCGGCATCTTTTTCATTTTCGTGATTAGTGCATAAAAAAGACTCTTTTCAAAATGAAAAGAGTCCATAGATGGTGCATTATTACGGCATTTAGGGCTATGTACAAATTGCCTTTATTGAGATTTTTACCTGCCTGTGATAAAATACCATTGTTCGAGATCTTCAATGGAAACATAAAGGAGACATGACAATGGAAGCAGGATCATTCTTAGTACTCGCAGGCGGTTTGCTTGTCGTCATAATCGTGGCAGTTGTGGTTTCCGCTGTTTCTTCCGTAGTGAGCGGTGTCGTTGCCGCAGAGGAAGACGAGGACTGAAAACTTCATACATACACTTTTAAGAATGCGCTCCCGATCAGATGTTTTCGGGAGCCATTTTATATTTCCGGGTAGCGATGTGCTTGCAAAACTGTGCAGCTTTCCTGACCGGAGGTATCATGAGAAGCAGGAGCGTAAGGATCATCTCAACACCGACATATCCGAAGCAGTACAAAAGTCCTTCTCTCAGATTCTCCCAAAATGTCAGTTCCGCTCTCTGATAAAACATCACGAAATTCACCACGCTGCTGACATATCTGAAGATCATACCCATCACATAACCGAATATGAGATAATAATTCTCCTTCATATCTCCGACATGATATTTTGATAAGTATGCTTTTCTTTCTTTGGGCGAAGCGGGATGTGCGAAGAAGCCTCCCGCAGCAACAAGGACATAGCTGAAGATATAGTCTATGATCTCCGCAGTCATGTGGGTTTCATCAACATAACCGAATCCCCTGTCCGTGGAGAACTTGATCACGCTGAAGATCATTGCCATCGCCATTCCTTTAAACCCGCCGAAAAAATATCCCAGCAGATATAAAAAGAGCATTGAAAACCAGGTGACATCCCCGCCTTCCACAAAATGAATAAGGATCATATATGAGAAAAGCCATGCAAAGAGAATGAGCAACCCCATCCAGAGTACCCATTTGTTCCAGAAAAACTCCCGGTTTATTCCGAAAACCTTTTTATCGCTCGAAATTTTTTTATTCACCTGTCAGTCCTCCACATCCTCTTCGTCAAGGTGAAGATTTCGTTCCTGTTCAAACTTTTTTCGATTCTTGTCGATAGGATAGATCATGGCAAGCAGGAACACGGCTCCCCAGACAACCACATTGAACATGCCGTCCAAAACGGACGCAAAGCCTGCATCCGTAGGAGGTATGATGCTGTCCCTGTATCCGGTCAGATCACCCAGCTTGACGAAGAACTTTCCGAAGATCTCTATCAGGTAGTCCTTGATCTGGAAAACCGCAAGAACGGTACCTACGATACCGATGATCCAGTTATTCATTCTTTCTTCATTTGCGGTATTGACCTCAACTATGTTCTCGAGAAATTCCTGCTCCTTCTCGTACTTTTCCCTGAGCTCATCGTTTTCGAAAGCCATACGGATCTGCTCGGCTTCCATCCTGGTGCCGTAATACTTGAAGTTAGATGCATCCCAGAGTTTGAGAGTCTTGCCGAATTCCTTGTATATCCGGCTTATGTATTCATTGGGAACATCTCCCTCGTGTTCAAGTGCATTTCCTACTTTACTGCTGAGCTTGGTGAGCGCAGTGTTCTGCAGAAGGACGAGCTCGACTATGAAGACGTATGTTGCAACATCCTCAATTCTCTGCTCGATATCACCGTATGTTTTGAGCTTTATGACAAGACTGACGGGGGACATGTATGCCTCGTAATAATCATATATCGCGAGATTGGTCTTCATCTGTTCCTTAAGCTTGTCATACTTCTTGATATAGAAATCCTGATGAACGCTGAAGAAGGTCTCTCCTGTCAGGATGTTCATAAGTTCCTGTTTATCGTCATCTTTATCTTCTCCGGCATCATTCTTCTCATCCGAAGTCTCTTTGCCGTCTTCAGTCTTTTCTTTTGCTTCGGAAGCAGCCTTGGCTATCTCTGCCTTTTCTTCTTCAGAAACGAACCTGCAGTTTTTAGGAAGTTCGTTCATGCAATAAAACGCCTTGCCGTTTCCGCATCTGATAAGATTGTATTTCTCTCGGAGAAGATCGGTTATGAGCTCATATTCGAAGAATCCGAACGCATCGACATATGCCCTGCGCTCAAGCTTCATCTTGCTGAGCTGGTCACCCACCATTGAAGAAGAATACTTGCAGTTAGGCAGATAGATCACCAGGACATACATATTCGCACTCGGGTATGCCAAAAGAAGAAGATCCGCCTTATCCTCGCCTACAGTCTCTCCCGCAACGCTTTCGCCATCTTCGGGAATATCCTCTGCATAGCGGTCAGTGGAGTGTCTGAAGAGCACCTCACCAAGATATATCCTCTTCAGTTCCTTCTTGATGAAGCCGTCGTATTCGTATTCAATGCAGCCCTGAAGCTCATCGAGAAGCTTCTTGGTGTTCTTGACAGCGCTGTCCGAAGGGATCTCGCCGGGATAATAGTAATTGTCCTCGTATTTGCTGTTCGCTTCAAAAAGATCGTCTATCCGGCTGTTCTCCGGATTCTCCGCAAGGGGGACAAAGAGATAGATGTCATCCTTATGGGTCTTGTGATAGACTCTTCCTTCTATAAGACAGTCAAGGTAATAGCCCCAGCACAGGTAGACTCTTTCATGATAGGGCTTCTCAACACCCATAGAGCCAATGGCATCAAGGCCCGATACGGGATGTTCATTATCAGCCTGAAATTCTCTTTCTTCCAGCCCCAATTCTCTGTGGAAGTAGAAATTCATGCTTCTCATGAATCTCTCTCCGCCTTCGGTAATGCACATCGCGGAGACAGAATTAACAGGTGTTCCCTTATGATCAAGATCGTTAAGGAACTCCACGAATGCATCGGACAGCATCTTGCTCGCATTAAGCCCTGGATGCTTACTGTTGCGGTATGCCTCGCGGACAACAACCGAGATCACGAAAAGATTGTTATTTACCTTTTCGGTATCATACTTTGCATGAATCTCATCGGGAGTTATGTCATCATCGCGGCCTAGATTATAGAAATAGGTAACAGTATCAATATTTGCAGGTTTTTCTATCGGCTTCGTTTTTTTATCATCATCTTCCTTGACCCACACGGTATTTCCGTGCAGACTCTTGTAATGCTCGACGATCTTGTCTTCATCAGGCCTTCCGTCCTTATAAATCTTTCCGATGAAACCCTCGGGATCATAACCGTCCTTATCATCGGTATCAGGCAGGTCAACAGGACCGAGGATCTGATCCAGAAGCTTATCGCAGACAGGGAAGAAGTTGATATAGCCCGCAATGGTATCTCCATCCATCAGACATATGAAAGTATCCTTGTTCTTCTGATACCTGTTATTAAGATTTACAAGTTCTCCTTTAAAATTCGGATTGATTGGTGTATAGACTTCATCATCGATGTCCATGATCTCATGGAGGAACTGGGGAATGTGATCTTTGCCCATCCCCTTTTCCTTCTCAAGTTTCCTACCGTCCTTGACAGTAAGTTTTATGTCATTTTCGATCTTTTCGGTCTTTTCAGTCTTGCCCATTATCTCTCCTATTCGGACTTGAACTCTTTCCAAAGATCATTCATAAGCGCAGTGATCTCATCACTTGCCTGAACGGCAACTTCGCAGTTGTCAGTTGCATCCTCGGGAGGAACCAGAGATGCATCGGCACGCTGCTCATCATCGAGTCCCTCGATTACTCTCTCATTGGGGGTCGAATAATAGATATACTCAAAGTTTACCGTAGCAACGTCCTCACGGCAAAGGAAATCGAGAAATGCCGCCGCCCACTCGGGATGCTCACAGTTTCTGGTAATGCCCCAGCAATCGATCCAGACGTTTGATCCTTCCTTGGGAACAACATAGGCAAGATCATTATTGTATTCATGACCGAGATATGCCTCACCGGAGTATACGACTGCCATGATGGCATTGCCTGCAACGACCTCATCCCTTGCCTCATCGACAAGATATGCCTGTACATCAGGCTTCTGGTCGATCAGAAGCTGCTGTGCCTCACGAAGTTCATCGGGGTTATCCGTATTGATGGAATAGCCCAGGTACTTCAGCGCCACCATAAAGGTATCTCGCATGCTGTTCTGCATGACTATCTCACCTGAATACTCACCGTTGAAAAGCACATCCCAGCTGTCAACAGGGCCGTTTACTCTGGTGGTATCATACAATATTCCAAGGGTTCCCCAGAAGTAGGGAAGGCTGTATTTATTCTCGGGATCGAAGGCCCTGCAGAATTCATAATACTTGTCGCCGATATTGTCCCTGTACTTGAACAGTTCCCAGGGAATCTCCTGAAACTCGCCGTCATTTATCATCTTTTCCATCATATAATCGGCAGTGCATACAAGATCATAATTGATGGCACCGGAACGATACTTGGTATACATCTCCTCGGGAGTGATGGCTTCCTCGTAATTAACCTTAATGCCGGTCTCCTCAGTGAACTTGTCGAGCATGTCGGGATCAAGATATTCTCCGTAATTGATCACCGTGATCTCACCGATGATCTCCGTTCCCCCGCAGCCTCCGGCAGGCAGGCACATTGCGAGTGTCAGTGCGGCTGCAATGAGCTTTTTTCCGGCTTTTGCAAATCTCTTCATAAATACTCCTCTCAATCAATAATTCTCATATTCTTTCAGCGTCTTTGCCTTTCTTTTCTCTGAGAAAACATTGAACGCTGTAAGGATCAGACTCACAAAAATGAATATCAGCGTGGACAGAGCATACATCTCAGGCTTTATGCCCTTTCGTATCTGTCCGTAGATCAAGGTGGAAAGCGTGTTAACGCCGGCACCCTTAGTAAAATACGTTATCACAAAATCATCCATGGACATGGTAAAAGCCATGAAGAATCCGGATATTATCCCGGGCATGATCTCCGGGAGCAGAACCTTGAAAAACGAATACACGGGACCTGCACCAAGATCTCTCGTCGCCTCGTATACAGACACGTTCATCTGCTGGATCCTGGGCATGACGCTGAGTATGACATATGGAATGTTGAACGTGATGTGAGCAAGGAGCACGCTTCCGAATCCGAGAGGGATGAAATGCACCAACCACAGCATCAGTGCTATTCCCGTGACGATGTCCGCATTCAGCATGGGGATATTGGTAAGCGTCATAAATGCCTTGTACTTCTTTTTGCTCATAGCATGAATTCCAAGTGCGCCGGGAACACCGACAAGAACCGCTACCGCAGATGAAGCAAGTGCAAGGATGACAGTTGTGACGAGTGCTTCAAGGATCTGCTTGTTGGAAAAGAGCGTCACATACCAGTTCAGCGTGAAGCCTCCCCAGGTCACCCTGGATCTTGAATCGTTAAACGACAGCACTATCAGCACCAGTATCGGTGCATAAAGAATAAGTGCAATGAAGCCTATGTATATTCCGCTTAATATATCTTTCAGTCTCTTCATTTTACCAGATTACAGACTCCCGTCCCTGATCCTCGTTCTTGACGGTAAATGCCATGCTTATCAGCACGAATACCATCAGTGCAACCGACAGACCCGATCCCATGTTCCAGTTATTGCCTGTCGTGAATTCCTGTTCTATGACATTACCTATCAGCTGAAGCTTTCCGCCGCCGAGTATGTCGGATATTACAAAAGATGTCATCGACGGAACAAATACCATGACCGTTCCGCTGAGAAGTCCGGGAACGGAAAGAGGGAAGATCACTTTCCTGAAAACGGTAAAGCTTCCTGCCCCAAGATCCTTGGCTGCCTCGATCAGGTCTTCGTTGATCTCCATGATCGCAGTGTATACGGGAAGGATCATGTAAGGAAGATAATCGTACACTACACCTATCATGATGGCAGCTGAAGTATTTGCAATCTGAACCGGCTCAAACCCGAGCTTGGTGAGGAACAGATTAAGTATTCCGTTATTGGAAAGTATCATCTGCCATGCGAGGATCCTGAGTATGAAGTTCATCCACATGGGCAGTATTATCACAAACAGTGAAAAACTCTTTCTGCCAAGTCCGAGATGCTTCATCGCAAGAACCATCGGATACGACAAAAGAATGCAAAATACGGTGCATCCGACTGCTATCTTCAGTGAGAACCACATCGCCTTGACATGGATCGGTGAGAAAATGGCAGTCATGTTATCAAGAGTGAAATGACCGTCTGCGCCGGTGAGTGCATACTTAAGGATCACTATAAGAGGAAGTATCGTAAATACAGCGATCCATAATGCATATGGCCCGGCCAGATACGCTCTTTTAGAGGAGCGGACCTCATTTTCATTCATCGTGAGCGACCTCCTCATCGGCCCTTACAGGCTTATGCATTATCTGAATGTTATCGGGAATGATGGTAAGGCCGACCATGTCACCAACAGGTGCGGGATTGACGGACTGGATCATCCATTCATAATCATCGACCTTCACTTTTATCTCGTAGTATGCTCCCTTAAATATGACGGAAATGACCTGTCCCTTAAGGTATCCCTTGTCAGCCTCCACGATCTCGAGATCCTCGGGGCGGATGATAACGTCAACCGGATTATTTTCACCAAAGCCGGTGTCCACACACGCAAAATCAACGCCCTGGATCCTGACAAGAAGGTCCTTGACCATGATGCCGTCTATTATGTTGCTCTCGCCTATAAAGTCAGCAACAAAGGCGTTCTGAGGCTCATCATATATGCTCTTGGAATCGCCTGCCTGCTGGATGATGCCCTTATTCATGACAATGATCCTGTCACTCATCATAAGAGCTTCTTCCTGGTCATGTGTGACATACAGGAATGTGATGCCTACTTCCTTCTTGATCTTGATAAGCTCTCTCTGCATCTCGTGACGAAGCTTAAGATCGAGAGCTCCGAGAGGCTCATCGAGAAGAAGAACCTGCGGCTCATTAACGATAGCACGTGCTATGGCTATTCTCTGCTGCTGGCCGCCGCTGAGCGAAAGGGTATCCCTTCCTTCATAACCCTCAAGGTTAACGAGCTTGAGCGCATACTTTATCTTATCCTTTATATACGCACTGCTCTTCTTTTTCAGTTTGAGGCCAAAAGCGATGTTTTCGGCAACATTCATGTGAGGAAAAAGAGAATACTTCTGGAACACGGTATTTACATTCCTCTTTTCGGGAGGAAGATGAGTTATGTCCTCGCCCTCAAAAAGCACCCTTCCGTTATCGGGATTGACAAAGCCGCCGATTATCCTGAGGATGGTCGATTTTCCGCAGCCCGAAGGACCGAGCAGGGTGACGAATTCATTCCTGCCTATCTCAAGATTAAAATCCTTGAGGATCGCCTTTCCGTCGTAGGATTTGTCGATATTTTCCATTTGCAAGATGACATCGGACATAATATGCTCCTTGTGTCTTTAAAAGCTGGGAGGCGTGCTTATCCACAAAAACTCGGATTCCTGCTTTCCCGACGCCTCGATGCTGTGTGTTTTGTTAGCCTGATAGAAAAAAGAACTGCCTTTTTTAACGGTGTAGGAATTGTCCCCATAATGAACTTTTATCTCGCCGCGGAGCACATATCCGAACTCCTCGCCTTCATGAGGCTTGTCAGGTTTCATGGATGTGCCGGGCTTAAGCTTTACGAGTATGGGCTCTATGTTGGAATTCTGCGCCGAAGCCACAAGCCATTCGACAACATTTCCGTTCTTATCTTCCTTCTCGAAATACTCACTCTCGTCATATACGATCTTGGGATCGGTATCATCTCCGAAAAAATCGGAAAGATTTGTGCCAAGACACTCCACAATATCTTCAAGAGTGGAGACACTCGGAGCAGTCTGTCCCCTCTCAAGCTGCGAGATGAAGCCTTTTGTCAGTTCACATCTTGTTGCCAGCTCTTCCTGGGTCAGACCGTTCTTATTTCTGAGATTTTTTACCTTTTGTCCGATTTTTGCTTCTATTTCCATGGCAAATGCCTCTTTTTACCCACGTTAATTATATTAATACTAAACAATTAGTCAAGTATTATTATTAAAGAAGCCATATGCATACGGGAAATCACTGCCGGGAATAAAATAGGTGTCTGCCGAAGACAGACACCTTAAAGCATATGACTAGTGAAATCCCGGATACCGTGCAATGATCCGGAATACGATGCTTTCGCTTAATTCAGCTTAACCTCGGACAGTATTACCAACACGGCAAGAATGCCAAGCGGAATTCCTACCGATATTGTCGCGGCTAATCCCGCTCCGAGATGAAATCCGTAGGCCAGGATCAGGAACAGTATCAGCGGCACGGCGGACATGAATGACAGTATTTCTATTATTATAGATAATACTCCCTCCAGATACACCGCATAGGCAAGAAGTACCGATCCGATGATGAAAACCGGAATGCAGGCAATGACCGGAAGCCCCGCTTTTTCCTTTAAAACGATCGAGACGATAAGAGGGATGACCAATCCTATGAAAATAGCATAAGGGATCCTTTTTTTCTTTTCTTCAAGTGCCCTGACCCTGCATTCTTCGATCAAGACAGCCGTATCCCTTATCCCTTTTGCCTTTTCAAGCTCGGACAGTGCCTTGGCATGCTGCCCCTTTTCCATATACTTGGCGGCTGAAAGATAATGCTGCGCGCAGGAAGCCTGTTCCTCGCCTTCCTTACACATATTCAAAAGATCCGCCGGAACAACACCCGAATGATTAAGACATTCGGCAGAGGCACTTTTGTACATAAGATATGCCTGAGTGGCTTCAGCGGGTGTATCCGCCGATTTCAGCATTTCCCCGGCACGATTGATCTTCTCTATGATCCTTGTGTAATTCTTATAGTCCGGTATCAGATCCGCAAGGTTCCATCTGTTACCGCAATTCTCGCATCTGCATTCCCCGACAAGATAGTCGCTTGTAAGTTCTCCGCCGCATATCCTGCACTTTACAGATACGGGACCTGTGCTGTTTTCCGACATATTCTTCTCCGAAAGGGCCGAAAGTGCGCCCATATAAATCATCACAGGGTCAGGACAGATACGCCTGCTGCCGCGACCGTCATAAACATTTTATCATCCATCGCCACTCGATACAAAACATATATTACGAAAAAAAGCCTGCCCGGAAGTTTTCCGGACAGGCTTATCTGGTATTATTTCATCTGTTCCTTATTTGAAAGGATTCTCGGTGGGATAAGGAAGTGACTTGGGCTGATTGTAGCCAAGAGACTCAACTCCGAGATACTTGAATACTTCGTAAAGAGCCTTTCCGTTGTGTGCGAATGTAACAGCTCCGTGATGAGGGAAGTTGTTCTCGATAAGCACGTGACGATAGAAGCGTCCCATCTCCTTGATAGCGAATACGCCGATTCCGCCGAAGGACTGAGTAGCAACGGGAAGAACTTCGCCCTCTGCAACATAAGCCTTAAGCTTGTTGTCGGAAGTGGACTGAAGTCTGAAGAAGGTGATGTTGCCGGGAGCAATGTCGCCCTCGAGAGTTCCGTTGGTAACCTCTACAGGAAGAGCACGAGCCATGATCTTCTGATACTTCATCTCATAGTTGCTGCAAAGCTTCTTGGTGCAGGTGTTGCCGCAGTGGAAGCCCATGAATGTATCGGTGAGCTCATAGTCGAACTTGCCCTTGATGGACTCATTGTACATATCCTTGGGAACGGAGTTGTTGATGTCGAGGAGGGTAACGATATCGCCGCTGACGATCTGTCCGATGAACTCGGAGAGACATCCGTAGATATCAACCTCACAGGATACAGGGATTCCCATTCCGGTAAGACGGCTGTTTACATAGCAGGGAACGAACTTGAACATGGTCTGGAATGCAGGCCAGCACTTTCCTGCGATGGCAACATACTTTCTGTAGCCTCTGTTAGCCTCAACCCAGTCAAGGAGAGTAAGCTCGTACTGAGCAAGCTTTGCAAGGATCTCGGGCTTCTTGTTTCCTGCACCGAGCTCTTCTTCCATTTCCTTAACCTTAGCAGGGATCCTCTCGTCTCCCTCATGCTTCTGGAAGCTCTCGAAGAGGTCGAGCTCAGAATTCTCCTGGATCTCTACGCCCATGTTGTAAAGCTGCTGGATAGGAGCGTTACAAGCAAGGAAGTTGTGAGGTCTGGGACCGAAGGATATGATCTTAAGGTTATTAAGAGCATAAACTGCATTAGCGATAGGAAGGAAA
>JAIKZQ010000022.1 GCA_024682075.1 Lachnospiraceae bacterium
CTGATTGTAGCAGTTGCCCTGGTTGGAACGTGCGAACTTGCTTACCTTATATTCCATGTCGGTGCCGTCATCATTCTTAACCTTGATGGTGGTTGCATCAACATATGTTACGGTTCCGTTTTCCTTGGCAACAACGCAGACACCCGAGTCAACGGCTGCCTTTACTTCCATGCCGGTTCCTACTACAGGAGCATCGGTGGTCATAAGAGGCACTGCCTGTCTCTGCATGTTGGATCCCATGAGAGCACGGTTAGCGTCGTCATTCTGAAGGAAAGGAATAAGTGCGGTAGCCACTGAGAAGACCATCTTAGGGGAGACATCCATGTAGTCAAAACGCGCCTTGGGATACTCCTGGGTCTCATCTCTGTGACGTCCTGATACGTACTTTCTAACGAAGTGGCCTTCCTCATCAAGCTGCTCGTTAGCCTGGGCAACATAGTAGTTGTCCTCTTCGTCGGCTGTCATGTAGACAACTTCATCGGTAACCTTCGGATTTGCGGGATCAGTCTTATCGATCTTGCGGTAAGGAGCCTCCACGAATCCGTAGTCATTGATACGTGCATAGCTTGCAAGGGAGTTGATGAGTCCGATGTTGGGACCTTCGGGGGTCTCAATGGGACACATTCTTCCGTAGTGTGAATAGTGAACGTCACGTACTTCGAATCCGGCACGGTCTCTTGAAAGACCACCGGGTCCGAGTGCGGAAAGACGTCTCTTGTGAGTAAGCTCACCAAGAGGGTTATTCTGGTCCATGAACTGTGACAGCTGGGACGATCCGAAGAACTCCTTGACTGCAGCAGTTACGGGCTTGATATTTATAAGGCTCTGAGGAGTGACATCCTCAGCATCGTGAGTGCTCATTCTCTCCCTTACCACACGCTCAAGTCTGGAAAGACCGATGCGGTACTGGTTCTGAAGGAGCTCACCGACAGCCCTGATACGACGGTTTCCGAGATGATCGATATCATCCTTGTTACCGATGCCGTACTCGAGGTGCATGTTATAGTTGATCGAAGCGAAGATGTCGTCCTTGGTGATGTGCTTCGGAACAAGCTCATGAGCATTCAGCTTAATGGCGTCGGTAAGAGCCTCGGGATCATCTCCGTATGCATCAAGGATCTCCCTGAGTACAGGATAGTAAACTCTTTCCTTGATACCGAAATCTTCCCTGGGATCACAGTCGATGAAGTGAGAAAGGTCAACCATCATATTGGAAAGTACTCTCTCATTCTTCTCCTCGGTCTGGATGGTAACATACTCAACGGCAGAATCCTGAATGGTATCTGCGAGTTCGGTAGAAACCTCTGTGCCGGCTGCTGCGATAACCTCACCGGTCATGGGATCGATGACATCCTCAGCAAGAACAAGGCCTCTGATACGGTTTCTGAAGGCCATCTTCTTATTGAACTTATAACGGCCCACTCTTGCAAGGTCGTATCTTCTTGCATCGAAGAAAAGTCTGTCGACTTCCTGCTTTGCATTCTCCTTGGTGTAAGGCTCACCGGGTCTGATCTTCTTGTAGAGTTCAAGCAGACCGCCTTCGTAGCTTCCCTCAGGATTCTCGGATGTAATGGCAGCATCCTTCTTAAAGGTCTCCTGAAGCTTGATCTCATCGCCGAATTTATCGAGCATCTCGGTGTTGGTTCCAAGTCCGAGAGCACGTAGAAGAACGGTCACAGGAACCTTTCTGGTCCTGTCGACACGTACATAGAACACATCATTGGCGTCGGTCTCATACTCAAGCCATGCTCCGCGGTTAGGGATAACCTGGCATGTGAAGAGCTCCTTGCCGACCTTATCATTTGCGATCCCGTAATACATACCGGGAGAACGTACGAGCTGGGATACGATGACACGCTCGGCACCATTTATAACGAAGGTACCGGTATCGGTCATTATGGGAAGATCTCCCATGAATATCTCATACTCCTGAATATTCTTGTCCTCATTACTGTGAAGACGCACAGTCACGAACAAAGGTGCGGAATATGTGGTATCTCTCTCCTTGCACTCTTCTATGGTATATTTTGCTTCTTCGCGTCTGAGTTCATGCTTTACGAACTCAAGACTGAGTGCTCCCGCAAAATCTTCGATGGGAGATATATCATCGAAAGCTTCCTGAAGACCCTCTTCAAGAAACCACTTATAGGAATTCGTCTGAACTTCTATAAGATTTGGCATTTCGAGCACATCGCGCTGTCTTGCATAGCTCATACGCATTGACTTTGCGCTCTGCTCCGGGCGGATCCTGTTCTTGCTCATTGACACTTTCACCCCGTTCTTTCTGTTGACATTTTCCGGTTAATGCGCTTCTCTTATTTTGACGTGCAAAAAAAGAGCTCGTCGCAGAAACGTGCATCATCCATAGTATCATTATGAATTCAATAGGTCAAGAGGGATTTTTGAAAAATCTCAAATTTGATATAAGAATCTCAAAACCGTCTCCGCTGAGCTGCGAAGACGGTAAAAGATAAATTCTCGTTATTCTGCCCTTATTGCGGCAAGAGGCGAAAGCTTCATCGCTCTTATCGAGGGAAGGAATCCCGCAAGCATTGCTATAAAAGCTGCAAATATTATGGATATGAGTGCGAGCCAGGGAGGAATGATGGAAATACTTGCTCCCTCCTCAAACATCATGGCGCCGACATTCAGGACCTTATTGAGAAGGTACGATATCCCGTAGGACAGCCCTATCCCCAGTGCTCCTCCGATGAATCCGATATACCCCGCCTCCACAAGGAAAAGAAACTGGATATCCCTGATCCTGCACCCTATGACCTTCATGATGCCGATCTCTTTGGTCCTCTCGTAAATGGACATCATCATGGTATTGGTTATGCCTATTGCGGCAACAAAGAGCGAAATACCTCCGATGCCTCCGAGAACCGCCTGGATGATGTTCATCAT
>JAIKZQ010000025.1 GCA_024682075.1 Lachnospiraceae bacterium
ACCGGACACGTTTACTGCCACAGCATCGCAGCCGTGCTCATTCGGAAATCTCTCTTCGTTCGATTTCCTCATGTCGGGCTTCGCCCTATAAATGAATAAAAATATCGGCCGCTCTGCGTGCAAGCACGCTCACGACCGATATTTTTATTCATTTGCACGGCTCAGTTTGCGATCACATTCCCATTCCGCCCATTCCGCCTGCGGGCATAGGAGGCTGAGGCTCCTTGATGGTTGATACAACGCTCTCGGTGGTGAGGAGTGTTGATGCAACTGAGGTTGCGTTCTGAAGTGCAGAACGTGTAACCTTTGCGGGATCGAGGATTCCTGCCTTGACCATATCTACATACTCTTCCTTGAGAGCATCGAAGCCGATACCCTTCTTGGACTCACGTACCTTGTTAACGATAACACTTCCGTCAAGTCCTGCGTTTGCAGCGATGTGATAAAGAGGAGCTTCGAGTGCCTTGAGGACAACTCTTGCACCGGTCTTCTCATCTCCGTCGAGGGTCTCTGCAAGCTCGGCAACCTTCTTGGATGCGTGGATGTATGCTGATCCGCCGCCTGCGATGATGCCCTCTTCTACGGCAGCCTTGGTTGCTGCAAGAGCATCTTCCATACGAAGCTTAGCTTCCTTCATTTCAGTCTCGGTAGCAGCGCCGACTCTGATGACAGCTACGCCGCCGGAAAGCTTTGCAAGTCTCTCCTGAAGCTTCTCTTTGTCGAAATCGGAAGTGGTCTCTTCGATCTGCTTCTTGATCTGTGAGATACGAGCCTGGATGTCCTTCTTCTTGCCTTCGCCGTCAACGATGACAGTGTCATCCTTGCGGACTTTGACGCTCTTAGCGCGTCCGAGCATGTCGAGAGTAGCATCCTTGAGCTCAAGGCCTACTTCTGAAGAAACTACGGTACCGCCGGTAAGGATAGCGATATCCTCGAGCATAGCCTTTCTTCTGTCACCGTATCCGGGAGCCTTAACAGCAACTACGTTAAAGGTTCCGCGAAGCTTGTTGACAATGAGAGTGGTGAGAGCCTCGCCCTCAACATCCTCTGCAATGATGAGGAGCTTTCTGCCCTGCTGAACGATCTGCTCGAGAAGGGGAAGGATCTCCTGAATGTTGCTGATCTTCTTGTCGGTGATAAGGATGAGAGGATTGTCGAGAACTGCCTCCATCTTATCCATGTCGGTAGCCATGTAAGCTGAGATATATCCGCGGTCGAACTGCATGCCGTCAACGGTATCAAGCTCGGTAGCCATTGTCTTGGACTCTTCTATGGTGATGACTCCGTCGCCGGAAACCTTCTCCATTGCGTCAGCTACCATCTGGCCTACTTCATCATCTCCTGCGGAGATAGCTGCAACTCTTGCGATGTGCTCCTTGCCGTTGACCTTCTGGCTCATCTCCTTGATGGCTGCAACTGCAGCTTCGGTAGCCTTCTTCATTCCTTTTCTGAGGATGATGGGGTTAGCGCCTGCAGCGAGGTTCTTCATTCCCTCATTGACCATTGCCTGAGCAAGAACGGTAGCGGTTGTGGTGCCGTCACCTGCAACGTCATTGGTCTTGGTAGCGACTTCCTTTACGAGCTGTGCGCCCATGTTCTCGAAGCCGTCCTCAAGCTCGATCTCTTTTGCAATGGTAACGCCGTCATTGGTGATGAGGGGAGCGCCGTAGCTCTTGTCGAGAACAACATTTCTTCCCTTAGGTCCGAGTGTTACACGAACAGTATTTGCAAGGCTGTTGACACCGTTTTCAAGTGCCTGGCGTGCCTCTGCGCCGTATTTGATCTCTTTAGCCATTTTGAATGCGCCTCCCGTTATTTAACAATTGCAAGAATGTCGCTCTGCTTTACGACGATGTACTCTTCGTCATTGTCGAGCTTGACTTCGGTTCCAGCATATTTCTGATAGATAACCCTGTCACCCTTCTTGACTTCCATCTTGACTTCCTTGCCGTCACTGGTGATACCGGGGCCTACAGCTATAACATCAGCCTGTGAGGGCTTCTCCTTGCCTGCAGCACCTGCGATGATGATACCTGACTTAGTGGTCTCTTCGACTGCAACGGCCTTGAGAACAACTCTGTCACCTAAAGGTACTAACTTCATAACATTGCCTCCTTTTTTAACGCATCAGATGCGCTTTTTCTTCTTTTGTTAGCACTCTTTTTGTTTGAGTGCTAATTGACATTACATATATTAGTATCAACCCCTTTGAAATGCAAGAAGAAATATCAGATTTTCTTATTTTTTTATAATTGGACAAAAAAAGACGGCTCTTTTCGCACTTTTCATGCATAAAAGAACCGTCATCATTGTATTATCAGAGCTTGATCTCCAGGTATCCGACAAGCTTGGTCATGTCATACTCTTCCATGATGCCAAGGTTGGGATCGTAGAACTTTCCTTCAAAGTAAAGAAGATAATGGCTGAAGCGTCCCATCTTCTCCATCAGGATCGCGCACTTAGGAAGCACGACCTTCTCACCCTCAGCGGGATAGACGATGATGTCCGTATGGTCAATCCCGTAATAGTTCAGTGCCGAGATGAGCCTGCCCATGGTACCCTGCCATTCGCGGCAGTCCATCACGGAAATGACATCGGCTATTGTGACGCCTGCCAGCATTGCGATACATGTCTGTCCGCAAAGTCCGTCGCCCGGCTGGATGATGAGTTCGATCGAATCTATCTTCCTTATGGGCTTGTCAAAGCTGTAAGGTGAATTCCTGTCCACTCTGATCAGTGAATCCTTGATGTGAAGCAGAAGCTTGTGCGATGCCTCATGATCGACCCTGAGCACAGTGCCTGCAGGTATGACGATCTTATAGCGTCCCTTCTCAAGCGGGATCAGCGTGCAGTCGATTATCTGATTGTCGATAACGATGTCTGCGCTTATCTCCTCGCGCTGCTTACACACTTCCCAAATATTGAACGGGATCTGGATCTGAATCTCCCCGTCTTCTTTTTCTACCTTGGATGTGAAAAAATATCTCATTGTCCCCGTTACCCCTTTAATAATCCGTTTTCCGGGCCATTAATCAAAATAATCCGGCCCTTTTTCTTACACATAAAAAAAGTATATATATCCTCAAAACAATTGTCAATCAGATGATGTAAGCCCTTTCACAAAAATCCGTTTCATCTTCAAAATGATCAGTAATACTCACTTTCTCCCGCTTCGCAGCTTGCTCTTCCGCCCGTCATGTCGACGATCCTCTTCATCAGGGCTTCTGCTTTTTCGGAAGGTCCCAGCACAAAGAGTTTCACCTTGTCGGTATACTCCGTATCCCTGATCGCAAACTCCTCATTTTCAAGAAGCCTTCTGATCCCGCCCTCGTCCTGGTAATCACATGCAAGTGATATGTTCTTGCCCTGTCTTATCGGTGAAACGCTTGCGGCATCCAGTGCCTGTGCGGTCGCATCGGTATATGCCCTCACCAGTCCGCCGGTCCCCAGCAGCACTCCGCCGAAATACCTCGTGACCACGCAAACGACGTTCACAAGGTCCGCACCTTCCAGAACAGCCATCATGGGCTTGCCTGCGGTACCGGACGGCTCCCCGTCATCGGAACATTTTGACACTATCCCGCTATCGGTCATCACGATATATGCCCAGCAGTTGTGCCTGGCATCGTTATATTTTTTCCTGATGCGGGTGATGATCTCTTCTGCCTCGGCAGCACTTGATGCCGGTGACAGATATCCGATGAAACGCGACTTGGTAACAACTATCTCGGATGAGGAACTTTCGCTTATTATATTGTAGGTATCGTTAAGTCCCAAGTTTATTCCTTTTCAAAATCGGTCTTCAATGATATAGTAATGGATGTTGGCGGGGCTTTCAGTCCTCACTGTTAATGATAGAAAAAAGGGAGGCGCCTAACATGGATGTATTCGAAAAATTCGGTGAATCGGTATATATGGCCGGCATGCAGGTCAAGAACAAGGCCAAGGAGGTTGCGGACATCGCAAGCCTCAAGACTCAGGTTTCCACCTGCGATGAAGTCATTCGCAAGAATTATATTGCAATAGGCAAGGCATATTATGAGAAGTACAAGGATTCCGATGATGCAGAATTTGCCAAACAGTGCACCGCGATCAGGAATGCCGAATCCGGCAAGGAAAGACTTCTCAAGGAGATCGAGGACAGAAAGAACGGTCTTGACCCCGAAGCCGAGACTGATGCAGATCCCGAGGACGAATAAATCACTTCAGACATTCATATCATATTATTAACGGCGGAAGAGATCTTCCGCCGTTTTCTTATCATCCGTCCTGCGATGCCACATCCGCATTCGCGGCCGCGGCCGCGGCTGCTTCATTAGCCTGTCTGACCGCTTCAAGTTCTGCCGCCTGCGTTGCCAGTATCGCTTCATATCCGGGCATGGAGAGCATGTCATCGGTATGCTGACAATAGTGGTCCATGTCGGGAACGGTAATGAGCTGTGTTCCGTCACCGTTGTCAATGATGACCGTGTTACCTCCCATGAGTGAAGGATCACCCATCATCAGCTCGGGATTGTATCCGTCAACCTTGGGAAGAAGAACCACTCCTTCATAAGCGAACGGACAGTTCGGGCAGGCAATCTTGCCGTCATATGCACAGATGCGTCCGGCATAGTGAAGGTCACATTCATACTGAGGCTCGGTGCCTTCGGCAAACCATTCCGTTATGACACATCCGTCGCAAAGTCCTTCTCTGGGAAGAAGTCCGGATTCGGCACAGACTGCAACCTGCACCAGGCCCTCGGGCATATAGAATTCCTTGTAATCCAGACCCTCGTGAACCCTGCTCATTATCGCGTGCCAGAGCTGCTCGGAAGTATGCATCTCGTCCCAGGTCTGCTCGGTATTGTCATCATATCCGGTCCAGACACCTGCAGTGTAGTAAGGGGTCATTCCCACGAACCAGTGATCCCATCCGTCCGAGGTTGTTCCGGTCTTGCCGGCAATGTCCATATTCGGAAAACGAACTCTGGTACCTGTTCCATAGTTGACGCAGTCCCTCATCGCGCTGATGAGAAGCCATGCCGTGGTCTCCTTGAACACCTGTCTTGTTCTGGGCGCGGTATTGTCAAGGATGATGTTTCCGTAAGAATCGGTAACGGTGGTATACAGATGGGGCTTGATATATGTTCCGCCGTTTGCAATGCAGGCATACGCTCCTGTGACATCCTCATTGGTGACACCGTAGGTAAGTCCGCCGAGTGCTAGTGACTGGGTTATGTCGGAATATACCTGTCCGTTGATCTCCCTGCCCGCTGTCAGAGTTGAGAAACCAAGATCCTGAAGATAAGAAAATCCGGTCTCGGGTCCGATGTAGGTCAGGTTCTTGACCGCAACGATGTTCATCGAATATGCGATACAGTATCTGAGAGACAGATTCCTGAAGCTGCAGCTTCTGGATGTATTCTGCACGGGTGTTCCGCTCGTGTAATTGAAAGGAGCATCCGCATAAGTTGTTGCAAGCGTGACCATTCCGGTGTCGATTCCGGGGCCGACGGATGCGAGCACCTTGAAGACCGAACCGGGAGAACGGCTAGAGCCCGTTGCACGGTTAAGCGTTCTTCTTCCTTCCTTGACACCGCGGCCTCCCGCGATTGCCACTATTGCACCGGTAGCCTGGTTCTCGATGACCATCGACATCTGAGGCTGGATGGTGAAAGTAATGCTCTCCTGGAAATTGTCCCCGGTCTCTACAAGTCCCAGTTCCTCAAAGCATCCTGCCCTGAACTCATCAATGGCAGCCTGTGCGTTCTCCTGGGAAGTATACAGAAGCTTGTACTTGCTGTATCCGTACTTATTCTTGAACCAGGTGGCCATATTCTCCTTGGAGAAATTATGAGCCTCGCCGTTTTCGTCGAAAATGGTCAGTGCATAATCAAGTGACCATCTGTCAGTGAACTTGAAATTGTCGGGGTTGGCAAATTCCTCATCAACGATCTGCTGGATGTAGGGATCCATGGTCGAATAGATCCTGAGTCCGCCGCTGGTGAGCATATGCTCTGCCTGAGACCTGTCATATCCTGCGACATGGACCAGATCATAGAGCACATCATTATAAAGAGAGTCGGAAAAATAGTTACCCTCCTGGGTATTGTTCTCTGCGATCGAAGTATTGTGATACTGGATCCTGTCATATACATCCGCGGTATCGGCAATGGCCTCGTCGTACTCTTCCTGGGAAATGAATCCAAGTTCGAGCATCTTGTCGAGACAGGTCTTGCGGCGCTTGACATTATTCTCGGGATGCGAGATCGGGTTGTAATATGAAGGGTTCTGCGTGATGGCAGCAAGTACCGCACACTCGGACAGGTTCAGGTCAATCGCGGACCTTCCGAAATACCTCTGTGATGCGGATTCGACACCTAAGGTGTTCTGTCCCATGTTGATCGCATTCAGGTATCTTAAGAGCACTTCTTCCTTCGTGGTCGACTTGGTGACCTCGATAGCAAGATACTGCTCCTGGATCTTACGCTTGATCTTCTTGATGATGTTGTCGCCTTCCTCGGTCCAGCTGGTGAAGACGGTATTCTTGAGAAGCTGCTGGGTTATGGTCGATGCACCCTGAGTCTCGTCTCCGTGAGAACGTGCCCACTGATAGAGCGCACGCACCATGCCCTTATAGTCGACTCCGTTGTGCTCGAAGAATCTCTCATCCTCACAGGCAACGAATGCAAGTCCGAGCTGCTGGGGAATGCCGTCCCAGGTCACCTCGATACGGTTGGCATCTCTTCCTACATAGTGATCGAACTCATTGCCCATGGCATCATATACTATGGTAGCCTGGCCGTTGGCGATGATGTCGGATATGTGGATCACGGGAGTTCCCGCAAGTACCGACTTGAACAGGCCTATGCCGCCTGCCGCAAGACATACTCCGCATCCGATAAAAGCCGCAATGGTGATCTTCAGGAATAACAGGATTATCTTCCTTACGATCTTGCCTCCGTATGAATTTAACTGACGCCTTCTCTGTATAACGCCGTTTCTGCTGTAATCCATCTTATTTCTCCATAGAGCACATGTCCCGGACCGTTACAGGTAATCCACGGGATTCTTCTGGGATATCATGTGTATCTCGGGATCATCCTCCCCGAAAATGTCATATACGATATCTTCTGCCTCACCGAGGTTGTTCTCATTGACACAGAAAATGCAATTGAACTTATGACGGTCAAAAAGTCTCTTCCTCGGAAAGCTTATGTAATATGAGATCCTTGCCTTCAGAAGTGCCTGTTCCAAAAGGGACTTAGCCTCCTCCGAATAGACATTGCAGAGCTCATATTCATTATTTACCTTAAGCGATGAATAGATAGTTTCCATTCGATTATCTCCGTACGCGTGTATGGGACATTCAAGCATTTTTCGCAAATTGCCAAATACTAATTATACACCAAAATGCATTATTTTGAAAGGAGGCACACCCTGTCGCCGTGCGCTCCGTCTTCCATGAGCACGGTCACCGAGGAATACCCGTAGGTCTCGCCCAGCACGCCCAAGACGTTCTCACGGCTGACGCCAATGCCTTCTATTACGATCAGTTTGTCACATGATGCAAGCCTCTCATAGTATACGCCAAGCTCATCTTCCTTGAGCAGCAGACAGTCTTTGTAATTGATCAGTTCGGGCACATTCCTGTAAAAACCCGTTCCGTCATACACGACAAGCGCATCGTATGATGAGTACTTCTCCGAAAGCCTGACCTGCGATCCATACCCCTCAAACAGGTAATCGGACCTGGTGATGAAGACAAAACCGATGCACATGATGCAGCATGCACCCCAGCTCATCCTGAAAACTCCGGCCTTGAGAGAATCACTCTTAAAGAATGTCTCGCCCAGGATAATGATCGTAAATGCCACTCCCATGGTAAAGCAAATGCTGACTATGGGGAAAACCGGCATCAGATAACGGTCTACGGTATAAGGCGCTATCTTGCTGACGACCAGCAGATACGCAAGCAGTGCCAGGCACAGCATCGGAGCATATGCCTTAAGCCTCTTTGTCCTGACGGAAAAAACGCTGCCTATGATAACAAGGACCAGCATCGCCATGGCTGCGGGAACGGACCATGCGGTCTCCTCAAAAAGAATACACGTAAAGGTCATCAGCTTGCCCGCAAAACCGCTGGCATTCGTAAGGCTCTCCCTGACCGAATCGCCGATACGGGTTCCGAAAAGATCATGGAACACGAAGGGATATAAGCCCACGCCCCAGACGGCAGAAATGAGCATGCTCCTTGTAAGATACAGAACCGTCTTCTTCTGCCCCTTTCTGAACAGATAGATGCAGACTCCCACAAGCAGGAAGAAATAGTATATGCAGACAAAATACTGTGTCAAAAATCCGAGAACGGTAACCAGAATAAGCAGTTTGTTCTTTTTCTTAAAATCCTCACCATCCTCCAGCTTCCTTAAGAGGATATACGTAAAAGCAAGACACCAGAAAGCCGTCATCGAGTACATCCTGATCAGCGTCACGGTATTGATGCCCGCGGGTGAAAGACCGTAGAAAAGCGCCGCCAGAGGACCGAGGTATTTCTTGTGAACGATGTCCCTGAAAAACAGATTGATCAGGACAAGCGATCCCGCCATGAATATCATATTGAGAAAACATCCGGGCCAGACGGAAAGTCTTCCCGATGCAAAGATGGAATAGACTGCCGAGAAGATATTCAGCAGCATGAAATACAGAGGCGGATGATTATCCGTCGTGGAGTTGTAATACGCGGAAAGAGCCGGAACGGAATCCGTGCTGTAATAGGTAACATACTCAAGCATCTCGGCCGAGCTCATCCACTGGGGCGAATCATACACATCCGCCGTGTAGGAAGCCGCTGTCGACGCTGATCTTCTTGAAAGAATATCTCCTATCTGACCGAAGAGATTAGAAAGAAGCTTTCCGAAGTTCTTGTCATAGATCTCATTCCTGTAATACTTCTCAAGCCTGCCCTCGGGCTGTGTCGGTGTTATCCAGGGAGTGAATTCGGAATTGGAAAGCTCATAGCTTAAGATCTCGTCCATGTGATAGCCTTCCTTTTGGGACACGAAAAAGACATCGAAAGCAAGGACGATGATAACCGATAAAGCGATCAGAATATTTATTTTAAGATCTTTTTCTTTCATGATCTTATGATCTGTCATTTGCAGACATAGATGTCATATCCGCATACGGTTGATACGAATGTAACTCCGAGATGTCCATTAATATTCGTCCCTTCGGGAAGAACAACAAAATCGCCCGGCCATATCTTATCGTCTTCATAGAATCTCTGCGGTGTAGACCAGTAGAAGAATCCTCCGAGGTCACCGTTCAGAGCTCCGACCTGCAACTGTCCGTCGGAAAGTTCCACAAGGACATTGGAATCATCATAAAGCGTATAGCCGCGCACATAACCGTTCGATACAAGATAATCCGCAACTTCCCTGCGAGCCTCATTCTTGTCATTGACAGCAAGAGAATAGGAGATCTTCAGAACACTTAATGCAAGGCATGCAGCGAGTGCTAACAGATAGAGCTGTCTGATCGCGGTTTCATTCTCACGCATCATCCATATGACAAGTACCGGAAGCGCCATGTAAATGCATGAAGAGAAATACCTCGGAGTCAGAGTCGTGTTGGTAAATGCAAGGAAGAATGTCATAACCGCAAATCCGCTTGCAAAGAAATGCACGAAGAACATGTCGGACAAGTCTTCCGAAGTATAGGCATCAGTTCCGCCCAAGGCACCGGACCCCTGCGACACATCCATATATGTACGCCTTACCATGTAGAACATCAGAAAGATCATTACGAATGCTGCCATGGTGACAACACCCCTGAGTGAAAGAACGCTTCCTCCGGGAATATATCCGAATATCTCAAGAAGACAGCCTATGACCGAAGATACTCTCTCATACCAGATGCCGTTATTGATGGGAACAAAAGAAACAGACTCATAGGTCGTGAATACATAATAGGACCTGATGTAGACCGTGTTGTAGACATATCCGACAAGAGCCGCTGCGGAGGATGCAACAGCTATCCAGAAAAGCCTGCTGTTCGCCCTCCACCTTGCAAGACCGCCTTCACTGATGCCGCATACCTTGTACATTCTCCAGATGCCGCACAGTATGAGGGGTGCATAGATCATCATGAAGTATCTCACGCCCGAGGCACCGCAGATAAGACTGAGCACGGCAAGGAGCAGGCACCACACGAGCTTTACGTTGCGTGAATGATCGCCCATGTCTATACGCCTTGCAAGTCCCACGCACAGAAACATGAGTATCATGTGAGGCATATATGTATTGCCCAGCTGCATATGCTGTGCTATGGTCTCCGAAAACGGAAGCAGAAGCACGGATGATGCAAGAAGCACATGCTTCCTTTCATATCCGTACATCATGAAGATAAATGACAATACCAGAAATGCATAGAAAAACACATTGGTGATCACACGGACGGCAGCCCAGCTTCCGATCAGCTTAAGGAGCGGAACAAACAAAAGCTGCGTGTAGGCAATGCGGAACTCGGTGGAATAATACCACTCGGGAGAAGCTATATAATGGCCGGTATCTCCGAGAAGGTCGGAAAAGACCATCTCCGCGGACATGTCCGAATCAATCCAGTTCTGCCCCCATGCTATGTTGAGCACCAGAAGGAGCAGAAATGAAAGAGCCAGTGGAATATAGTATTTTATGTCTGATCTTTCGTCGGCCGATAAACGGCCCTTAGATTTTGTCAAAATCATATTCGTATTTAATCTTATCGCTCACGCTGATGTCATCGCCGTTCTGGACCTCTATGATCTCAAGTCTGGTCCTGGCATAGACTGTGTGCCTGCTTCCTGCCGGGAGTTTTATGATGTCACCGTCAGAGATCTCACGCTTTACTCCATCCACTATCGCAACGCCTTCGCCTTCGGTCACGGTCCAGACCTCATCCCTTCTTTCATGGGAATGATAGTACATATGATGTCCCGGAAGGAGTGTCACCTTGATCGTGAGGCTCGTGGGTGATGAATCCAGCACCTTGAACGATCCCCAGCTCTTCTCGGAATACTTGATCTGTCCTGCAATCTCATCCACTATCGGCTTGATATAGCTCGACTGATGCTTGTCAGAAACAAGGATACCGTCAGGTCCGGCAGCCACAACCACATTCTTAAGTCCCATGCATATGAGAGGAATGTCGAGATCATTGATTGCGGATGTATCCTCACAGTCTCCGCCGAAGATCACGTTGCCGAATGACGCCCTGTCCATCGTCTCCGCCAGTGTATTCCACGTTCCGACGTCCTTCCATTCACCCGAAAATCTCAGCACCCTGATGTCGGATTCTTTTTCGAGAACCGCATAATCGAAGCTGATGCTCTCAAGCAATTCGTACCTGTCAAGGAATTCATCATACCCATCATAACCGAGTGTATTCCTCGCAATGTCAAGCACCTTGCCTGCCCTGAATGCGAATACTCCGGCATTCCACAGTGCTCCCTCTTTGATGAGCTTTTCTGCCTCGGACTCGGAGGGCTTTTCCTTGAATCTCTTCACGCGGCTTACATCGGACTTATCCTCCGGAATGATATAACCGTATTTAGCTGTAGGGAAAGAAGGCTCGGTTCCGAGAAGACATATTCCGTCATCTCCCGTCCTCACCATCTCCTCGAGCCTTACAAGCGACCTGAAATACTCATCGTCAACATAAGGGTCGACCGGGCAGATGATCACAGGGTCATCCGGTGATATTCCTTTTTTATCAACGAGATAAGAAACGGATAAGACTATCGCGGGAAAAGTATCCCTCCTGCAGGGCTCCGGCGAAATGCTGACACTGTCTCCGAGCTGGTTTCTGATCGACGACAGCTGCTGCTTGGATGCAGCGATCGTGACGTCCGCATCGGGTGCCTGGGATGTGATCTGACGATACACCCTCTGGACCATCGATTCGGCTTCACCGTCCGGAGACCTGAACAGCCTTATGAACTGTTTGCTCCTTACCTCATTGGAAAGCGGCCAGAGCCTTCTGCCCGAGCCGCCGGAAAGCAATACTATATTCATTATACGTTTTTCGCCTCTGATGAAACCTTCTTCATGTCAGCTTCCATCATCATCTTAACGAGTTCCTCAAATGAAGTCTCGGAAGGATTCCAGCCAAGCTCCTTTTTAGCCTTGGAAGGATCTCCGAGAAGATTCACGACATCGGTCGGCCTGAAGAAATCAGGGCTCACTTCCACGAGCACCCTGCCCGAGGCCTTGTCGTAACCCTTTTCGTCTGCACCCTCACCCTTAAACTCAAGCTCAATGCCCGCATGGTGAAAAGCCAGGCTGCAGAATTCCCTTACGGAGTGCTGCACTCCGGTAGCTATCACATAATCATCGGGGACATCGTTTTGAAGCATCAGATACATGCACTTCACATAATCCCCTGCATATCCCCAGTCGCGAAGTGATGACAGGTTCCCCAGGTAAAGCTTGTCCTGAAGACCGGCTGCTATCCTGGCTGCGGCAAGGGTTATCTTGCGCGTCACGAAAATCTCGCCTCTGCGCGGTGATTCATGATTGAAAAGAATGCCCGAGCATGCGAACATCCCGTAAGCCTCCCGGTATTCCTTAACGATCCAGAAGCCGTACTGCTTGGCAACGGCATAAGGTGAATAAGGATGGAAAGGAGTCGTCTCACTCTGCGGCACTTCCTCGACCTTGCCATAGAGTTCCGAAGTGGAAGCCTGATAAATCCGGCAGGTCTTCTCAAGTCCCGCTACGCGCACGGCCTCCAGCACCCTGAGCACTCCGGTCGCATCAACGTCTGCGGTAAACTCGGGAACATCAAACGATACCTGGACATGGCTCTGGGCAGCGAGATTGTATATCTCATCGGGCTTCACCTCGCCGATTATCTTAACAAGGCTGAGCGAATCCGAGAGGTCACCGTAATGAAGGAAAAAATCAGGACGGCCCTCCAGATGAGCAATGCGCTCCCTGTATTCCGTGGAGGATCTTCTGATCACGCCGTGGATCTCATATCCCTTCTCAAGGAGAAATTCCGACAGATAGCTTCCGTCCTGTCCCGTGATTCCTGTAATGAGTGCTTTCTTCATGTCTGACTCCGGTGAGTGATGATTATTTTGCGTAATACTCAGCCAGCTTCCTGACTGCGTGTATGGTATCCTCGATGTCCTTCTCCGTCATCCTGGGATAAAGAGGAATGCTCATGATGCCCTTGTAGACTTCCTCGGCATTGGGGCACAGGCCCTTTTCATAGCCCATGTGCTCGTAATAAGGGAACCAGTATACGGGAACATAATGAACCTGGCACTGGACATTCTCCGCGCTCATCGCATCGAAGAATTCCCTTCTCGTGCACTTCAGTTTGTCAAGGTCAAGACGGATGATGTAGAGATGCCTTGATGTATCCGATTCAGGAATATTCTTCTGAACGATGATCCCGGGTATCTTCGAAAACTCTTCATCGTATCTGGCAACGATCTCCTTGCGCTTTGCGACGAACTCATCGATCCTGCCCATCTGGCTGATAAGGAGTGCCGCCTGAAAATCGGTCATCCTGTAATTGTATCCGAGCGAGATCTGCTCATAATACCAGATGCCTTCGTGGGGAGCTCCCTCCATCTGTGACTCATCATGAGTGATGCCGTGAGTATGAGCCAGCACGAGCTTCTCATAGTATTCTTCATTGTTTGTAAGGATCGCACCGCCTTCTCCCGCGGTAACGGTCTTGACCGGGTGGAAAGAAAAACAGGTCATGTCGGCGAGATTTCCGACCTTGACTCCGTCGTATGCGGAACCGATCGAATGCGCCGCATCTTCGATGAAAACAAGACCGTGCTCATCACAGATCTGTCTGATCTCCCTGACCTTCACAACCTGACCGGTAAAGTCGACCGCAATGACAGCCTTGGTCTTCGGGGTGATATGAGCTCTGATGCTCTCGGGATCGATGTTATAAGTCTCGGGATCGATGTCTGCAAAAACAGGCTTTGCTCCGCAGTAAAGCGCACAGTTTGCCGATGCAGCAAAAGTAAGCGGTGTGGTGATGACCTCATCGCCCTCGCCTATCCCCGCAGCGATGCACGCACAGTGAAGAGCGCTGGTACCGCTGTTGACCACAACGGCATGCTTTGCTCCGGTGTAGCTTTCCAGTACTCTCTCGGCTTCCTGAACCTTCGGGCCGCAGGTGATATAGGGTCCTTCAAGGACTTTTCTGACAGCTTCTATGTCCTCATCGGTAACCCACTGTCTTCCATAGTAGATTTTGTCTTCCCTGACAGGGGTTCCGCCAAGTAATGCAGGTAATTCCATTAAATGATCCTCCTGAGGATTCATGATGATGCTTCGTCTTTCAGATCACTGCTCCATCTTTCTCCTGGCAGCGTTCTTAAGACGGACGTACTTTGCAAAATTCTTCTTTTCCTGAAGACGTGAGATGAAATAATTCGAAGTCTTCAGCTGGGTAGCCTCTTCAAAGCTTATGACGTGATAGAGATTCGTCCTGAGGAAATCAAAGATCGTCTCTCTTCCGTCAAGGTTCTCATTGCTCGTATAGATGCACATGGTGAGAACGCCTCTCGAGCGTCTCTTCCAGAAAGGAGTGGCAGGAATGCACTTGACGCCCTCGAGCATGTAAGGATTCTTGCTCATGCCGTCGGATACATAGTTGAGTCCGAGCTTCTTGCAGGCCCTTAACGTGTCACGGTCATAAGAATGATTGGGAGCCGCGAAGACTTCGGTGTCACAGCCGTTCTGAGCCATGATGTGCTTGCCTTCTCTGAGCTTCTTGAGCTGTCCGTCAAAACTCATTCCGGCATATTCGGTGGGAACATCTCCGGAAATGATGCCCATGCTCTTGCCCGTGGCAAGGTGATGGGTTCCGTGCATCGCAATGCCCCAGCCTTCAGCCTTGAGTTCTCTTATAAGTGCCCAGAAGTCCCTGTCGACGGTACTCTTTACGAGTTTGGGATCCCTGTTTTCGGGAACCACGCACAGAAGGGGCTTGATGCCCATCTCATCGAAGAACTTCCTGAATATATCGAACTTCTCCCTGTCCATGGTGGGACAGATATCCTCGAGACGCACAATTATCGGATATTTGTATTTCCTGCTCATATGCCACCTTTCCCTCATTCGAAGAAATAAGAAACAATTTATGCAGCATGGATAAAAAAGTATAAATTTACCCATAATTATAGATATTATATGATTTTTTCCTAATATAAGCAACTTAAAAGGGTTATATGGAATTATGCATTTTAATAAAGTATTATTTATCTGTCGGGCATATTCCGTCCCATAAAACAATATCCGGAGGAAAAAAATGACAGTATTCAGATGCAAAATGTGCGGCGCAAATCTTACAGTCACACCCGGAATGGAGATCTGCGAGTGTGAAAGCTGCGGCACCAACCAGACTTTGCCCAAATTCACCGACGAACGCAGGGTTACCATGTACGAAAGAGCCAATCATTTCCGCAGGAACAGCGAATTTGACAAGGCCATGAATATGTACGAGCAGATCCTCAACGAGGACAGGACTGACGCCGAGGCATACTGGTCCATCGTACTGTGCAGATACGGCATCGAATACGTGGAGGATCCCTCGACACGAAAAAGAGTCCCCACCATCAACAGATCGCAGCACACTTCCATCTTCGCCGACGAAGATTACAAGGAAGCTTTAAAATGTGCAACCCTGTCGCAGAAAAGCATCTTTGAATCGGAAGCAAAGACGATAGACGACATTCAGAAAGGCATCCTCGAGATATCCCGCAAGGAAGAGCCCTTTGACGTATTCATCTGCTACAAAGAATCCGATTCGGAAGGAGCTCGCACCAAGGATTCCGTTATCGCCAACGACATATATCATCAGCTCACCAGAGAAGGTTTCAAAGTGTTTTTCGCAGCGATCACCCTCGAAGACAAACTGGGGCAGGCATATGAGCCCTATATATTTGCGGCGCTCAATTCTGCCAAGGTGATGATCGTTCTCGGAACAAGGCCCGAATACTTCAACGCCCCCTGGGTAAAGAATGAGTGGAGCCGATACCTTAAGATCATCAAAAGTGACCCGAAGAAAATACTGATCCCTGCATACAGGGACATGGACGCATACGACCTTCCGGAAGAATTCTCCTTCCTCCAGGCCCAGGACATGGCCAAGATCGGATTCATGAACGACCTTATCCACGGCATTAAGAAAGTCGTAAATGCCGATAAGGATAACAAACCGTCCGTTTCCGTGAACGTTCCCGAAACCGTCATATATAACAAGATCAATGAAGGAACCGGTGTAGAACAAGCACTGAAGAGAGCAACATTCCTGCTTGAAGACGGTGACTGGAATTCCGCTTCCACCTATTTTGAGAAAGCTCTCGATCTCCAGCCCGAATGTGCCGAGGCTTATGTCGGAAAGCTCATGCTCGAATACGGCATAAGGAGGCGTGAGGATCTTTCAAAACAGACCAAACCTTTTACTCACAACGAGCACTTCGTCCGTGCTCTTAAATTCGCTGACGGAAATCTGAAAAAAGAACTTGAAAAATATGACAATGACGTCATTTTAGGAATTGTCGCTTCCCTGGAAGAGGATTTTGAAAAAGCCGTTACGGAAAAAGATTTCGAGACGCTCATTGAAAGAGCACAGATAATCTCATACCATGACGGTATAGACGAGTTCGTGGAAAGGTGCGAAAACGGCAAGCTCATAAGCCACAAGGAAATGATATACTCTTCCGCCATCAAGATCAAGGAGACGGCAAAGTATTATGAAGACTACCTCAAGCTGATCTCCATGTTCGGGCAGATCACTGACTATAAAGATTCGACAGACAAGATTGCAGAATGCAATGAAGCATTGGACAGGCTGTCCGCAACAGACAGCAAATGTGTCATATGCCGTGAAAAAGAAGGAATCAAGACCTTCGTTCCGGGAGATCCCGCAAAATGCTGTGAAAAATGCATGATGAGACTGAATCTCCTATACATGAACAAAGGCAGACGCAGCGACGCCTGCACGGGAAGCATTCAGTATCTGAGCGAAAGAATGCAGTACATAGCCAGGAAGACGGTGCGCGATAGGATACAGTCCATAATCGATACATACACCGACTCCATACCGGAGTTCAAAGAAAAACAGGCTGAGCAGGCTATCGCTTTAGAAAAGCCGGTTCGTGAAAAAACAGAATACGAGCTTCAGGAAGAGAAACGGCTCAGGGAAGAGGAACAGCGGCGAAGAGACGAAGAAAGAAGAAAAGAGATCGAGCGCCAAAAGCAGATCATCATCGAAAAAAATGCCGCATACGAATATGATGTTCAGGTCGTGATAGACAAAGCATCAGGCGGCACGGATACCGACATGCTGCGACACGTCCTTGCACAAAATGCGACATCAGGATGGAAACTTCATTCGGTAGTCATAGACAAAATCAGCGACGGAGCTCCCATAGGTCAGACCATACTTGTGTTTGAAAGAAGGATCAAGGCACAGGACGGCAAATGATCCGGGAGCATTTTCAGAGAATCAATCCAAAACACGGTACGGATCAATCCGTACCGTGTTTTTTTGATCTTAGGTTGTCTCTGCCTGTTTTCTCTTAAGAAGAAACAGCAGCACTATTGCGATGATCCAGACACAGACGATAGTGATATTTCCGGCTACGATCGCTACAAGCGCCGGCGTCCACATGAGAAGCAATACGCTGACTTCATTTCATGTTGCCTCTGCAAATCTATTTATGCTGTATCACCAGCGTATATCCCGAATCCTCATAAAGCCCGTTCATGAAGTTTCGGACGAGCAGCTCCGCATTTTCCTGAGCCCTGTTCAGAATGCCCTTTTCTATGGCCTTCTCCTTCTCTGCCTCTTCCATCTCGGAAATGGAATCAGCAAGCGATTCTACAGAGAGCGGATTCAGCAGGCTGTTATCTTCATCGAGCAGCTGAAAACTGTTAGTGTCTATCTCAAAGCTCGTGATATAAACATCCGGAAGTGTCAGCGTTATGGTCTTTTTACGGTCATTTACATCAACTATGATCTCGGAAAAATCCATTCCCGCGCTTATGCATCCGTCGTATATGAAGATAAAGCTGGATTCCGTAAAGGGTATCTCATGTCCGAAGAGTTCCCTGGCATTTTCATACTTTTCAACATGAGTGAAATAATACTCTTCCGTATTCAGGATGCCGATATCCATGAAGCCCGAGCTGATGCTCTCACCGGAAACGGATGTCCGGGTGCTGAACAGATCAAAACGGCTTATTGCATATCGCAGCGCGAACACGCCTGCCATTATGGCGACAAAAACGATCGCCAGCACTCCGAATATCACTTTGACCGATGTTTTTTTCATGCTCTGTCCTCTTTAAGTTCGCCTTTTACGAATGTCTCTATCACGGAGATCACGTAAGCCATGATCATCAGGTCACTCTTTACGGATCCGCATTCCAGAGAATGGTTATATCCCCCGTCTATGGTGATCAGATGTACCTTCAGACTCTTAGCTTTTTTCCTGACCTTCGCAAGATCGGACCACGGATCCGAATCACCGATAAAGGCCAGGACATTTTCGGAAGGAAAAGAAAAAGTCTTCTCGACCGGTGTAAGCCAGATCTGTCTTGCATTCAGCCTGTTCTCCGACACATACTGAGCCGAGGCTATCGTGCCAAGACTCTTTCCCACGAATATGATGTCATCATATCCGTTCATCTTAAGGTTCGAGAGCTGCTCAGCGGTCTGCTGTATGGCAAGTTTTACTGCAAGCTTTTTCTTCGCATCATCCTCAAGGATGTTCTGTGGCATGTCATGGAATTCGACATTTACGATCTCGTATCCCATCTGCCTTAAACACTTCGAGGAATAATACAGAAGAGGCTTATCCTTGTTATATCCTATGCCGGGGATGATCACGGCAAGTTTTTTGATCTTTTTTCCGGACATGTATTACTCCTATTTCTATCCAATCAGTTATCACTCTTTAATGCGATGCGTTCATCATCCTCCGGGACACTTTCCAATATCCCTCCTACTGCATAGCTGAACTTATTACACATAGGGCAAAGCACAGTTCGGACATCATTCCCGGTTTCTCTGTCATAAAAACCGTTACCAATTACAAGCCCGTGCTGATCCACGCGAGCCATAAATCTATGCTCGCAGTATGAACAAATTACTTCTCTGTATTCATATCCCATAACGTGACCTTGCGTCGGATGAAGCAATTAGTTAAATTACCAGAATTTCAAATGAACGTATTCCATTACAATAATATCACAATATTACTCATTCTTGGGAAAAGCGTAAGTTTTCGGATTTTACATGGAATGCCGGAAAACGCAATTCCGAAGATCTTGATCTGGAACCCTACGCTATTACAAAAGAAAATGGTTTCATCCGTCAAAACGAAGCTCATGACGATTTCGGATACATGAAAGATACGGACAGAAAAGCATATAATATTGTGCCTCCAATGTCGTTTGCATATAATCCAGCAAGAATTAATGTTGGTTCAATTGGATATTATGAGGGTGATGAAAGCGTTATTGTAAGCTCGCTTTATGAGGTTTTTCAAACTGCTGATTATATAGATGATAGATTCTTGTGGCACTGGTTCAAATCAGACTTATTTTCAAAGTGGATAGAACGTCTTCAAGAAGGAAGCGTTCGATTATATTTTTATTATGACAAGCTATGCGAATGCAAAATGTCATTGCCTTCATTGGATGAGCAAAGAAAAATAGCAGAGACGTTTGATCACTTTGACAACCTTATCACTCTTCATCAGTAAAAGCCTAAATTGTTTCATATTCAAATAAATAACTTGGGAACAGCGTAAGTTTGATGAGTGGGGCGATTTCTATTATGGTCATAGTTGCCCGAAGTGGTCTGTGACAGAAGATGCTACGACCCCATGCATCAGATATGGAGAACTTTACACGAAGTTTGGGGTGAAAATTGATAAGGTATATTCATATACAAATATGCCTCCCGAAAAGCTTCGATTTAGCAAAGGAACTGAGGTTTTAATACCGCGAGTCGGAGAAGATCCGATGGACTACAATCACTGTACATGGCTTTCTTTAAAGGATGTAGCAATTGGTGAAATGATTTCTGTCTTTAATACAGATCAGGATCCGCTATTTTCCGCAACTATGTTTAATGCAACGCTTCAAAAAGAATTTGCAATCAGAGTTGAAGGTGGAAGCGTTACGAATTTATATTTTGATAAGTTGAGAAATATAGATATTTCGTACCCATCGTTACAGGAACAAAAGATGATTGCTTCATTTTTTGAAAACATAGACAACCTTATCACCCTTCATCAGCGTAAGTATGACAATCTTGTTAAGACGAAGAAATCAATGCTCCAGAAAATGTTCCCGAGAGACGGAGCTACGGTTCCTGAGATTAGATTTAAAAGATTTACTGGCGATTGGGTACAGCGTAAGGTTTCAGAAGTAGCTGAAGTTGTTGGAGGTGGCACTCCGAGTACAAGCAATCCTGAATACTGGGATGGCGACATAAACTGGTATGCTCCTGCAGAAATTGGAGAGCAGATTTATGTTGAAAGTAGCGAACGAAAAATAACAGAACTTGGTCTTGAAAAGAGTTCCGCAAAAATACTTCCGGCACACAAAACTGTGCTTTTTACAAGCAGAGCCGGAATCGGAAATACCGCTATTTTACAAGCACCAGCGGCCACTAACCAAGGATTTCAGTCTATGGTTTTACATGATGATATCAATCCCTATTTTGTATATTCCATGACCGATATGATAAAGGCAAAAGCGGAAAGAGTTGCTTCAGGATCTACCTTTGCCGAGATATCTGGAAAGATGCTTGGAAACCTTGAATTCATGTTTCCTTCCAAGCCTGAACAGGACAAAATAGGTGGATATTTTGAGTCTCTCGACAACCTTATCACCCTTCATCAGCGTAAGTGCGACACATTAAAATCAATCAAGAAGTATATGTTACAGAATATGTTTCCAAAGGAGGATTAACCGGATATGGCAGAATTAGAAGCGGTAATCGAGAAAACTCTCATTGAC
>JAIKZQ010000042.1 GCA_024682075.1 Lachnospiraceae bacterium
TTGATGCAATGGCGGAAGATGCCATGAAGAGCGGAAACATCGCGATAAATCCAAGGAAAACGACCAAGGACGATATCATAAAGCTGTACAGGTCATCATATTAAAGCAGAATAAGGAAAACTCCATACAAAAAAAGAAAAATTTATCGGGGCGAACATCACCCTGAGGGCTGCTTAAAAGCTTGAAATGCTGATAAATACTGCGTTTCAGGCTTTTATATTTCTCGATAAAAACAACCGGCGATTGCGGATATAACAGATATACTGTATAATGTATATACATTTGAGGAGGTGATTTCATGGAACAGGTAGCAATAAGGTCATGGGGTAACAGCCAGGGAATACGCATTCCTAAGGATATTTTGGACAAATTGCAGTTAAAGGTTTCTGATGTATTGGATATAGAAATAGAAAACGACAGTATAGTACTTAGAAAGCAGTTTGTTCATAAATCTTTTGAAGAAAGGCTGGCAGAGTATAACGGCGAAATATCTGTTTGTGATTTTGATTGGGGCGAGCCGGCAGGGAGAGAGATTTTATGAACGAGTTTTATCAGGGTGATATTATAAAAATTTCAGGCTTTAAAAAGCAGCTTTTTGTTATAGTCAGTAAAAATGCTTTTATAAAGGCAACCGGGATATTTCATGTATGCCCGATACTCCCCGCTGTACCGGCAGGTCCTATACATATTCCGATATGCGGGAAAAAGGGTGAATCGGGAACAGTGATATGTGAACAGATAAAAGCTATTGACCCTAAAGCAAGGGGATGCAATAGAGTGGATCTTCTTGCATATGAGGATATTAGGAATGTATCCGATGTGATCCAAGGTGTTTTTGAGTACGATTGATAGCATTTTTATACATAAAGATCATGTCTTTGGCGTGTCTTTTTTCGTAGAGCCCCTTCGCGAGGAAGCATTCTTCCGAGTGATTAGGGGCTCTTATTATCGGGGTGACCATCACCCCGATCCACACAATGTGTCGAACTAGAGGACTTAGGTTCTCTTAGCTTCATGAAGATGTTCGCGTTCATACTTACTGAGCTTTTTAAAAAAATGATAGAATATGATATACGGATCGTTCAGTCAGTGGCTTATGAAGGGACAAGGGTATCAGGATGACAGACAGAAAAGCATTGCTTGTAATCGACATACAGAAGGATTACCTGTGGGACAAAAGAAAAAAGATGTTTACATATGATACCGATAAGCTTGTGTGGGATATAAATCGCCTTATAGTTTCTTATAATGAAAAAGGATATGATGTAATATATATCAAGCATATCTTGCCGAAACTCATGTGGGGAGTCGGATTTTCAATCAAAGGAACCGAAGGGGCAGAACTGTATGATGGATTGGAAACCGTTTCCGATCTGGTTTTCGAAAAGAATCATTCCGACGCATATACAGCAAAACCGTTTCGGGAATATATGAAAAATCAGGGTTACAAAGAAATAGCAATTTGCGGACTGGATGAATGCGGCTGCGTCGGAGCAACAGCAAAAGGAGCAGTAAAGACCGGCGCGAAAGTTGTAATGGTAGAAAACTGTATTGGCAGAAGATTCTCCGATGCAAAGGTTCGGAAGATGCGTGAAGAACTTAATGCATTGGGTGTAAAATATTTGGCAGAAAAATAATAGGATCATATATAATGCTGAACAATATTCAAATGTGCGAAGCACTCAAAAAGCTGAACGGTTGGGAATTCTCAGATAGTTTCTCTGTCGGCGGTTTTGAATATATGGGTTTTTCTACAGTAAATTCAAACAAACTGATCATAATATCTTCACAAATGGAAACGGTATTTGACTGTGATGATAAGAGCCTGACTGAAACAGAGATTAATATTGATGAAAAAGAGTATGTTGCTGTATGTGATCATTTTCCGGATGAGGTCATTCCGATTGCAAGTTGTTGGGGTGGTTCCCTGCCTCACAAGACCGTGCGGGGAGATTGCGTTGATATAGAATATTACGGTGAACATGAAATATCCGGAAAGAAATTGAGATATCAGAAGATATATCTGCTTGATGAATCCGGCAACAGAAATCTGATCTATGATAATTATCCGTGCTATGTCTGCGGCTTCAGCAGCGATGGCAATTATTTCGCTCTTGCTGATGACGGAGGTGTGGTGATCATTAGAAGGAAAAAATAATAACTTTACGTTTTTTGCGCAGTCCAAAGGACATAAATAGTGAGCGGAGAAAAAAGATTTAAGCATAAACTTAATATGCTTGAGCCGGGGACGAGAATGCTTAAATGGATTTGCATTCTGATATTTTCAGGCCTGTTGTTATATGTCTTTCATTTTAGAATTGCAGCTTTTGTTGTATGGATTGCAGCAGGAATTAATTTTGCTGTTCTATTGATATTACTAGCCATAGAAGCCTATCAGGACAACGTGCTGAATGATATCGCCATAAAAGAAAACAATGAAATCACAGACGCATTACCTGGAAAAGACACATTTAACATTTTGTTCATATGTATAGTTTTAGTACAAAAGGGATTGTCAGCAGACGAATATCGATAAAGGTGAATAAGCGCAGAGTACCGCTGCTTATACTTTCGCCTGAAAATACCACCCAAAAGACAACCGGAGTTATGTGGATCCATGGCGGCGGATATATGACCGGATTTAAAGAGATGGCTTATATCGGACGCGCGGCTGATCTGGTGCGAAACCATGGAGCTGTAGTGATTTCTCCGGGCTATCATCTGTCTCTGTTTCATCCGTATCCGGTAGCATTAAATGATTGTTATGCCACTCTTTTATATATAAAGGATCATGCGGAAGAATTGGGGATTGATCGGAATCAGATCATGGTTGGAGGAGAAAGCGCCGGAGGCGGGATGACTGCCGCCATATCCATGCTTGCAAGGGATAAGAACGAAGTGCATATAGCGTTTCAGATGCCCTTGTATCCGATGATCGATAATTTTGATACGGACAGTTCAAGGGATAATCATTCGAAAGTATGGAATACAAAGAGAAATCATCAGGCATGGACAGTATATCTGAGAAAGGATGCCAAAAAGGAGGTTTCTCCGTACGCAGCTCCCTCAAGACAGAAAGATTACTCCGGTCTTCCGCCGGCATATACCTTTGTCTGCACTGCAGAACCGTTTTATTGTGAGACTCTTACCTATATTGTAAATTTGAAAGCGGCAGGAATAGAAGCTGAAGTTGATGTTTATGATGGGATGTATCATGCTTTCGATATGAACGAACCAAAACATCCGACCAGCAAAGAAGCGATACGACGGTTCAATGAGCATTTTGCGTATGCAAAAGAGCACTATTTTGCAGATAATGCAGGGATGTATAATGAAAATAATACTTTGTAATTGCTTCATTTTGTATATGATTTTCTGATAGGAGGAATAAATAATGAATATGTCTTTTGCTTTATTGAGTGGTGATGCCGGAGCAACGGGAGGACTGGGTATTTCCTATATCATTTCCATTATCTTGGTGATATCGGTATTCTACATTTTATGCATCGCTCCTCAGGCGAAGAAACAGAAGAAACGTCAGGAAATGCTCAAAAACATGAAAGTCGGAGACGTGGTGGTGACAACCAGTGACTTTTATGGTGTGCTCGTAGACATAACCGACGAAGATGTGATCGTCAGATTCGGAAGTGAGGAAAAAGGCTGCCTCATCGCCATGAAGAAGAGTGCAATAGCTGAAGTTGAAAAGGTGGAAAAAACGGCGGAATAATAATCATTTGAGAGATGTTTACGGCCATACCGTTTTTTATGATTTGGGGAAGATAAAATGAATGAACCTAAGGATATACATTACGATGCATTCATAAGTTACAGGCACAGTGAACTTGACAGCTTTGTTGCATCCAATCTGCATAAAAAGCTTGAGAGTTTCAAGCTGCCTAAGTCTGTGCTGTCAAAAGTAAAAAACGGAAAAACGGGTATAGAGAGAATATTCCGTGATGTGGATGAGCTTCCCCTTTCCGATAATCTGTCGGATCCTATTACCAATGCCCTGAACAATTCCGATTACCTTATTACGATATGCTCTCCCAGATATCCCCAGTCAAAATGGTGTCTAAAGGAAATAGAAACATTTCTCGAATCCCATCCCAGAGATCATATTCTTATGGTCCTGGCGGAAGGAGAGCCCATTGAGTCATTTCCCGAGATCCTTACCTATGAGCAGATAAAGGTTACGGACGAAAACGGGAATGAGCGATTTGAGCGTAAAGATATAGAACCGCTTGCGGCCGATACAAGAGGTTCAGATAAAAAAGAGATCAGAAAAGCCATTGACATAACAGTACTTAAACTCTGTGCGGCGATGTTCGGTCTCAATTATGATGATCTGAAACAAAGACACCGTGAAGCAAGAATGCGAAAACTTATGACGGTTTTCGGCATTGCCGGTGCCTTTCTGCTTTGCTTTGCCATAGTAGTGACCGGAATGCTCATTAAGATCAGCACGCAAAGCAGGATAATCTCTTCACAATATTCGGAACTAAAGGATAAATATGCGGATACCATTGCGGATAGAGCGGCCGAACTGTACGGAAGCGGAAGAAGGATGGATGCGATATACGCGCTCAGAAGCGTTCTTCCGGGAGACGACTCCGAGGAATATAATGCGAACGCGCTCAGAGAACTTTACACCTATATGGGAGTATACGGAGGTTCTGCGGATTATGTTCCCGGAAATGTCTATGAAATGGATTCGGAAGTTTATGATTATTACGTGTCAGAGAGCGGGGAATACATACTTGTAAATGATCTGCTATGCATGAGGCTTTTTGACAGATCGGGCAGACTGATCCGTGAGTTTAAAAACGAAGATTCGGTGTATTTCACCGAAGGAATTATCTGCGGGGAAAAAGGGGTTTTATATTCAAACGGAGAAGAACTCAGATTCTATTCCATAGATGACAGTGAGGATATTTTGATAACCGAACTTGAAGGCGGATGCTCTTTTTATGATATCGGTGCAGATGCAGCTTTGGCATATGGCGGGGCAGAGGTAACGGCTGTCGACGATTCGGGAACTGTGTTATTCAGTATCGATGTGGCGGATAAATACAAGTCTTCCGATCTGATAATATTTCAGTCGGATTCTGACGGTGGGAAAATTGCCTGCAGTTTTTCGAATTATTCGGATCATTATCTGCTTGTTGCCGATGCATATACGGGAGACATTATAGACAGCATACAGGCATCAAGTGACTACAACGTCCCTCTTTGCCTGGGAGATGAATACCTGTATTATGCCGTAACCGAGTATGGAGAAAACGGTGAAGACAAATGCATGATCCATGCAACAAGACCCGGCAGCGGAACGGATCGCTTCTGCGTTGAAACGGATGGGGGCATGGTTTACGATCTGTGGGAAAACAACGGATATCTGTATGCATATACAATTTCCGGACTTGAAGTATATTCATCCGAAAACGGAAAAGAGATAACTGTTTTCAGCCCCTACGGAGAGATTACCTGTGGGATAGATGCTTTTGACGGAATGGTCTTTGCAGACAGTTCGGGAAAAGTATATAAATCTTATGAAGATCAGATATATGAGGTGACGGACTCCATACTTCCGAAGGAAGGGGGCGGAAAGATAGCCCGGATAGAATTCAGCAGGGGCTCTTATTATATTCATTTTGAGAGAGCGGACTATGTCTCCGCTTATCATGCTAATGTGATAACGGATGACGGAGAATACTTCGACGCGGATTATGACGAATTGTTTGGGGAAGATGCTACATTCGACCTTGAAGAAGATCCGGACTTTAACAGTTTGTTGCTTGATCAGGCTGTTTATTCCGAAGATGGAGAATACATCGCTGCCAGCTATTCGAATCATACGGTCAAGATACTGGATGCCGGTACATATGAATGCATAGCTTCGTATGATCTCGACAGATATATACTTTCCCTTAAGTATTCCGAAATTACAAAGAGTTATATTCTCGTATGTGATGAAACTTCGTATGTTCTGGATAATGATTTCAAGATTATCTGCGATATGGGGATGTATGCAGGAGATGGGGACGGCTGCCTTATAATCGGTGATGTTGATGGGGCTTTCCGTCTTGCCGAATGGACAGGCTATAACGAACTGATCTTGATGGCCGACGAATTATTGGGGGATTATAAGCCCCGCGACAGTATCCTGGATAAATACGGCATATAAACGAAAGTGAACGGAGGGACGGTTCCTCCGTTCACTTTTTTGACCCTTAATCCATGTCTTCAAGCATTCCCACGATGTAAAGGAACTGTGCCTTCAGATCGTCTTCCATGACTGCCGGATCTTCTGAAAGCCTGTCGATGATATCGTCATAATCCGAAGTTCCGGCATATTCTGACCCTCTGTAAAGCATTCCTACCTGTGCGACTCCTGCAGCCCATGAGGTGTCACGGTCCATTTTCTCTGTCAGCATGTCGGCAGTCACCGGATATGTGCGGAGCTCGCTGGTGTCACCGTCGGGCTCTTTGTATCTTATGTTGAGCACGCAGAATTCATCCGAACCTGTGATGGAAGTTTCATCACTGTTTCCGTATCTGGACTCTACGGAAGGAACGCCGAAATCGGACCCCACCGGAACTATCTCATAGAGTATCGTCACGGTCTGGCCGGATCCTACTTCACCTCCGTCTTTTTCATCGTCGGAGAAGTCCTCGGCACTCATCTGACGGTTTTCGTAGCCGATTATCCTGTATGCGGCAACGGTCTCGGGATTGAATTCTACCTGGAATTTGGTATCTTTTGCCACGGTATAAAGAGTTGACCATATCTCGTTTCTGAGCGCTTTTTCTGCTTCTTCCGTGCAGTCGATGTAGAAATAGTTGCCGTTTCCGTGATCGGCAAGTGCTTCCATCTTGTCGTCCATGTAATTGCCGGTACCAAAGCCAAGGCAGGAGAGGAATACTCCTGTTTCTTTCTTTTCTTCGATCAGTTCGATCAGTCCTGCTTCGGACGATGTTCCGAGATTGAAGTCGCCGTCCGTGCAGAGGATGACGCGGTTGTTGCCGCCTTCTATGAAGTACTTCTCGGCAATCTCGTATGCCCTGATTATTCCGCCTTCTCCGTTCGTTCCGCCGCCTGCTTCGAGAGAGTTGATCGCTCTTCTGATCTCATGGTGCATGTCTCCGCTAAGCCCCTCTGCAAGGACCTGCGAAGATCCTGCATATGTGACTATGGAGACGGTATCGTTTTCTGTAAGGCTTTCCTGAAGGGTCTTGAGTGCTTTCTGTGCAAGCGGAAGACCGTTATTCCAGAACATCGATCCCGAAGTGTCCACGAGGAATACTATGTTCGATCCTCCGGATATATCTATCGTCTCGGCTCTTACGCCCACCCTGTACAGAAGAGTATCCTCGTTCCAGGGGCAGGGCACTATGGTCTGCGAAACGGAGAATTTCTCTCCGTCTTCAGCTTCGGGATAGGAATATTCGAAATAGTTGATCATTTCCTCGATCCTGAGAGCGCTTCTGTCCATCCCGCCGTAGCCATAACCATAATCGTCTTCATTCCATTCGTAAGCCTCGTAGACCGTGCGTCTGAAATTCGAATAGGATGCGGTGTCGACATCCGCTCCGAAGGTTGAGAATCTGTTCGTTCCGGTGGTCACAAATCCTGCCTCGGTAATGGAATTATAGCCCTCGGTATTCCAGGGGATGTCCGTGAAGCCGAGGTCAGCGGGAACGGCCGAAGGACTGCTTACTGCGCTGCTTACCGAAGCTTCTCCTTCGCAGTCTTCGGTTGTTGTGGCTTCGTACATTATCGTGCCACCCGAATTGCTGCTGAGTCCGAATAATGAAAAATCGGAGTCGCGTGAATCGTCCAGACCGTCATAGTCATTTCCGATATCCGCGATCCTGTCCATTATCTCTTCACTTGTGTATGAAGGCTCCGGCTCGTCCTCTGCAGCCGCCTGCCCGCAGGAAGCAAGCATAAGCAATCCTGCTATCATCAGACTGATATAAGGTCGTATTCTTTTTCCGGATATGTTTTTTCTCATTTTCATTTCCTCCCCGGTTTCCGGCGCAAAATACATGCACGGGATATTTTGTGTTATCCCTCTGCCTTTATTGACGGAGGAGTGCGGCATGACGTCACGAAAAATTTATAAATTTTTTTTGCACAAACTTACCGGCTTTTTGGTATCATATAATCAGCAACCGATATTTGTTTCATGAAACGGATGAGGGCTCTGCTATGAAGATAAATAAGATAAATAAATACAACAAACCATGCTATGCTGCGGGAGTTGCAACGGCACTCGTGACGGCGACCATCACAGGCTGCGGAACTGCAACTGCGTCGGATGATCCGGAACTTTCGGGAGATGTGCAGGTATATGATCCGGGTACTGAGGTTCAGCTGGACGGAGAAGTTGCGACGCCTGATGGCGGTGACTACGGCGGGGAAATCGAGCTGGACGGCGCGGTGGCGATGCCTCTCGATAAAGAAGACAATGGACAGGAAGGAATCTTCGGAAAAGGAGACACAGAGGAAATTGAAGTGATACTCGACGGAGATGTGGCAATATGCGATCCGACAGATGAAGATGAGGTCATCCTTGACGGAGAAGTCGAGTTCTGTGATCCCGATACAACTGAAGAGCCATGAATCTTACATTACATCTTACCGAAAACTGCAACATGGACTGTCTTTACTGCGTCCGTGAGAAAAGTCCGAAAGACATGACCGAAGAGGTCCTGATCAAGGCCTGTGATCTTGCGTTCTCAAAAGGAACAAGAGCGGGCCTTTGTTTTTTTGGCGGTGAACCGCTTCTGAAAAAAGATCTGATCTTCAGGGCACTCGATTACTGCACGGAAAAATCCGCAGAGTCCGGTATCAGATTTGACTGTAAGATGACCACCAACGGAACGCTGCTTGATGAGGGATTTCTTGAGCGCGCGCGTGTTTCTCATATGGGCATAGGGCTTTCCTTCGACGGAACCACTCAGGATGTCTGCAGGAGGTTTTCTGACGGCAGGCCCACAGCTGCTCTCATTGAAGAAAAAGCCGGGCTCCTGCTGAAATATATGCCGGATTCCACGGCACTTGCAACCATTGCTCCTCAGGCTGTCCCTTATTATGCGCAGTCCGTAAGATACCTTCATGAACTGGGCTTTAAGAACATATCCATGGTGATCGCCTACGGCAAAAAAGTCAGCTGGACCGATGACGATCTTGACATATTAAAAGAACAACTTTCGCTGACCTGTGAATATCTTAAGGAACTGTTCGTCAGGGGCGAGAAGATTTTCGTAGGTCCTGTTTTTTCCAAGATCAGGGAATGCATCAGTGACAGGAATCCTTCCGAGAGATGTCACCTTGGTGTAAGGCAGATGCCCGTGACACCGGCAGGTGATCTGTATCCCTGTACCTCTTTTATCGGTGACAGGGATTATCTTCTCGGTAATGTTTTTGACGGGATAGATCGCACCAAGGTCATGGAGATCGCAAAAAAGGCCTCGGTTCCCGAGTCCTGCGAGGGATGTGCTCTCATAAGGCGCTGCACCAATTCATGCGGATGTTCAAACCGGATGAACACGGGTGATGAGAATATCATTTCACCGCTTCAGTGCACTTATGAGCGCATGCTGATCGAGGCAAGCGATGCCCTGGGTGAGGAACTGTACCGTTTGGATCCCGTAAGATTTTCCAAAGTGTTCGGTGAGAGTGCCCGCAATGAATAGAAACAAAATTAATAAAAAGATTCTGATCGTAACCTGTTTTATTCTTTTGATCATTACAGCAATTCTGCTTATCGCAGCTGTCATATCGGACATGCCCGAAGATTCCGTTCCGGAGGCGGCACAGATAGAGGCGGTTCCCATCACTGAGGTGATCGAAGATGAACCCGAAGAAGAGACGGCCACGCCACCTTCATTCATGATGCTGAGCGACAGAAAATACAGGACGGGAACGGCTCTTTCTCTTCTTGACCTTGTATATGCTCAGGATACGGGCGGCATGGACCTGACTGACAGGATCGTCATTGTAAGTGACGGAGGATATGCCACTGATGTTCCCGGAGATTACGAAGTTACCTACAGTGTCACTGATGATGCCGGAGTTACTTGCGAAGAGACAGTGACGGTTTCTGTCGGTGACTTCGATCATAACGATTACGGGTTTGAGATTGACAGGGAAGTGCTGGCTTTTTTGATAGATCATGATCACTTCGATTACGATCCTCTGACAGATGCAGACGCCGGTGATATTGATAAACTTACTCTTCTGACCAGCCCGGCGTCGTTCGGCGCAGCTTATGATGACGGTGCATGCAGCTGCTTTCTTTATAAGGTAACACCGGATCATTTGTATTTTTATACAAATAAGCACTGTCCGGTGGACAGTGCCGATACTCTTTGCCTGTATGCTTATGATGACAACATGACGGAGATTCCTTCATCCGAGATCATGTATTTAAAGTATCATCTCGAGTATGATGCGGTTGCAAACGGTTATCTTCAGTATGACCAGCAGTTGTTTGTCGTTCCGCTTTCTTACTTCGATATCGATGAACTGCTGTGCTTTAAGCAGGTTCATGTCGACATGGATGCTTTTGATGCCCTCGAAGTCGGAGACATGTTCCTGATGAACACGCAGTCATGGAGAAGATGCCAGAAGGACATAGTGCTGGCCAATACCGTTATGTTTCTCGACTGTTACGAGCAGACCGCATATCATTATGACGGTGATAACAGCGTGCCCGCGGTGTCCCATATGATAGTCGGGGAACTGAAGAATGCGGTAGGAAGCTGCAGCGGATCTCCATGCTTTGACAGGTACGGCAATTTCCTGGGATTCATATGGGGAACCACTTATGCAAACGGACCGGAGCTCATTTATCTCGACCAGTTTGTTCCTGCAGTATATTTCAAAGAATTTGCAGACTCGGTCGAATACGAATGATCGCATTTCTTACCACTTTATTTCTTCTTTCATTTTGCTTATCGTTGCGAATTCCTGATAAGCCCTTACTTTCACCTTGCTGTTAACGGGATAGGGCTTTGATGTTTTGCGAAGGGGCAGCAGGAAGGGGATTGAAAACAGAGCATCCTCTATCCACAGAGCCTGAGTGAGGACGTAAATTCCGATGGCACCGGGAATGCCTGCAACCGATGCATAAAATACTGCCTCGAAAAAGCTTATCCTGGCAAGCTTGCACTCCACGGTAGGATATTCGCTTGCAAGTTCGGCGGTTGATACGTTTTCTATGACAGTTCCGCAATACTGGCATATTTCCGACAGTACGGGGGCTCCGCAGTTCGGACAGGTTCTGTTATCACTCATGGTATTCTCCCCTTTCGGGATAATGCTATCATCACCTGCTTTCCGCATAAAGAGACTTTTAGTATACTTTTCGTATGTATCCACAGCGCAGCCTTGCGGATACAATATGATAAGACTTTTGCGCATCGGAGCGATCATATATATGAAAAACATGAAACGGAAATTACAAATAATTGCGAGACGGATTTTTGCGACAGACAGGGAGATCCAGGTCATCGCATTCAACATACTGGCATTTTGCGGGATCAGCGTAAGCGTCATAACCGCATTTGTTAATCTGTTCCGCAATCCCGGCGCAGTGGCTGCCGATGCTGCCGGTGCGCTCGGTTCACTGGCACTGATGTACTACTGCCATAAAACCGGGAATTATAAAAAGGCAATGATCCTCACCGCATTTCTGATATTCATGGGTCTGTTTACTTTCCTGTATTTCCTTCAGGGCGGATATCATGGAGGAATCCCGTCATTCTTTATCTTCGGGATAGTGTTTACCGCCTTCCTTTTGGACGGCATCACGATGGTCGTGCTGATAGCCATCGAATTGGCGTGGTATGTCGCTCTGATCCTTTATTCGTATTTTCATCCGGCCACGCTGAATAATGATGAGAAGTTCTACATGACCTGCGTCATTCTGGACATGACGCTTGTTGCACTGTCACTGGCCATGACAATGTATTTCCAGATACGTGTCTACAGAAAAAAACAGCATCAGCTGAATGCCGCGATACGTGAAGCGGATGAAGCCAATAAAGCCAAGAGTGATTTCATCGCGAAGATGAGTCATGATGTTCGCACGCCTCTCAATACCATTCTTGCGATGAATGAGCTGATAGTGAATAATTCTTCTTCGGAACGCATAAGGGAATGGGTAAATGACAGTAATATCTCGGGACGGCTTCTTTTGTCCATGATCGATGACATGCTCGATCTGTCAAGGATCGAGGCCGGAAGGATCGTGATACTTACACAGCCCTGGAACACTCACAGCGTTTTCGATGAAATAGCCAAGATCTGGAGATTAAATGCCGGAAAGTCCGGACTGGAATTCAAATATGAGATGTCGGAAGACGTACCCGGATATTTAAACGGCGATGAAGGCGTCATCAGGAAGATAACCGATAACCTCCTGAGCAATGCCGTGAAGTATACGAAAAAAGGCAGCATGAAGCTCTCGGTGAAATACGATGATATGCTTGATATCTCCGTGGAAGATACAGGTGTTGGAATCGCACCGGATTATATCGAGGAGATCTTCAGGCCCTATGAGCGCGGCGTGGAGGAGGTCTATAAGGAAACGAGCGGCAGCGGACTCGGCCTTTCCATTGTAAAGGAACTTGTGGAGGCAATGGGCGGAACGATACAGTGCAGCAGCGTTCTCGGTGAAGGAAGCATCTTCAGGGTCAGAGTGCCTCAAAAGAAAGCACAGGAAGCCGGCAACACGGCGCATGAAGATCCCGCACCGCAGGAAACCGTAAAGACCAAGCATTTTGTTGCACCCGATGCACATATCCTTGTTGTCGACGACAATGAATATAACAGAAAAGTAATACGCGAATTCACCGAGCCCTCACTCATTCAGCTCGATGATGTCGAGAGCGGATATGAGGCTGTCGAGATGATAGACATCAAACATTACGATCTCATATTCATGGACATCAGGATGCCTCATATGGACGGAATGCAGACACTGGAGAAGATAAAAGAAGAGTATCCCGGTTTTGATACTCCGGTCATTGCCCTTACGGGAGATATAATGAACGGAGTCGAAGAAAGGCTCATGGCTCAGGGATTCAGCGGTTTTATTGCAAAACCCGTAAGCCTGAACAAACTCCTGACCACGATCAGGGAGTATATTCCCGCAAAGATCGTGGAACTGGATGATGTCTATGAGAAGGAACCTTCGCCCGAAAAGCTGGAGCTTGGACAGATCTATTTAAGCCCGTATGGCATAGACCTGAAGCTGGCGCTTGAGCATTGTGCGGGCAACAGCAGTGAATTTGAGACCAGGGCAGAACTTTTCGAAGAATATGCCGATTCGAATATCGCAAATCTTAAGGATCATCCTTTTGACGATGATTATTATCTTCAGGTCCATTCAGTAAAGTCTGTTGCAAAAGGCATAGGAGCTTATCTTCTTGCCCAGCTTGCAGAAACGGTTGAACTCAGAAGAGATGATGAGTTTTCGAAGGAAGTCAATCCGCTTATCCTTTCCGAGTACGAAAGAGTAAGGAAAGGTTTGGCCGGATATAAAGAGGAGATTGCCGCAAAATGACCCGCAAAAGAGTAATGGTAATAGATGATGACAGTGTCATGCTGCTGATGATGAAGACCCAGCTGGAAGTTCTGTATGACGTGATCACGTTTTCGTCCGGAGCGGAGGCGCTTGCCGAACTGGAAAGATCGACCCGGCTCCCGAATCTGATCCTGCTTGACATCGGCATGAAAAACATGGACGGATATGAAGTGCTCGGAAGACTCAAGGCCAGCGATAAGCTTAAGATGATTCCGGTAGTTTTCCTGACCGGAATGACCGATGAGGTTTCCGAATGCAGGGGACTTGAGATGGATGTGGTCGATTATCTCAAAAAACCCGTTGCCGGAAAGGTGCTGTTTGCAAGAGTCCAGCATTACATAGAGCTGTATTCGGACATGGAAAATAAGGGCAAGCTTGATGAAAGCCTGATGAATTCCATTCCGGAACCGCTTACCGAAAGAGAACTCGAAACTGCCAGACTCATGGCTGAGTTCCGGTCCGATCGTGAGATCTGCGATATCCTTCATATCTCGATGCCTTATGCCAAAAAACTGGTGTCCGGCGTGAAAGAAAAACTCGGATTGGAAAAGCGCGGTGACATCCGACGCTATCTGGTCTGAGCATAAAGAATGACCGACTGTAACAAGTATACTTTTAGTATGTATCCTCCCCGTATGAGAGTCTTTATAATCATCATGGTGTAAAGATTCTTTATGAGGAGGATTTTTTATGAAAAAGAGATTACTGGCTGTACTTATTGCCGGATTGATGACCGGAACGATGGCAGCGTGCGGAGGTACCGGCACATCGGCAGAGGAGCCTCACGCCTCGGCAGTTCAGGCAGACGATGATGACGAACCTGCAGCAGAACCTGCAGCAGAACCCGCTGTCACCGGAACCGAAGATGTCACAGTTGATGCAGGGGCTGATGTGACCGATATCCCCCAGGGAGTATGGATCTATGGACAGAGCCACAACAGCTGGGTCGTTATCGATGGCGATACCTGGCAGTGCCTGAATGAAAACGGGGATGCCATTTCGGAAGGCAATGTCATCTCGGGTGACGGAGTGCTTGAACTTTATGATGACAGTGACACGGCGTTCTTTACTTTTTCCGTAGAAGAGGACGGCGCTCTCTTTGATGAGATGTACATGGTTGAATATTTTCCCGTAGATCATCTGCCCGAGAAGTTCCCTGCCCAGCTTGAGGCGGAGATCGGATTTGATGCGATCGTGGGAGACTGGACCTATCAGGAACAGGATACTGATGATTATGAGACCTATATCGACATGGCGTTTGTCAGGATCTTTGAGGACGGAAGATACACCATCCGCTACAACGGAGAGGAAGATGACCATCTTGGCATAATCCTCATAGAGCTCGATGTGAATCCTGACGGAACGACCATTCCCATGTATTCATTCTTTGAAGGCGGCAACAACTACTGGAACGGGTGCTACATGGGTTACGGTGAAGGTGAACCGATCTATTTCGGAAACGGCGGAACCGCAAGACTTATTCCCGCAGAAGGTGTGGGCTGAGATAGTAATAACCGGTAATCTGAAGGAGAAAAAAATGATCAGGAAAAACATTGCAAAATATATTTTGATAGGAGCTGCATGCATGCTCAGCATCTGCGGCTGCGGAGCCGGAAACGGTGCCGCTAACGGAAACGTCGGCACTGACTGGCCTGATGCCGAGATCGTAGGCGCCGACTGGAGAACCTGGGGCATCATTGATGCGTTCGGAACTCTTGAGCTTGACGGTGAGAAGATTGATGTATGCGCATGCCTTTACGCAGACAGGGCTGAGCTTTATTACGATGAGGAGAACCAGAACCTTTTCAAGACCGTCGAATTTCCCGAGAGGCTTTCGGCTGCGGAGTATGAGAAGCTGTCCATAGAATTTACTGATGATACCGGAGACGGTAACACTGACCTTATATTTGTCGTCGGAACCGAAAACACCGTCGAGCGCAGATTCAGCTATATCTATGATCAGAGTGAATTTGTATATGACGCATTTTCGGCTTTCCCCAATCCTGCAAATGTGGATCAGGGCGGTGTTGAACTTGATGATGCGGAACAGGGTTATGCAGACTTCACCGGCCGTTACACCGAAGCACCTACCGGAAGATGCCTCATTGAGATAACCGCAGAATCCGAGGATAGCTATACGATCACCGTTAACTGGGCAAACTCCGCGTCTGAAGAAGTCGTTTGGGCCATCACCGGTGCCACATACGGCGAAGCCGGAGACGAGCTTGTTTATTCCGATGCACTTTGCTATATCAGAACATATGATGAAGAAGGCAATTACACGGATGAAGACATCTATTCCGACGGAAGCGGCAAGTTCTGGATGACCGATGCCGGAATGCTCGGATGGATGAGCGATAATTCCGATGCCGACGGACTTACCGGCGAGGATCTGTTTGAAAGGATCGACTGATCATTCCGGGACAAAAACCCGTCAATAAAGGATAAAAAAACATTTTTAATTCTCTCTGTGCGGGGATACTATTTTACATATAGGTAAAAGCGCATGGAGAGATGATATGAAATTATTACTAAAGCTTAGCAAAGAAGCGGTCAGGTATAAGGGATTGTATGCCATAGCCATACTCTCAACCCTTATCCTGACCGTTATTAATCTGGCTGCTCCCAAGGTTTTGGCTGCAATGACCGGAATAGTCAGTGACGGCATGGATGATGCGGGAATGAGGAGGATCGGGAATCTGACGATCATTCTCATATTTTTGTATCTTGCAAGAGTTCTGTTCAGATTCCTAAATAATTACCTTGCACATAAGGCGGCATGGTATCTTGTCGGTGACCTCAGGACCAGGACATATGACAAGCTCGAAAGAATGCATATAGGGTATTTTCATGACAAGCAGACCGGAGATCTCATGAGCCGCATTGTCAACGATACCAGGGATTTTGAACTCCTTTATGCACATATGATCCCCGAGACCATCACTAATCTTGTAACATTTCTCGGCGTTCTGATAGTTCTGCTTACGATCAATCCCAAGCTTGCGCTCATCACCTGTGCTCCGATTCCTCTTATCTTCCTGTCCGGGATCGTTTTTTCCAGGAAGGTACGTCCGTTTTTCAAGGCTTCCCAGGCTAAGATGGGGGAACTGAGCGGAAAGCTGCAGGATAATCTGTCCGGTCTTCAGGAGATACAGTCATTCGGCAGGGAGGGCTATGAGAGCTCACGTGTTGATGAGAAGAATTTCGATCATATCAGGGCCATGCTGAAAGCACTCAAGATCAGCGCGATATTCCATCCTACCGTTGAATTCATTTCATCGATAGGAACGATCCTCGTTGTTGCTTTCGGAGGATATCTTGCCTGGAAAGAGGGCCTCAAGGTAGAGGACATTGTTGCATTTTTGCTTTATCTCGGGCTTTTCTATGCACCGATAACCGGACTTGCCAATCTTCTGGAGAACATGCAGCAGTCCCTGGCCGGTGCCGAGAGGGTGATGAGCGTTCTGGATGCTCCCTGTGAGATAACGGACAAGCCGGATGCCACAAGGCTTGATGATGTAAAAGGTTCAATAGAGTTCGATCATGTCAGCTTTTCATATGAGACGGGCGGAGTGATACTTGATGACATTTCTTTTAAATGCAAACCCGGTCAGATGCTTGCTCTGGTAGGTCCCACCGGAGTCGGAAAGACGACGATGACCAAGCTGATCTCAAGGTTTTATGAGCCCACATCTGGAAGGATCCTCATCGACGGACACGAGATAAACGATGTCACGATAGAGAGCCTTCGAGAGAATATCTCACCTGTCCTTCAGGATACATTCCTTTTCAACGGAACGATCGCGGAAAACATCGGATATGCCGTTCCCGAGGCGGGCATGGATCAGATAATCGAGGCTGCGAAGGCTGCCAATATCCACAAAGACATAATGAACATGCCGGACGGTTATCAGACACTTGTGGGAGAGCGCGGACTCAGGCTGTCGGGAGGACAGAAACAAAGAGTTGCGATCTCACGTGCGATACTCAGGAATTCTCCCATAATAGTCCTTGATGAAGCCACCGCGTCGGTTGACGTCGAGACCGAAAAGCAGATCCAGGAAGCAATCAATAATATCTCGGGCAAAAGGACGATCATCGCAATAGCTCACAGACTCTCGACCATACGTAATGCGGACCGGATACTGGTCTTTGAGAACGGTCATATCGTTGAGGAGGGTACCCATGATGAGCTGATCTCACTCGGCGGAATCTATTACCGGATGAACAGCATTCAGGAGTGATCCGGAGCTTGTTAAGTTTTTATCTATCCCCTTAGTTTCTTGTGACAAACCCGCGCATATTATATAATTTTCTATTATGGACCGATCGCGTTCATGGCATTTGCACGGGGATTCTTATGGGTGGATTTGGCAGAAAAAAAGATCGTGGATTAAGGTCTTTCGGCGAAAGACTGTTTCTTTATGTCTGCATCATGATCTTTTTTGTGTGCGTGGTCTTTTTCTATTACAGAAGACTGTATGGTGCGACCAGAGATAACATCATCCGCGAGGGCCAGATCTATGCCGTGGAGTCCGCTGACCAGATCAGCAGGCATCTGTATTCAAGTCTGGATATCATCAAACTTTCAGCCTATACGCTTGACAACATGATAAGGGAAAACAGATCATCCGGGGATATCCTGGATTATCTGACCAATGAGACCGTGGCAGTGGGTGATTCTCTTATCGTCAACACCACCGGCATTTACGGGTATATAGGCGGTGAATATATGGACGGTTCGGGATGGGATCCCGGAGAAAAATACGATCCGACCGTGCGCCCCTGGTATGTCGAGGGGCTCGAAGGCGGAGGCAGCATCGTGATGGTGGATCCGTATGTGGACCTCGACACGGGTGAAGTGATGATAGCGCTCACCAAGGCACTTTGCGACGGCAGCAGCGTTGTCGGCATCGACATATCGCTCGATGATCTCCAGTCGATACTTGAAAGCCATGTCCATGAAGGTGATTCCGCCTATGAATTCATCGCCAATGACGATGGCATTGTAGTCGCTCATTCAAATATCTCATATATCGGACAGAGCATCATTGATAACAGCGATCCTCTTGCAAATGCGATTGCGGAGCATATCGGTTCCGATGAGGCGGTCAATTTCTATTACAGGTCGGGCGGCAGGGATTACATGATATACATAATGCCGATAGAATTCGACTGGATATGTGTGTCCGTGATAGATGCCACACCTCAGTTCTCGGCTCTGACCAGGCCTCTTGTGGTTTCAATAATCATTTCCGTCATCATAGTCATCATTTTCTCCATAATGATGTATTATTCCGAAAAAAGGGACAGGCTTGCAAGGAGGTTCGAACTTGAGAGTGAGCAGGCCGTGGCCGCAAATGAAGCAAAGACCGCGTTCCTTTCCAATATGAGCCATGAGATACGTACTCCCATTAACGCGATACTCGGCATGAACGAGATGATCCTGAGGGAGTCTCGTGACGATTCCGTTCTCGGTTATTCCGAAAAGATCAAAAGTGCCGGCAATTCACTGCTGGGCATCATCAACGACGTTCTTGATTTCTCCAGGATCGAAGCCGGCAAGATAGAACTTATCTATGCGGATTATGACATGGCATCTTTGATAGGAGACCTTGTCAACATGATCAGGACCAGAGCCGAGGAAAAAGGCCTGAAACTTGAACCGGACATCGATAAAAACATCCCCTCGAGACTGAACGGTGATGAGGTGCGCATCAAGCAGATCATCGCCAACATACTCACCAACGCGGTCAAATATACCGAAAAGGGAAGCATAACCCTTTCGGTCGGTTCACATCCTGCATCTTCACAGCCGGGTCATGTGATGATAGACGTATCGGTCAGCGATACCGGTATCGGAATAAAGGAAGAGGACATACAGAAACTCTTCTCCAAATTCGAGCGCATCGAAGAAAAGAGAAACCGGAACATCGAAGGCACCGGTCTTGGCCTTAACATAACCCGGAGTCTTTTGGAATGCATGGGCTCGGAACTGAATGTAAAGAGCGAGTACGGAAAAGGGTCGACATTCAGCTTCAGCATAATTCAGAAAGTGGTCGACGATCATCCGCTCGGTGATTTCGAAATCGCATATGAGAACCGCTCCGCGGTCAGACAGGCCTATAAGGAGAAATTCACCGCGAAGGATGCAAGGATCCTGGTAGTTGATGATAATTCGATGAACCTGAGCGTCTTTAAGCATCTTGTAAAACAGATCCTCGTACAGACCGATGCTGTTGAAAGCGGTGATAAGGGAATCGAACTTGCACGGAAGAATAAATACGACATCGTTTTTCTCGATCATATGATGCCGGGTAAGGACGGGATAGAAACCCTGCACGAGATAAAGAATTCTTCATCCCTGAATTCCGGGACGCCTGCGATATGCCTGACGGCGAACGCGATATCCGGAGCAAGGGACATTTACATAAATGCCGGATTTGACGATTATCTGACAAAGCCCATCGATCCCAAACAGCTTGATGAGATGATACTTAAGTATCTGCCACACGAAAAGGTAGTCATTGAGTACATCGAAGAAAGCAATGAACCTTCATCGGGGGATGTGGCTTTCGAGATTCCCGAAGATCTGCTCCCATTGGAAAGTTCGGACGTGATCGACATCAAAGCGGGGATCATGCACAGCGGATCCGTGTCGATGTACAGAAAACTGCTCGGGATCTATTTCGGATCGTATGAAGAGATGGCCGGTGAACTTAACGGCTATCTGGAAAAAGAAAACTTCAGGGATTACACGACCAAGGTTCACGCCCTGAAGAGTTCCTCCAAAATGATCGGCGCTGCCGGATTCAGCGAAGAAGCACAGAATATGGAATCTGCCGGAAGCAGTGGAGATACAGCATTCATATATGCTCACCATGGAAAAATGATGGATCATTACGCGGTGATCATAAGGGAACTGGCAGAACTGTTTGAAGGTAACGGCTCCGGCGATAAACCGGCGGCGGACCGCGAATTTTTGAAGAAAAAATATGAAGAGATAAGATCGGCTGCCGATGACATGGACTGTGACAGGCTCGAGGAGATCGTCGCCGAAATGGATAAGTACACCATTCCGGAAGATGAAACCGAAAAGTACAAAGACATCAGATCTGCGATAGGCAAACTTGATTATGACCTGATACTTAAACTGTCTGAAGAATAAACCGGGTAACTGAAAACTATGGACACTAAGAAGAAAAGCATTGTATTTACCAACGATAACTGCATCGGATGCAATAAGTGCATTAAGGTCTGTTCGGCAATAGGTGCATGCATTTCCAAGGAAGAAGACGGAAAGGCAAGGATCGATGTCGACGGAAACAGATGCGTTGCCTGCGGAAGCTGCATCGATGTCTGCGTTCACCACGCAAGGGAATTTGACGATGACACCGAAAGGTTTTTCGAGGACCTGAAAAAGGGAGAGAAGATCTCGCTTTTACTTGCTCCCGCTTTCAAGGCCAATTATCCGGATGAATATGACTCCGTCCTCGGCGGACTTAAAAAACTGGGAATAAACAGGATCATAAGCGTATCCTTCGGTGCCGACATAACGACCTGGGGCTATCTTAATTACATACAGAAACACGATTTTATCGGAGGAATATCGCAGCCCTGCCCCGCACTTGTTTCCTATATCGAAAGATATCTTCCCGAGCTTCTTCCGAAGCTTTTCCCCGTGCAGAGTCCTCTTATGTGTGCTGCGATCTATGCCCGTAAGAAAATGGGAATAGAGGATAAGTTCGCATTCATCAGTCCCTGCATTGCCAAAAAACTCGAGATAGAAGATGAACACAATGCAGGGCTCGTTCAGTATAACGTTACCTTCGAGCATCTGATGAACTATGTCAGGGAACATGAGATATCCGGTCCTTCCACGAGCAGTGAGATTGAATACGGACTTGGTTCATTCTACCCTACACCCGGCGGACTTGCCGAGAACGTAAAGTGGTTCCTCGGGGATGACATCTATGTCAGACAGATCGAAGGTGAAAGACATCTCTATGAATGGATGAACGAGAATAAATCCAGGATAAGAGAAGGCGGTACTCCGTTCCTGTTCATTGACGCACTCAACTGTGAAAAAGGATGTATATGCGGAACCGCGGTCAATCCCGAAAAATCCAAAACGGATGATGCGCTTTACGCACTTCTTGACATAAGGGAAAAGTCCAAGAAACCACAGAAGGGAGATGCATGGTCCAGACCCGATTCTCCCGAGGAACGTCTGAAGAATCTGAACGAACAGTTTAAGGATCTTGATCTTGATGATTATATCAGGGGATATACCGACAGGTCGGAAGGATGCAGATACAGCAGGCCTGATGATGAGGAACTTGAGAAGATCTATCTCAGCATGAACAAACTGACCGAGGAATCGCGTCATATCGATTGTACATGCTGCGGTTATGACAATTGTCTTCAGATGGCGACTGCGATACATAACGGCTTCAATCACAAGGAAAACTGTATCTACTATGAGAAGACCATGGTCAGGGAACTGGAGATAGAAAAGGCCATCGCCGAAGAAGCAACCCAGGCCAAGAGCTCCTTCCTTGCGAACATGAGCCATGAGATCAGGACTCCCATAAATGCCGTGCTCGGCATGAACGAGATGATACTCAGGGAGTGCGCGGATCCTGATATACTTGCTTATTCCGAAAATATCAGGAGTGCAGGTTCGGCCCTTCTCGGACTGGTCAACAACATTCTTGATTTTTCCAAGATAGAAGCCGGAAGAATGGAGATAGATCCCGCCGAGTATGATCTTTCATCGGTCATCAACGATCTTGTCAACATGATACAGATCAGGGCAGATGACAAGGATCTGCTTCTGAAGCTGGATTTTGACAGTACCATGCCCAAGGTGCTTTACGGTGATGAGATAAGGATCAAGCAGATCATCTCGAACATCCTTACCAACGCCGTCAAATACACTCATGAAGGCAGCGTGCGTTTCAGCATCGGGTACGAGAAGATCAACGATGAGAACATCAGGCTTAAAGTATCGGTGAAGGATACCGGAATAGGGATCAAGCCGGAGGATCTTTCAAGACTGTTCGAGAAATTCGACCGTATCGAAGAGACCAGGAACCGCAATATAGAGGGTACGGGCCTGGGAATGAACATAACCCAGAGCCTTTTGGAACTCATGGGCTCTTCGCTCGATGTGGAAAGTGTATACGGTGAAGGTTCGATATTCGGATTCACCCTCGATCAGCGTGTGGTCAGATGGGAAGAGCTGGGTGATTTCAAGACCGCATACAGAAAACAGCTCGGCCAGAAGAAGGATTATCATGAGAAATTTACCGCACCAGGGGCAAGAGTCCTTGTCATGGATGATAATCCCATGAACCTTATGGTCTTCAAGAACCTTCTCAAACAGACGCAGCTTCGCATCGACACTGCGGATGACGGCGATGAGGGACTGATGCTTTCTGCCGTCGTAAAGTATGACATCATTTTCTTCGATCACATGATGCCCGGCAAGGACGGCATTGAGACTTTGCATGCCCTGAAAGCGGATACGGTCAATCCGAATCTGAACACGCCTTCGATTTGTCTTACCGCAAATGCCGTGTCCGGTGCAAGGGAGCAATATCTTGCCGAGGGATTTGATGATTATCTGGCCAAGCCTATCGATTATGAGAAGCTGGAAAACATGCTCATAAGATATCTTCCTTCTGATAAAGTCGTGATCACGAAAGTAAGCGAAGAAGAAGTTCAGATTGAGACGGCAGATGATCTGGCAGAAGAATTTGCGGAACTTGATTCTTATCCTTGGATAGATGTAAGGGCCGGTATCGCCGCAAGCGGTTCTCCGGATGCGTACATTCCGCTTCTCAGGATCTTCCATGATTCGATGGATACAAAAGCGGAAGAACTTGAAAGATTCTATACCGAGAAGGATTTCAAGAATTACACCATCAAGGTTCATGCTCTCAAGAGTTCCGCCAGGATAATCGGTGCGCTTGATTTTGCGGAAGAAGCGCAGAAACTCGAAAATGCTGGCAAGTCCGATGATGAGGACTACATCCGCAAGAATCACGGACCGTTCATTGATGAGTTCAGAACTTTCAAGGCTCCTATTGCGAAGGCACTCGGACTTGAGGGTGAAGATAAGGAAAAGCCGCTCGCAGGTGAATCCTTAATAAAGGATGTGCTGGAGCGCATCAGGACTGCAGCGGATGACATGGACTGTGGCAGCCTTGAGACTGTTTTCGGTGAACTGTCGGATTACTCCATACCCGATGAGCACAGGGAACTTCTTGATGAGATCAGGAAGGCTGTTGAAGATTATGATTATGACAGGATCCTTGAACTGTTAAATTGACTGATTCTTGTGAGGTTATAAATGAAAGGCAATAAGAACGAGAAATTCATAATCCTTCTTGTGTCACTTGCATGCATAGGACTGACTGTTGAAAGCATTGTGATGAGCTGGGAATTCTGGGTTCCTCCGCTCATACTGATCGGAACAGTTTCCCTTTGGGTGATGAACCTGTCCGGAAAGCCGTCATATGAACTCCGCATAGTCTATTATCTCATCTATGCAATGCTGGCACTGTTCTTCCACGGTGTTCACGACACAAGCTTTTTTGATGTCGCGCTTGTTGTGACGCTTGTCATGATCGCATATTCGTTTTTTGACAGGATCATCATGATCCATCTTTTCTTCATCGAATACATCATCATCATGGTGATCCAGTTCCGGCTGGTGCTGACCGGGGATGTGATGGAGTTTGACACTCTTACGATATCAAGAGTGATTCTTCATTTCATGATAGTGCTCCTCGTATATAACGTCAGCATAAGATCCATCCGGAACAGAGAAGAAGAAGAGATCGTCGAGAAAGAAAAGGATGAAATGCTCGAATCCGTCGATGCAGACATGGAGGACTTTCTGTCCAATATCTCCCATGAGCTCAGGACCCCCGTTAATGTCGTTAACGGAATGAGTGAGATACTCATGAAGAAAAACATCGGTCCCGAGATCCTTTCCGTCAAGGATGCCGGAGTGATGCTGGCTTATCAGATCGAGGATATCCAGGATTATACGGAATGCAAGCGAAACAAGATCATCCTTGAGGAAGAGGAATATATGAGCATCTCCCTGATCAACGATGTTGTCATGGGATTCAGGCTCGGAAGCAATGACAAGAAACTGGAACTGGTAGTAGACATAGATCCGGCTGTTCCGGCCGTATTAAAGGGCGATGTCAAGAAACTTCACAAGATATTCAGGCATCTTCTCATCAATGCGATCAAGTTCACCAAGCAGGGCGGCGTATACATAAGGCTGTATTCCGAAAAGACCGACTATGGCATCAATCTCTGCATCGAGATGATGGATACCGGCATCGGAATGGACCTGAGAAGCATTCAGTCCGTTGTCGACGGAATGTATCAGGTGAATAAAAAGAGAAATCGCAGTTCGGGCGGTGTCGGGCTCGGACTGTTCATAGTGTATGGATTTGCCCACAGAATGGGCGGGTTCGTCAAGATTGAAAGTGAAAAAGGAAACGGCACGACTGTCAGGGTGACTATCCCTCAAAAGGTTGTCAATCCCGATCCAAGCCTTGTGCTTTCGACTAAATTCTCGGGGAATATCCTGTTCCACGTAAAGTCTGACAAGTATAAGGTGCCGAGAGTCCGTGATTTCTACCGTGCCATGGCAACTCATCTTGCGGTAGGCATCAAGGTGCCCTTGTTCTCGGCTGAATCTGTCAAGGAGATCAGCAGCATAAGAGAGAAGATGGATGTAACGGCCGTGTTCATGGGAGAAGAGGAATATGCGGCGAACTCAGACTACATGGACGCGCTCAGCAGGGAGATCATTGTCGCAGTATCCGCCAATTCAGGCTTCAAGCCCAATGAAGGCAGTAATGTCATCGTGATGCCCAAGCCCCTTTACGCATATCCTGTAATCAAGATACTTAATGAAGGCAGGGATGCGAAGAATCTTGAACTGTCCGAAAATGCCGTCAAGCCTGTCTTCGACGGAGTCAGGGCCCTTGTCGTTGACGATGAACCCATGAACCTGATCGTTGCGCGCGGAATGTTCAGTGATTACAAGATGATGATCGATACTGCAGCGAGCGGCAGGGAAGCGATAGATAAATTCTACTCCGCTGATTACGATATCATATTCATGGATCACATGATGCCCGAAATGGACGGTGTTGAGGCAATGAAGAGGATCAGGAAAGCATCCGAGGAGCTTAAGAAGCCTGTCTCCATCGTTGCCCTTACCGCCAACGCGGTATCGGGCGCTAAGGAAATGTTTATGAAAGAGGGCTTTGACGGTTTTATAGCAAAGCCTATATACATTCCTGATTTTGAAAGGGTGATGCTCAGAGTACTTCCGCAGAATAACGAAGGAAAGAGAGGTGCCCGCTGATGAGGATAACAAAGTTTTTCAAGTCCATATATAAGGCTGCACTGGATCCGGGCAGAGACCTTTATGAGAAGATATTCATCAGCTTTTCTCTTTTCTCGGAATTAATTGCCATCGGAGCTCTTATCGGTGATGTGGTATTTGGGGAGAACATGGGCGAGATCGTAGCCATCGGCATCACGGTCATTCTTGTTCCCATCATCACTTATATCAGTGTGCGCAAAAATCATGTCAAATGGGCTATCAGGATCCTGGTGACCGGGCTTGTATTTATTCTGCTTCCCGCTCTCTTTTTCTACGGAGGCGGAATTGAGGGAGGAGGCATATTATGGTTCATCTTTACATTCCTGTATGCCGGGCTTCTTATGAGCGGAGGTTTCAGGGTGATCGTGCTGACGCTCATCATACTTCTTGCGGGCTTATGCTATATCACGGAATATCTTCATCCCGAACTGATACACGCTCATTCCCGCGAAATGTTTTTTGTGGACTCATATATATCACTGGTTCTTGTCGGAATACTCTGCTTTATCATGTCATGGTATCAGAACCGTCTGTTCAGGGATGAGAATGCCAGAGCAAGAAAAGAGGCCAAGAGGGCCGAGGAACTGACACGCTCACAGAACAGATTCTTCTCAAGCATGAGCCATGAGATCCGCACGCCCATCAATTCCATTCTCGGTCTTAATGAACTGATACTGAGGGATCCGGAAGCATCCGATGAGATCATAAAGGATGCTTCCGGCATTCAGGGTGCCGGCAAGATGCTGCTTCAGCTTATCAATGACATCCTGGACTTTTCCAAGATGGAAGCAGGCAGCATGGAGATAGTCCCTGTGGATTACAGGATCGGTGACGTGCTTTCCGACATCGTGAACATGATATGGCTCAGGGCAAGTGACAAGGGGCTTAAATTAGATGTGAGCGTTGACCCCTCGGTTCCTTCGGTTCTCTATGGCGATGAGGTCCGCATCAAGCAGATCATAGTGAACCTTCTCAATAATGCGGTCAAGTATACCCAGTCCGGCTCCGTGGAACTTCACATAGAAAGTGAGACGATAACAGCCGATAATGTTGTTCTGAATATTTCCATATCCGACACCGGAATGGGCATCAAAAAAGAAGCTCTTCCGTTCCTGTTCGATGCATTCAAGAGAGTGGATGAAGAGAAAAACAGACATATTGAAGGCACGGGACTCGGTCTCAGCATAGTCAGGCAGCTGGTTGAACTGATGGACGGAACCATAACAGTAAACAGCGTGTACGGCGAGGGTTCGACATTTACCGTTGTTCTGAAGCAGGGCATATCCGATAAAAGTGCGATCGGAGAACTAAATATCCATAATCAGAATTCATCCAGAAGAATGATGTATGAGGCAGGCTTCAAGGCACCGGATGTCTCAATACTCATTGTGGATGATAATGAGATGAACCTTGAAGTCGAAAGCAAGCTTCTTGCGGCTACTCAGATGACCATTGACAAGGCCATGAGCGGGGCAGAGGCTCTTGAAATGACTCTCAGAAAGCATTATGACGTCATCCTCATGGATCATCTCATGCCGGAAATGGATGGCATCGAGTGTCTCAAAGGACTCAGAGTGCAGGCAGGAGGTCTCAACAGGGCGACTCCCGTCGTTGTTCTTACAGCCAATGCCGGAAGTGATAACAGGGATCTGTATAACCGTTCGGGATTCGACGGATACCTTGTCAAGCCGGTGTCCGGAGAAGCACTCGAGAACACACTTATCAGGCATATTTCACCTGAGAAGCTCATACTTGTCAGCAGGGTGATGAGCATGAGAGAAGATATCAGCACGCTCTCGGGATATTCGGGCAAGCAGTCCGTCATCATCACTACATCAAGTGTCAGTGACATCCCGGATTCCATTGTAAGGAAGCTTCATCTGAACATTATCCCTGCAGTCATCCGCACCGAAGAGGGAGTGTTCAAGGACGGAGTCCAGATGAGCGCAGATGAACTCATCCGATACATAGATTCCGGAAGAACCGCAGTTTCATCATCTGCCGATGAAGCTGCATACACCGAATTCTTTGCAACGGTTCTCAAGAAGGCACATCATGTCATACATATAGCACTTACGTCAAGCATGAGTGCGGATTACCGCATGGCTTCCGAGGCGGCCAAGGCATTTGAAAACGTCACGGTCATCAATTCGGGATGTCTGTCGAGCGCGTCGGGAATTCTCGCCCTCATTGCCTATAAGCTCACCCAGCAGAACATGCCTGTTGAGGAGATGATCTCCGAACTTGAAGTCATCAAGTCCCGTCTTAGGTGCAGTTTCGTCATTGATACGACCGATTATATGTTCAAGAAAGGACTCATCAGTCCAAGGGTCAACATGATCGCGCGAAGCCTGAACATTCATCCTTCGATCACCTTCAGGGATGACAAGGCACTGATTGGCGGAATGTGGGCAGGAAAGACCGAGAGAGCATACAGGAAATATATACGCAAGGCATTTCCGATCTGGTGCATTCCCGATCCGGAGGTTGTGTTCATAACCTATGTGGATATTCCCATGGATACTCTTAACTGGATAAAAGAAGAACTGTCCAGGTTTGCGAATTTTGAACATGTGATCTTCGTTCAGGCATCTGCTGCCATTTCATCCAACTGTGGTCCCGGAACTTTCGGAATCCTTTATTTCATGAGGGGTAACAAGGGTTATAACATAGGATCGCTGATCGAGGATATGGCGGAAGAACTTAAGGATGATGAAGAGGAATATGGAGATGCGGTCGAATACCATTCCTCGGGCATAAGCAAAAAAATGCCGGATCCCGTGGAAGTCGCTTATGGTAGCGGTGTGAGCACGGAGGAAAAGTGGTATGACGGCATTGACGGCATCGACGGAAAAGCGGCGATCGCAAACAGCGGCTCGGAAGATGCTTTCAGGCAGGTCCTTAAGATCTTCTATGACACGATCTCTCCCAAGTCGAATGAACTGGACAAGTACTATTCCGGAGAGGACTGGAAGAATTACACCATAAAGATCCATGCACTTAAAAGCTCAGCCAAGCTGATAGGTGCTCTGGAATTGTCAGACGCCGCCCGTCTTCTCGAGGAAGCCGGAAAGGAAGAAAATACAGGTTATATCAGGGATAATCATGATGCATTCATGAAGAGCTTCCGCAGTTTTGACGGTATCCTTGCGCCGGTATTTAAAGAAGAGAATGGATCGGAAGAGAGCGGAACTGCCAGGCCCGTAGCTGACTCCAACCTGATGAAAAGTGTATATGAAGGGCTTAAGGAAGCCGCTGACAACATGGATTGTGATGCCATAGACGGGATCCTTGACGAAATGAAGGAATATGACATTCCTGCAGACGAAAAGGAGAAATATGACGCGATTTTGCAGAAGGCTGCGGATTATGATTACGATGCGATCTCGGAACTTTTGGGGGATTGAAGCGTGGAATGAATTAATGGTTTCACAGGCTGGAAAACTATTGTACAATGTTCTTTGTGGGAGGATTTTTTATGAGTGACAAGTGTATTACCCTGATCACGTATCAGTTCTCGGTCGTGGTCAAGGGAATAGAGAATAAACTGGTCGAGCTGGGATATAAGGTTGACGTTGTTTCCGATACTTTTGACATACTGCCTGCCGTATCGAAGACTTCGGATCTCTTTCTGATCTATCTGCCCAGTGACATTGCAGACAGTTCTGCCAAGATCAGTGCCCTTTCGCTCATGTGCGACACTGCGAAAGATGCCGGAATCAACATTATCCTTCTCGGAGAGTATTTGTGCCATGAGGACCTTTCGAAAGCGTATCCGAGGATTGACAATTATGAATGGGTCGACAGACCCGTGGACATGGATAAGTTCGGTCCCATAGTTAAGAAGGCGATCGAGAAAAGACCTGACCAGGATGAGAAAAAGAGGATACTCATAGTTGACGATGATCCGGCTTATGCGAAGATGATCAGGGAGTGGATCAAGGATTCATACAAGGTCGACATAGTCACCGCCGGCATGCAGGCCATCAAGTTTCTGCTGAAAGTCAAGGAAAACGAGCAGGTAGACCTTATACTCCTGGATTATGAGATGCCTGTGGTGGACGGCCCTCAGGTTCTGCAGATGCTGAGACAGGAGCCGGCCACAGCTAATATCCCCGTGGTGTTCCTGACCGGAATAGGAACCAAGGAAGCCGTTTCCCGCGTCATGGCACTTAAACCCACCGGTTATATTCTCAAGTCCACAACAAGAGAGGGACTTCTTGTGTTCCTCCATGAGAAATTGAAATGATCCCGCGGGATTGCCGCAAAGAAGGCTGAGCATGTTTGCCCGGCCTTTTTATTCTCATAGATGTTATTCCCATAGATGTTAATGAAAACGCTGATTTGTAAGAAAGAGATCATATATTGGAAAATTCGATCGATAATCTGACACCTGTCATTTTGGTCGGCCTTAGGACCACCGAGAAAAATGATGAGTTCGACCATGCGATGCAGGAACTTGTCAGTCTTTGCGAAGCCTGCGATCTGGAAGTGATCGTCTCCGTGACGCAGACGCTTGAGCATCCGGATAATTCTACCTGGATAGGATCGGGCAAGGCGGAAGAACTTGCATATGAGGTAAAAGTAAATGATGCCGGACACGTGGTGTGTCTCGGTAATCTTTCGCCTGCACAGATGAAGAATCTTCAGAAGATCATAGGCGTTCCTGTCTGGGACAGGACAAGGCTGATCCTGGAGATCTTTTCGAGCAGGGCAAGGACCAGGGAGGCAAGGCTCCAGGTAGAAAGCGCTTATCTCCAGTACATGCTTCCCAGACTGACCGGAATGTGGCAGCATCTCGGGCGTCAGAGCGGCGGAGGAGGAAGCCGTGCCAATAAGGGCATAGGTGAAAAGCAGATAGAACTGGACAGAAGACAGATATCGCACCGCATAACCGAACTGAAGAAAGAACTCGCGGAAATAGAACATACAAGAAATGTCCAGCGCTCCGGCAGATCAAGGGACGCTTATCCCCATGTCGCTCTTGTCGGATATACCAATGCCGGAAAGTCGACCCTGATGAACTGCCTTATAGGCATGAGTGACAGATCTGCTCAGAAAGCCGAGGAAAAAAAGGTATTCGAGAAGGACATGCTCTTTGCGACTCTCGATACCTCCATAAGGAAGATATCCGTTCCGGGCAGAAAGACCTTCCTTTTGTCAGATACTGTCGGATTCATAGACAATATACCGCATGACCTGATCAAGGCATTCAGATCGACTCTTTCCGAGCTGAAATATGCTGATGTCCTTCTGGTTGTGATGGATTCTTCGGATCCTTCTCATGAAGCACATAAGAAGATCACGGAGGATACTCTTAATGATCTGGATGCAATGGGGATCCCAAGGATATATGTATATAACAAATCCGATCTAAGGGCCCCCGAGATGACGATAAAGAATGATCCGGGCAGCGGCAGTGTCTATATTTCGGCTCATACCGGTTATGGGATGGATGATCTTCTTGACCTGCTGGAAGAAACGTTCCGGGCGGGTGATCGCTTGATCGACCTGACCATTCCGTATGCCATGGGCGAGATGGTGAACCGCATTCACACACAGGCGAAGGTTCTGTCGGAAAGCTACGAGGAAAACGGCATTCATGTGAAGGCCGAATGTCCTTCGTATCTGGCCGATCTTTTGGATCAGAGACTTGAAGGCGGAGAGGAGGAGGCATGATAAAGGCTGTATTGTTCGACATGTTCGAGACTCTTGTGACACTGTTTGAGGGCAGGACTTACTTCGGTGAAAACATAGCTTCGGACGTGGGAGCTGACCCGCAGGAATTCAGAAAAGAATGGCATGCGATCGAACACGACAGGAGCACCGGTGTCCTGACCATAGAAGAGGGACTTGAACTGGTCCTGAAAAAACTCGGGATCTATTCCGAAGAAAAGGTCAGACTCGCTGCAGCTAAACGCAGGGAAGCGCTTGGCGATACCTTTAATGCTATACCTGATGATTCTCTCAGGCTTCTTGAAAAACTGAAGGAAGAGGGATTTAAGACCGGGCTTATCACCAATACATTCTCCGATGAAAGGGACATGATAAGAGCATGTCCTTTGTTCGGATATTTTGATGAGGCGATGATCTCTTTTGAACAGGGAATATGCAAGCCGGATCCGGAGATATATAAGAGAATGATGACTTCACTTAATGTCAGTGCGGAGGAATGCCTTTACGTCGGTGACGGAGGATCGAAGGAGCTCTATGCTGCAAGGGAACTTGGAATGAGTGCCGTGCAGGCAGCGTGGTTTCGCGAGATGGCATTCGAGCCTCACGTTCCCTGTTACAGGCTGGATGAATTTCTGCAGGCATTTACCCAGCTTGAGATCCTTGACATTATCGGCAGGATTAACGATGAAAAGTGATCCGTGGCGGATCCGGGGGAGATATAGATGACTTTTTCAGATGATTTTGAGATAGGGTTCCGTGAAGACCTTATGAAGGTGATCAACGAGCTGGGATTCGTTCCTTTTTTTGCCGGTGACATTGAAGGTTTTTCCATCGAGGAACACATAGCACCCGGCTGCTGGTACGATGACGGAGATGACGGATTCTGGCCCGCATGGGAATGGAAGGGGCCTGTCATTACTTCGATGAAATGTGCCTACGGCAAATTCTATGACAACAAGGCCATGTACATAAGCAAAAAGTTTTTTCCGGACTTTGCGAATTACAGGAGGGACGGTTATGACTTTGATGCAAGGTACGATGACGGTCTTGCATCACGTGCCGACAAGGAACTGTTCGAACTGATCGACGAAAATGCCCCCTGCCAGTCCAAAAAGCTTAAGGCAATAGGCGGCTATGGCAAAAACGGACGAAAAGGGTTTGATTCGTCGGTGACAAGGCTGCAGAAGCAGTGCTATGTCATCATAACCGATTTCAGATATCTGACCGATAAATACGGCAATGCATATGGCTGGGGTGTCGCCGATTATTCGACACCGGAGCACTTCTGGGGAGAACGGTTCACGAAATCCGTATACAAGAGAACTCCGGAAGAATCGAAGGAAAGACTTCTTAAGCACCTTCGAAAGATACTGCCGGATGCATCGCCTTCACAGATAGAAAGGATATTGAGATGACCATGCCCGAAACAGTTAAAAGCAGCATCATATCATATCCCCACGGCTTTTCTTCCAGGACGGGCGGCGTCAGCAGCGGTGTGTATTCGAGCCTGAATCTTGGAATGAACAGAGGGGATGATCCCGAATGTGTCAAAGAAAACTACCGGATATTTCTGCACAGCTGCGGCATTGACCGGGAAGAGTTCGTCTGCGGAGAACAGGTCCATGGCAGTGATGTGATGACAGTTACGTCGGAGCATGCCAGAAAGCCTTACGGATATGACAAACTTTTTGTGGCTGACGGTTATGTCACTGCCGAGTCCGGAGTTCCGCTTGTGATATTTACTGCGGACTGCCTTCCGCTTCTTATGGCTGACGAAAAGGCCGGAGTTATCGCGGCGGTTCACAGCGGATGGCGCGGGACCGTTCAGGATATCGAGAAAAATGCCGTAGAAGCCATGCTGAGCCTGGGAGCTCATACAGAGGATATAAAGGCATGCATCGGCCCTTCGATCGGAAGGTGCTGTTTTGAAGTCGGTGATGATGTCATTGAAGGCATTAGCGGCCTGCTTGACGGAGATGCATCGGACCTTTATGACCGGAAAGAAAACGGTAAATATATGCTCGATCTCAAGGGAGTTCTTAAAAGATGTCTCATCAGGACAGGGCTTAAGGAAGAAAACATTGAGATCTCACAGGACTGCACCATGTGCCTGAAAGACAAATACTGGTCACACAGACTGACCGGCGCAATGCGCGGAAGTCAGGCGTCTGTGATAATGAAGCCCTGACTATCGGAGTTGAAAGGAAAAGATCAATGAATAATGACAAACTTGAAGCTGCCAGACAGATGTTCTCAAAGGATCTCTATGCCACCAAGCTGTCCGGTATAACGATCGAAGAGGTCGGTGAAAACTATGCCAAATGCGCCATGAAACTGACGGATGACCACAGGAATGCATATGGCGGAATAATGGGCGGTGCGATTTACACCCTTGCCGATCTTGCATTTGCCGTGGCATCGAATTTCAATAAGCCCGCATCAACAGTCAGCCTTGTGGGGCAGGCATCTTTCATTTCCATGACAAAGGGAAATGTGTTATACGCCGAGACCAGACTGATCAAGGACGGCAGGACAAATTGCTTTTATGACGTGAGGATCTATGATGATCTTGGCAAGGATATTGCCGTTGTATCCTTTACGGGTGCGCATATCACCGGAGGATTCCCGGGCCCTGTAAAGAGTGAAGATCAAAATGCATGATATACTGCCGCTGTATACGGCTGATGCAGAAAGGTTGATCTCCTGATGGATGATTTCAAAAGATTTGACATGTCGCTTCCGCCGGTCAGGACCAAATGGTATCTGCGCCCGCTGACTTATCTCCTGAGCGCACCCGACGTGCATAAGCATAAGGCCGTTATCACAAGAACGGGCATGGAGGGAATAAAACCGCCGTACGTACTGTTATGCAATCATAATGCGTTCTTGGATTTCAAGGTGGCGACAAAGGCCATATGGCCTGCACGTGCCAATTATGTCGTTGCGATAGACGGATTCATAGGCAGGGAAGGACTTCTGCGAAATGTCGGATGTATCTGCAAGAGAAAGTTTACCAACGATCTGACGCTTATCAGGCATCTTCGAACCACCATTAAAAACGGTGACATCGCGATCATCTATCCCGAAGCAAGGTATTCTCTATGCGGCACTACCGCGGTCCTTCCGGAATCCTTAGGCAAGATGTGCAGGCTTTTCGGAGTGCCGGTGGTGACTCTTATCTGTCACGGACATCATGTCAATTCTCCGTTCTGGAATCTTCACGACAGGGGAGTGAAACCGACCGAAGCTGAACTGTCGCTTTTGTTTACTCCTGCGCAGCTTAAGGAATTATCCGTCGATGAGATAAACGAGCGGATAGTGGAGAGATTTCAGTATGATGATCATGCCTGGCAGAAGGAAAAGGGCATAAGGATCACATATCCGAAGAGGGCCGAGGGACTTCATAAAGTCCTGTATCAGTGTGCATCCTGCGGCAAGGAGTTCTCGATGACTTCGGAAGGTGACAGGCTCATCTGCAAGGCGTGCGGTAAGAAATGGAAGCTCACGGAGCTCGGGGAGCTGGAAGTTGAAGACGGAAAGACTGAGTTCAGTCACGTTCCGGACTGGTACGAGTGGGAGAGGGCGAATGTCCGTGCTGAGGTTGAAAGAGGCGAGTATTCTTCGGGGGAACTTGCGGTGCATGTAAGCTCACTTCCCAATGCGGACAGATTCATTGACATAGGCACCGGCACGATGATCCATGACATGAACGGATTCAGGGTAAGCGTCAGGGACAAGGACGGGACCGTTAGGGAAATGGAAAAAAGCGTGCCCTCACTGTATTCCTGCCACATAGAATATGAATATCTGGGAAAGTACGGAGACTGTGTTGATCTGAATACTCTGGATGATACCTGGTATGTGTATCCTCACGGGGAGAACTTCGCTGTTACCAAGATGGCACTTGCAACGGAGGAACTGTTTGCGGCAAACCGTGCTGCGGCAGGCCGTCCGTGCAAAAAAGGACTTATGTGAAACAAGGGGACGGTTCCGCTGTTTTTCAAAAACAGCAGAACCGTCCCCTGTTATGAAAGGAAAAAAACATTAAAAGAGGATTATCTTGTCACTTTAAATTCATAGAATTCTCCGGGATTAAGTATCACTTCACCGACCATTTCGTTATATTGTCTTAAATCGTATCTGAATGATCTTTTCTGAAGTTCGATCTCCCTGATGCCATCCTTTGACCACGGTGCGAAATACTGGGTGAGCTTTGCTTCGTCACCGTGAATGTGGATCTGCGCATGTATGGGATGAGCCTGAGTCGTTACATGTGCATAGAGGATCATAAAATCGTTGTCATAATGGAATACGGAAACATTCGGAGCCGAGACGTAGATTCCGTTATAGTTAAAAACAGGCTTTACGGCATCCATAGCCCAGCCGGGGATCCTTGCAAGATCAGAGGGATTCTCCGGAATGTTGATCAGATACATTCTTCCTTTTCCGTAGGTGTCCTTGAGGAAGAGAGTGGTGTGGTATTCGCCGTCACCGCCGTTTAAAAGAGACCACGACATGTTGTTGGAATGCTGTATGTCGGCAAACATGACGGCCGGAACGTTTTCGAGATATCCTGCAGGATCGTCGGTCTTGTAATATCTGGTGACATTAAGCTTTCTGCCGGTCAGGTATGCACTGCTGATATCTTTCCATTCGTCCTCCGGGCATCCGGCAAGGAATCCCGGAGTCACATATGCCGTTCCGCCTTCGGTAAGAAAGTCCCTGAGACGGTCCATTATGCCTGCATCCTGCAGGGAACTCTGTGTAAGGAGCACGCATCCTTTATTGGGGAAAACAGGTGTCGGGCTCAGAGCAAATCCCTGCATTCCGAGGAAATCCTCTACATGGTTCTCACCTTCGGAAGCGTAGGGGATGTATACGGGAATTCCGACCGGCTTTCCTGTTTTATCCAGCATCCTGTCTATCCTTGTAAGTTGTAATCCCAGAGGGGTCACGAGCTTGTTTTCATACAGATCGGTCCACTGGAAGAGTGTGATCTCCTCGGGTTTTGCAAATGCCGAGAGATATCCCTGCTCGAGATAATCGTCAATGGGCCAGCACTGATATGTGTCGAACCAGGTTCCCTGGTTTTTGCCATCCGATGCTTCATCCATCCATCTGACAAGGCTGTAGGAGAGATAGGTGGGAAGGTGCTGATCCTGATATGCGCTTGCTCTTGTTTCTGTTCCGGTATAAACCCTGTCGAAAATGTCCTTCTGAACATCCGGCCTGTATCCGGTTGCATGGTATGACTCGCGCCAGTTGGGATATTTGATGATCATCTTAATGTCCGGATTTATCTTTCTGGCGGGGCCGACGATCAGGTTTTCGGATACATCCCTCATGAGTTCTTTTCTGTATTCGGTCCAGGATCTTTTTCCTTTTTCCCTGATGCAGTCTTCACATGTGCAGTTGGTAAAATAGAAATCGTCCAGTATGATCTCGTCAAAAAGCTCCGCACAATATTCGGATACTTTCTTCACGTAATCTCTCATTTCGGGATTGGAGTAACAGAATGTCCCGAAGAGTCTCTGACGCTTCGAATCTTCTTCGCTCAGATCGGGCACGACGGTGGTGAGTCCTCCGGAGACCTCAACTCCCTTTGAACGGAAGAATTCCGCGATCTGTCTGATCTTTTCCTTGTCAACCCATACTCCGCCTCTGTAAGGCTCCAGATAGACCTTGTCTATGCCGACATATTTTTCTATGAAGTCGTACTGCTTTTCAAGAGTGTCCGGATCCATTTTGTCCAGAATGGATGCGACGCAGAAAACAGTGAGTTTGAAATTCTTATAATGTGCCATGTGCCTTGGTTCCTCCGTTTCTGTGAAGTATCAGTTTGCGGTCTGAAGGATCTGCGTTTTCCGATAAAAGAGGTGCGAGTTCCTTGCGAAATGCATATGCATTGACCAGGAAAGCACCGACCCATGCGCTTATCTCTGCATAGGCTGTGGCCCTGAATCCAATCCTGCTCATGAGAAGGGATATGACCACTATCCTGAGGACCATCTCAAGGATGCCGGACATCATCGGGAGCATCGGCTTGCCCATTCCCTGTACTCCGCTTCTTACGACAAAGAGCACGTTAACGAATATCATCATGATGCCGCATCTGGGCATGAATTCGCATGCAAGCATTATCTGACTGTTTCCTGTAAGGAGAATTCCCGCAAGACGTGCCGGGAAGAAGACGAATGCCGATCCGAGAAGCAGGTATGATATCACCGATATTGTAACACAAACGTTAAGTCCTTCCCTGATGCGTTTGTATTCGCCTGCACCGTAGTTCTGGCTGGTGTAAGCCGACATTGCATTTCCGGCCGTCGATGCGGGATTGAAGAAGAGGTTAAGGAACCTGCTGCAGGCTGCATATGCCGCGGTATACACGACACCGTAGCTGTTCACGAAGAACTGCACGACCATGCATCCGACAGCGGTGATGGAATTCATGAATGCCATAGGCAGACCGTTTTTGAGAAGATCAAGATATTCTTTCTTTTCGTTGATGAAATGCTCTTTCGAAAGCCTGATCACTTCAATCTTTCTGAGTCTTGCTATGCAGAAAGCAGCCGAGATCACCTGAGCGATGATCGTGGCATATGCGACTCCCTCAACACCCATTCCCATCCTGAAGATAAAGAGGGCGTTGAGCGCGATGTTGAGAACCGTGGATACAACTATCGCCTTCAGGGGCGTCTTACTGTCTCCGAGAGCCCTCAGCACAGCACCGGAGAGGTTATAGCAGATATTGGTGGAAAGTCCGCCGAAGATTATGGTTCCGTACTTGAGAGAGTCAGCCATGATGATGCTGTCGGTCTTCATGAGCACAAGAGCCTTGGGAAGAAACAATACGCTTGCGATGCTGAGTACCAGGGAGATAAGTGCTCCCAGCTCAATCACGGCTGCGAGTCTGTGCCTTAAACCCTCGATGTTCCTTGCACCGAAACTCTGAGCAATCATCACGCCGAATCCGTTAGCTATTCCGAATGAGAAGCCGACCACCAGGAAGAAGAGAGATCCCATGTTTCCGACTGCGGCAAGTGAATTATCCCCAAGCCCCTTGCCCACTATCCAGGAATCGGCAAAATTATAGAACTGCTGCAGCATGCTGGTCATGAGCAGCGGCCAGTAAAAAGCCAGGATGAGCCCGGCCGGTTTTCCTTTTGTAAAATCAATCTCACTGCTTTTCATCATTTACCTCTGCGGCGCATTTTCAGCCGCTTTTCACACGTTTTTACCTTGTTTCAAGGGATTATACTATGCCAATGTTTTCGCTTTTGAAATGATTATTTTGTTGAGTTTTGCCCGTTTTTTGTTATTATATAAGTATGGGAAACGAAGCTAAGGAAACGATACATTTTAATACCCCGTCATCCATTATTCTTAACTATGAAGAGAGCCCCGAGACATATCCGCTTCACTGGCACAATGCAGCAGAGTTCACGGTTGCCCTGAAGGACGGATGCAAATACAGGATAGGCGACACCTTATATGAGATCGATAAGGGAGATATTCTGCTGGCCTGGCCGCAGCAGATCCACGGAACGGTGAAGATACCAAAGAGCAGTGTTTTGTTCATTCAGTTCCCTTCGGCCATTCTGGAGAATAATCTGGACCTTGTCTCGATCTCCAGATTCCTGTATGAATACCATCATGTATCGGCATCCAGGGAACCTGCGCTGGCTAAGTTCATATGTGACAAGATAAGTGAGATACAGAAGATCCATAACTCTGCGGATCATTTTTCGGAGACCAGATGCAAGCTGTGCATCGGAGAGATCCTTCTGAAGATCGGTGAACATGTGATGGCGGAGAATAAGGACATCACCGAGATGGAAGATTCCGCAAGGACGGGCTGGAGATACATTCATTCCGCGTGCAATTACATCATGGAAAATGTTGCCAATGAGCTGACACAGACACAGGTTGCGGAATACGTGGGTCTAAGCACGTTTTATTTCTCTAAGCTGTTCAAGCAGTACATGCACATGACGTTTCCCGTATATCTGTCCGGGCTGAGAGTCAAGAGCGCAACGTCGCTGCTTCTGGACAAGAGCCTTACCATAACGGATTGTGCGTTCATGTCGGGCTTTCAGTCGACGACGACGTTTAACAAGGTGTTCAAGGATATAACGGGATATTCTCCCAGAGAATACAGAAAGCTGTACAGGTGATCCTGTACAGCTTTTTTGAAACAGAGAGACGGTTCCGCTGTTTTTCCAATTCATTTTATTGCCGTATGCCCTGTATATATATTTCTGCTCATGTTTCGCTTGCAGGCATTTCTAAAGAATGCGGTTCATGATCATGAAGTATGCGCGTCGCTCACAGCAGACATCGTGTCTGCGGTTCGCTGATTTTGCCATCCGGGCAAAATCACGCTTATATCTATGCATTCTTAAGAAATGCTTTTGCAAGCTCATAAATCGCAGAAATACATACACAGGGCATACGGCATACACCGATGTGTGAAACAGCGGAACCGTCTCTCGGTTTTCAGTTCATGAAATATCTGAGTGCCTCGATCGAGGCGTCAAGATGTGTGGTGTTGCGAGTGATTCCCATTACCGCCTCGGAAGGATGCCCCTGATATTCTTCAAAATCCTTGAGAGCATCGTATATTCCCGAGGTGCCTATCCTTGAGTCCTGAGAGACGAATATCCCTGTGGGAATGGGATCTTCCATTGAATCCGGATCGTGGTGGTCAACGGTATAGCCTGCCTGATCCTCGGCTACATGAATATTGGTGATGTCATCATAATCCGCATATGTAGCCGCATCGGTGTAATAGATCCTTCCGGCCATCTGCTCAAGCTCCTCTTCGGTGAAGATGTCCCTCAGGTCACAGAGATTCCTGTTCTGGCAGTATTCCTCATATGAGGCGGTATCTGCTATGAATACATCTATGGTGGCGGATGTCAGGTAGGCTGTAAGCTTCTGCATCGCCGCATATTCTATGTTGGAATTGATCCCGTTACCGATCATTATGGAAGTGTCGATATACACCTGATACTTGTCGGTGTCGACATCTAGCAGCTGCTCCAGGTCGGAAGCCCATTCAATCGCTGCCTCATCCGCAGTGATGGCTTCGGTGTTGACCATAATGACGCACAGTGCATAATCCCTGTAACTTGCGATGGTCTTTACTATCGATACAACGATTATGACTGCGACGATGATCCCGATGACGTGGAATTTGTAGTAATCCCAGAAATACTCAAGCTTATATGAAAAGGGCTTTTCCTTTATTTCTTCCCAGCGTTTTTTTTCTTCTTCTCTTAAAGTTGACATCTTTCTTACCTTTTAGTGCGTATTTTCGTGTCTTTTAATGCACATACCGCATTGTAACATTCTTTTACCGGTAAGTATAAATTATTAACGGGAATTAATCGAAAATTTAGGATTGTTTTCCAAATTAATGCAAATCAGAGCCTTTTAATATATAATTATATATATTTTTTTGCATATAATCGGAGTCTGATGCCTGTATGATGAACCTTGATCTGATAACCGACATAATAATGCTCCTGGCCAATATTCTCGGAATGCTGGCCTGTTTGTATAACTATATCGAAAAGCCCAAGAAGGGCTGGCTTTTCGGTGCGGCTTATTTCTTTGCGGATCTGCTGAGCGGCTACTATTGGACCACCTATACACTGGTCATGATGGAAGAGCCCACGGTATCCGAATTCCTTGCCTATTTCGGATGGAATGCGGCATATGTCGTTCTGTTGGTCTCCGTTATCCGGATGAGGGATCATGATTCGAAGAAATACTTCCATCCCGTCATGCTCCTTCCGATACCGATCAATCTGGCTCAGTTTTTCATCTATATCCAGTACGGAGGAATCTTTAACAATATCTGGCAGGTCGGCTTTACAACGGTCGTTTTGATTTTCTGCTGTCAGTCCATTGCATTTTATTACGTGCAAAAGAAAAAGACCGGCAGCGCAAAATTCCCGTATTTTCATGCCCTGGCTCTTCTCTATGTCATTTGCCAGTATGTGAGCTGGACTGCTTCATGCTTCGACTGGTACAGTGACTGGCTTAATCCGTATTATTATTTTTGTGTCTTCGGATATATCGTGGAAGTGTTCTTTGCCTGGGGCATCAAAAAGGAATACGAAAATTACGGACTTGTCTATTCCGAGAAAACGCCTTCGGAGATCAGATTCCAGGCTCTTCTTCAGGCGCTTGTGTCAGCCATTGTTTTCGGCGGATGCATAGGCGGGTATTACCTTGCCATCAGGATGAAGAGAAGCATGGATGATATCTCGGATGTCATCGAGTTCGATAATTTCATAACCGTGGCACTGTTCATGATTTCCGTGCTTTTGGGACTCCTGATACTTCTCGTCATCTATTCGATAACCGTAAGGCACAAGGAAGGCAAGAAGAACGAAGAGCATGTCAAGCTCCGCAGGAGCAAGTTCAACCTTCTTTTTACATTGCTCATCACGTTCTCACTGATGGTATTTGCGGTCATCTATAATTCCAGGCTTTTCTACGGTGCTTCGGTTCAGAGCATCTACAAGTCAGGAGTGGACAGGGTCGAGAATCTCTCGGCCGAGCTGGACAATTATCTTACCATCGCCCAGTCCACTCTTAATGTCACCGCGGACACGGTCGACCTGATGCTTGCAAGCGGTGAGACGCAGACAGTCATCAGGAATTACATTTATGATCAGACGCAGAAGCAGTTCGAGAACTTTGATGAGAATTTTACCGGACTCTATGCCCTTGTCAGGGACGAGTACATGGACGGTGACGGCTGGGTGCCTCCCGAAGGATATGATCCGAGGAGCAGGGACTGGTACAAATATGCTCTCGAGGGTGACGGAAGAGTTGTCATCGTGCCTCCGTATGTGGACATGCAGACAGGTTCGGTGGTCATAACAATATGCAAGAGGATCCAGACAAGAGCGGAGGATGGTTCTTATAACGTGGTCGCGCTCGATGTCATAGTCGATCACATACAGGAACTTACGGAAAAAGCCGTGGTGGCAGGGGACGGATATGCCCTGATAGTTAACCGTGACGGGCTGATAGTTGCCCACCATGACAAGGAAATGTGCGGTGAAAACATCACCCGTGTTTACGGATATGAATTCCGGGATTCTGTTCTTACAGCTACGGATGATGTCGTTGATGTCACCATAGACGATGAGGAATACACGCTGTTCCTCAGTAAGGTAATGGATCAGTGGTATGTGATGATCGTCGTCAGCAATACCGATCTGTTTGAGGAAGCATATTCCCAGCTTGCCGTGAACATCATCGTCTCACTTACGATATTTGCACTCATTTCATTCTTCTATTTCCTCGGATACCGTAATGAACAGGCATACGGCAAGAAGGTTGAGGAAATGAATGCCGGCAGGCAGAAGCAGGAATATGAGGCTGAAGTCTTAAGACTTGAGAAGCGTTCGGCTGATGAGGCCAACAAGGCAAAGAGTAACTTCCTTGCCGACATGAGCCATGAGATCAGGACTCCCATAAATGCAATCCTCGGAATGAATGAGATGATCTTAAGGGAGGCGGAAAGTGACGGCATACGTGAATATGCCGGCAATATCCGGAATTCCGGAAGAAATCTTCTCCAGCTGATAAACAGCATTCTTGATTTCTCCAAGATAGAAGACGGCAAGATGGAGATAGTTCCGGTCAGATACAGCCTGAGCTCGCTTCTGACTTATATCGTCAATTCGATCCAGGAACGTGCCGTTGCCAAGAACCTTGAGTTCAAGGTAAATGTGGATCCGAAGCTTCCTGCGGAACTCTTCGGTGATGACGCCCGCATCAACCAGTGCATTCTGAACCTGCTCACCAATGCGGTCAAATATACCCCGGAGGGCAGCGTGAGCCTTACCATCTCCGAAAGAAAGAGAACCGAAGACAAGGTCCTTGTCTATGTGGAGGTCGCTGATACCGGGATCGGGATCAAGGAGAGCGAGATGGGTAAGCTCTTTGAATCCTTTGAAAGGCTTGATGTCATACGTAACCGCACGATCGAAGGTACCGGACTGGGCATGTCCATAACAACCAGGCTTCTCGACCTCATGGGAAGCGGACTTAATGTAAAGAGCAAGTATGGTGAAGGATCCGTTTTTTCGTTTGAGATCTGGCAGGATATCGAAAGCAGTGAGGCCATAGGAGAGTACAAGCTCGGAAGACCGGAAGATGACCAGGTCAAATACACCGAAAGCTTCCATGCACCTAAGGCAAGTATCCTGCTCGTGGACGACACCAGAATGAACATACTGGTAGTCAGGAACCTTCTCAAGAAGACGGGGCTTGTCATCGACTCCGTGGAAAGCGGCGAAGAGGCCATAAAGCTTGCGGATGAAAAGGCATATGACCTGATCCTCTTAGACCAGAGAATGCCCGGATTGGACGGAACAGAGACACTTAAGAGGATCAGAGCTCTTGAAAGCGGACTTAATACCGATAACCCCGTGATCTGTCTGACCGCGGATGCGATCAGAGGTGCCAAGGAAAGATATCTTGCCGAGGGCTTCACGGATTATCTTACCAAACCTGTTGAAGGCAAGATCCTTGAGAAGATGCTGATCCATTATTTGCCTCGTGATAAAGTTGAGATCATATCTGCAGTTGATGAAGCAGATGAGACATCGTCCGGAATGATGGAGAGACTTGCAAAGGCCGGATTTGATACCGAGCAGGCACTTGTGTTCACTCAGGATGAGGAGTTTTATCAGGAGATACTCGAAAACTTCGTAAGCGAATACGATGAGCGTTCGAACAAACTCCGTGAATTGTACAAGGATAAGAAATGGAGTGACTATTCCGTAGTGGTACATGCGCTCAAGAGCAATGCAAGGACGATAGGAGCCATGGAACTGTCCGAGATCGCACTGACCATGGAAATGGCGACCAAGGAATCTGATGAGGACCTTATCGTGAAGGAACATGATCACACGATGGAGATGTACGAAAGCACGGTGTCGGTCATTAAGAAGATCCTGAATCTGGACGGGAAAGTATTGGAAGAGAACGATGAAGAGATAATGGAGTTTCCTCCCGACGGAGACTGAAGGCTGACGGGATAAAGTCTGAACGAAGGCCGGACTCGGAATGAATGAAGACGTATCGTAAAAGCCCCTGCGGTGAATACCGCAGGGGCTTTCATATGTCACATTATTTTCTGACGGGTATTTTTACTTACGGTTAATGCAACTGCCGCATTTTCACATCTCAGCTCAGTGCGCTCATGTATCTGTCGTGCTGTGCCTGCTTGACTTCCGTGACTTCGTCCAGATGCAAAGCTTCAAGTTCGGAGATATACTGATCAAAATCGGTTGTCAGATTCTTGTCTCCCTTGATGAATGCGATGGCATATGAATCAACGGTTGCCTGGATATCTCCCATGTAAAGGTTTATCGTGTCACTTTCCTTGGTTGTGGAGTAAATATCCGGCCAGGGGTCTCTGATATACCGGCGGAGCTGTCTGTTGCTCTCTGCGTGCCATGGAGCAACAAGAATGTCGGTTGCTTCAACGGACTGTGCTGCGGGAAGGACGAATGCCGGGTTGATTCCGAAGCTCTGAAGCCAGTCATTGTCATTTCCTTGCTCGGTGTATGCCCTGCTTCCGTCGGCATTTACCACGTAGCTTTCGCCTTCAATGCCCCACTGATAATACTCCTGACAGTGATCGGACATCGCATAATCGAGGAATTTACATGCAAGCTCGATCTGTGATGATGAAGTGCTGACTCCGAACATTCCCGCAAGAGAGTTTCTTCCTACATAGAATCCGGTATGCTCTCCGGAAAGAGGCGCTGCTCCGACAAATGCCGTTGCGGCGGTTCCGTCATAGTAGGGCAGGACGTTTGAGTACATCATTGACATTGCCCAGCTGAAGTCGAATGCAACGCCTGTAAGGTCCTGGGATATGCGGTCAATTACCATGTCGCGGTCGAGTGATTCGAAATCTGCCTCGAGAAGACCCTCGGAGTACAGGCTGTTAACGAATTCAAGATATTTCTTGTAATTTTCACTGTCTGCATATGCATAGGTGACGTTGCCTTCATCATCTGCCTGGAATCCGCTGACAAGGTCCAGTCCGAATGCGGGACCGAACATATAGGGCAGGAATTCCTTCATGATGCTCATGGGGATTTCGTCGGAAGCATCTCCGTTTCCGTTCATGTCGTTGTCTCTGAAATATCTGAGCAGTGTCACGAAGTCGTCAAGATTGTCGGGAGCCTTCATGCCGGCTTTGTCGAGCCAGACCTGATTGTACATGAGACAGGGCTGGTAATCATCCGCAACATTGGTGCCGGGAACGTAGTAAATATGTCCGTCCTCTGCGGTAAGCTCGGCCTTCTCGACAGGATTGTCCTTGAGCCACTGAATGAAATTGGGCATATAGTCAAAATACTCATCAAGAGGGACGAAGATTCCCGATTTGATATATACCTGGTTGGGATCCGAATCGGGGATCTTGATGATGTCAGCAGTGGTGTTTCCGGATGTGATCACAGGTTCTGCCACAGATGCATATGTATCATAGGGATACAGCTGCCAGTTCGGGGTTACTCCTGCCTCTTCGAACACTTTGAGAACTATGGGAGCATTGCCTATGTCGACGAAGGAGTAGTTTGATTCCTGCGCCAGGATCGTCAGAGTGCCTCCTTCAGATGTGATGGGTGCTGTTCCGGTGTAGGTGAAGCCGGAAGAGTCAGCAACCGGTGAAGCGTTTGCGATGGCTGTGTCTATCCTGTTTGCAGATCCACCCTGTGAACCCGAGGAACATCCCGCTATCATCGTTCCCGCAAGAACGACCGACAGGATAGAAGCGGTCATTTTTCTTCTCATTCTTTTTTCCTCCGTGAATTATATATGGAATAGCCGGTCAGTTGATTGAACGGATCTTACCGGTGACTTCAAGACATGCATCGGTATCCATGTCGCTTATGGTCTTTGAAAGCTGTTTGATCAGATCGGACATTTCACCTTCATATGAGTATGTCTTCAGCTTATCAATCGATTCCTCAAGAGCGTCGAAATCAAGGTCATCGCATGCACTCTCGATTTGCTGCAGGGCAGCTTCCAGAGTCTCTTTGTCTATGGCGGGGCCTTCTGAGGTCTGCTCCTCTTCGGGATAGAACGGAGCCATTTCATCGAGAAGTTTTCTGAAATGCTCAAGCAGTTTACCGGTGTCGGACTTTATCGTGTCTATGCTGCCGGCTTTTCCTGCTTTTTCAAGTGCTTCCGCCTCACTTCCGAGTTCCATTGCACCGATCTGTCTGGAACTGCTCTTGAGAGCGTGGACCTTGATGGTGTAATCCTGCCAGTCTTCGGAATCGTATGCATTCCTGATGGCATCCAGTTTTTCTTCGCCACACAGATAGTATTCCTTGGCGACCTTTTCAAAAAGAGTAACCGATCCGAGTGCCCTGACTGCGGTGTCCGTGTCGAGTTCGTCTATCTTCAGCGTGATTTCTTCGGGAACTTCGGGCTCTGCTGCTTCGTCTGCGGACTTTTCAACTAGTTTTTCGGCAGGCAGCCATTCCCTGAGCTTGGTGGTGAGTATCCTGACGTCGATGGGCTTTGCTACGAAGTCGTTCATGCCGGCTTCCCTGAAAAGCTTTCTGGCTTCTTCCATTGCATTTGCCGAAAGGGCGATGATTACGGGCTTTTCGGGATTACTTCCATTTGCTCTTATGGCCTTTGCCGCATCTACGCCGTCTACTTCCGGCATCATGTGATCCATGAAGATAATGTCATAATCTTTGGCGCCTGCCATCTCAATGGCTTTCTTTCCTCCGTCAGCCTTGTCTATCTGAAGCTTTAACGGAGACATGAGGCCTTCGGCTATTGAGAGGTTGATGTCATTGTCATCAACGACCAGGACTTTAGCTTCGGGAGCGGTGAAGTCAGCGGAGAATATCTTGGTATCCTCGGTTCGCGCGGATTCGTCAAACTTTTCATTCAGAACCCTGACCATATTCATCGTGGTCGACGGTCTGGTCATTACGTGAACATTGGGCTTGTCAGGCTTAAATTCTGACTTGTACCCGATGAATACGATGCAGATTGCATCAGGGTGCGAAGCGAAGAATTCCTTTACGCTGTATGTATAATACTGTTCCTCGATGAAGAAGAATTCTTTTCTGTCGGAAGGAGAGTAGTTGCTGATGGAGGCACTGACGCTGTACTCGACTCCGAGGTTCTCCATTTCCTTTGCAAACTGCTCGATAATGATAGGGTTGTCACCAACCCCGTAAGCGAACTTCTTCTCGGAATCTTTGACCTCCATGTCGTTGGTATTATCGATCACCTTAATGGGGATACTGAACCAGAAATCCGAACCTTTGCCGTATTCGCTGCTTACTCCGATCTGTCCGCCCATGGCATCCACGAGCTTCCGGGAGATTGCAAGACCGAGACCGGTACCTTCCACGGAACGGTTTCTCTTTGAATCAACCTGCTGGAAACTTACGAAGAGTTTTTCGAGGTCTTCTTTTCTGATTCCGATGCCGGTATCGACGACGTGGCATGTCATGTTGACCATGTCATTTTCGATGGGCTCACATTTGATGCTTATGATAACGCTTCCCTCTTTGGTGAACTTGATAGCGTTATTTCCGAGATTGATGAGGATCTGCCTGATCCTCATGGCGTCGGCATGAAGCTTATGCGGAAGAGGACCGTTCACCAGGAAATAGAATTCAAGCTTTTTGTCAATGACTCTTGTTCCCAGGATATTTGATATGTCGGAAAACTCATCAAAGGGAACATAGTCTTCCTCTATGATCTCCATCTTGCCGGATTCAATCTTGGAGTAGTCGAGAATGTCGTTGATTATGTTAAGCAGATTCTTGCCTGATTTCTGTATCTGGAGCAGGGAATCGAGCTGTTTTGAGGGATCCTTTTCATGCATTGCTATCTCTGCCATGCCGATGACTGCGTTCATGGGAGTGCGGATCTCATGGCTCATGTTAGCAAGGAAATCGGACTTCATCCGGCTGGCTTTTTCAAGCTCTTCGTTGGCCTTGGCCATGGCCTTTATCCTGGTGATGGTATTCGTGTTGTCATGAAGGATGAAGAGGGTTCCTATATGTGCCCCGGCATCGCCCAGTTCCTTGATGGTGACTCTGAAGAAAAACTTCCTGTCATCGTGCATGTAAGTGATGATGTCTTTCATGTCGGGAATGGATTCTGTATTGTCTTTTATCCATTTTTCCAGCTTCTTTCTGTCACTGAAGCTGTCAACGAGCGCTCCTTCTATGCTGTTCCGGATCATGTCATTGACATGTATGAGGTCGTTGTAGTTGTCATAAAGAATCAGGCCGTCGCTCATGTCATTGGCAAAGCTGTCGAGGGACCATTCCTTTATCCTTGCACGGACATAAGAGATCGTGAAGAACAGACATATGCATGTTGAAATGTTGTACGCAAGTGCCGGAAGCCATTCGGGGAAAGAAAAATGATATTTCAGGCTCTCCATTATCGCATACAGGACTACTATGGCTTCGAAGACATAATATCTGCTCCTGAAGATCTTATTCGTCTTGACTATGCATAAGATGAGGAAAATAAAACATGTGAGAAGGGAGATATAATGGCAGATCCTGTATGAACGAAAGCTCATTAGCAGGCCGCTGTTCTTGGAATCCTGAATGGCAACCCAGAATCCGGTGCGGAAGAATATCTTCTTCTGGAACTGCAGTATGCGCTCTCCCCTTATCTGAAGTACGATGATGTAATTCTGATAAAGGCTGATCAGGGACTGCATGATCAGGAGAAGACGCCCGCGCTTGCCTATCAGCGTTTTCACGATCATGAATAAAAATGCAGTCGGGATCCATGCGTGGACAAAGTAGTAGGGGATGAGGAACTTTGAAGCTTCCTGTGCATTGTTCGCCCCGAGGACAAGGAAACTGATGATGTCGGAACATACCACCAGAAGTGCCATTATCAGATAGCCGGTGTTTTTTCTTTTGCCTATGGCTCCGTTGATAGCAAAGAGCAAGGATACTATGGCAAGTACTATGAAAATTATTCTTAATGCAAGCATGTTGTTCCCTCGTGAGAATGACCCAGTGTCAAAGGAAAGACAGACAGGTGCATAAGTACCACACATTTATTCTATAATAATACCACTTTTTGCCGTTTTTCTCATCCTTTTCGGTACCGGAATTTTTTCGGAGTCATCCCGTATTCTTTGCGAAAACACCTGATCATATGGCTTGCGTCCGCAAATCCGGTTTCCTGCGTGATGGTATTTAAATCCTTGGATGTGTCTTTCAGGAGCTGTGCGACTTTTCTGATCCGCATGTATTCAATGTACTGCTTGCAGGATCGGCCGAACATCTTCCTGAATTTCTTCGCAAATCCCGAATAACTCAGATTGCAGATTGCCGCGAGTTTCTCGACTCTTAAGTCCTCCGCCATGTTCTCGTCTATGTACGCGGGGATTGCTTCGATGGATAGAGTTTCCTCCATCTGTCCGGCAAGGTTTTCGGGCGACAGTCCTTCCGCCTGCCAGATCCTTATGATGTCGGTGAGTATTATCCTGACTGCGGAGCTGATGTTGCCCAGGTATCCCGGCTGAGAAGCCTCCATTTCCTTAATTGCGAGGTCCATCATGTATCTGATGTCTGTTTTTGCGACCAGTTTGCGCGGAAAATGAGCCCTGACGTTCTTGTCTGAAACTGCCATCTTAAACAGGGACATTTCATTCCAGTTCATGCTTCCCGAGGCTGCCGGATCGCTCTGGTTTCCGGGCTTGAACTTGATGCCGTAATACTCCGCATTATCACTCAGGATCCTTATCGAATGCATGACGGACGGAAGCAGCACGATGACGTCCCCGGGCTTCGCCTGCACCATTGAGTTGCCGATCTGAAGCTCGATCTCACCCTTGTTCATGATCAGGATCTCCATGAAGTAGTGCCAGTGGAGACCGAAGCTGAAATCTTTCTCATAATTTCCGGTGAAGCATTCGTATCTGTGATCTATGAGGTCCGAGTATTCAAACTTTTCCGCCATTTTTTTCTCCTGTTTTCGGTGAAGATTTTTTATATCAAAAAGTATCGATTTATTCTATTTTTGGATGGGTAGATTATACCATGACTGCGTACAAAAGTGCTACATTGACGCTGTAGAGACTGACAGGCTGCATCAAAAAGGCAGTAGGCAACAATACGAGGAGGTACTTATGGTAGACGTTAAGGACAGATGGGCACTGGTAACAGGCGGAACAAGGGGCATAGGAAGACTGGTGACTCTTTTTCTTGCCGAGAGAGGATGCAACATCATCCTGCAGAGCAGGAAAAAAGAGCATGCCGGGAAGGTCAAGGCCGAGGCCGAGGCTTTCGGAGTGCGCTGCATCCCGGTGGAGGCAGAACTTTCGGATCTTGACAGCGTAAGACGCATGCTCGATGAGATCGATTCTCTGGGCGTTTGTGTCGATATCATCATGAACAATGCCGGAATGCAGATTGCATACAGATCCGAGTGGCTGAAAACTCCGGATGAGGATTACACGAGCAGCTTTCTCATAAATACCACGTCTCCGATGATGATCTGCTATCACTTCCTTCCCGGTATGATGGAAAGAGGATTCGGAAGGATCGTGAATACGACCAGCGGGATCGCGCTTGAGCCCGAGCAGGCGGGATATTCAGCATCGAAGGCGGCTCTTAACAAAGTCACTATCGACATCGGATCCAAGCTTCAGGGAACCGATGTCATGATCAATCTTACCGATCCCGGATGGTGCAGGACGGATCTCGGAGGTCCCAATGCTCCCAATGCACCCGAGTCGGCGATACCCGGTGTCGTGGTCGGTGCGTTCGCGGATGACAGGAAATCAGGAAGGATCTTCGGAGCCGGGCTTTTCTATGACATGACATTGGAAGAGGCGGTGGAGAAGGCACACTCCATGTGCAGTCCTTATTGAACGTATTAAGAACCTGACAAAGAAAACCGGCAAAGAAACCTGATGAAAGGGGAAAACATGAAAGCATTATTTATTGGCGGTACGGGGCAGATCAGCGCAGCTATAATCAGAAGACTTGCGGAGGATCCCGCATGGGAGGTCTGGCTTCTTAACAGGGGAAACAGACAGAAGGTTGTTCCCGAAGGAGTACATTCCATAAAGGCCGACATAAACGACGAGGCAGCAGTTCTTGAGGCCATAGGCGACATGAAGTTCGATACTGTATGTGAGTTCATCGGCTTTGTTCCCGAACAGGTCGAAAGAGACTACAGGCTGTTTAAGGGAAAGACCGGTCAGTATATCTACATCAGTTCAGCCTCGGCTTATCATAAGCCCGCTGCAAGCTATGTCATAACAGAAGGGACCGCTCTTGCAAATCCTCACTGGGAGTATTCGAGAAACAAGATCGCATGCGAGGAATTCCTTATGAAAAAATACAGGGAAGAGGGCTTCCCCGTAACCATCGTCAGACCCAGTCATACATATGACGAAAGGAACGTGCCTCTCGGAGTGCACGGCAAAAACGGCTTCTGGCAGGTGATCAGGCGCATGCAGGAAGGAAAGCCTGTCATCATCCAGGGGGACGGAAGCTCGCTCTGGGCACTTACCTTCAATGAGGATTTTGCCATCGGATTTGCGGGACTCATGGCTAATCCGCATGCCATCGGTGAGGCATTCCAGATCACCGGTGACGAGATCCTTACATGGGATCAGATCTACCAAACCATCGCAGATGCTTTGGGAGTGGAACTGAATGCCGTTCACGTGTCATCCGAATTCCTTTCTCAGGCAGGAGACAAGTACGGATTTGATTTCGAAGGATCGCTTCTCGGAGACAAGGCCGTTTCGGTCGTGTTCGACAATTCCAAGCTTAAGAGGATAGTTCCTCAGATGACAACCTACATCCCCTTCAGCAAGGGAGTCAGGAGATCACTTGATTATGTGCTGTCGCATCCCGAAGAGTGTCAGAAGGAAGATCCCGAATTTGATGCATGGTGTGACAGGGTCATTGCGGCACTTGAAAAGGCAAAGGATGAGATCCTGAGCGTATGATCCCATAGACAGAAAGGAAAAAGAAAAATGAACAACTTTACATTTTACAGCCCCACATATTTTGTGTTCGGAAAAGAAGAAGAAAACAGAGCAGGAGAAATGGTTAAAAGATTCGGCGGCACAAAGGTCCTGATCCACTATGGCGGCGGAAGCGTCGTAAGATCCGGACTGCTGGACCGTGTTAAGAAGAGCCTTGATGAGGCGCAGATAGCGTACGTCGAGCTGGGCGGAGTCAAGCCCAATCCCAGGAGCGGACTTGTCTATGAAGGCATCGATCTGTGCAGGAAGGAAAACGTGGATTTCATTCTGGCTGTCGGCGGCGGAAGCTCGATAGATTCTTCCAAGGCCATAGCAGCAGGCGTCCCGTATGACGGAGATTTCTGGGATTTTTATTCCGGAAAGAAGATCGAAAAAGCGCTTCCCGTCGGAACGATACTCACTATCGCGGCTGCCGGAAGCGAAGGCTCGGGTGATTCCGTCATCACCAACGAGAACGGGATGTATAAGCGCGGTACCGGAAGCGAAGCGATCCGTCCCGTATTCTCCATTCTCAATCCCGAACTTACCGAGACGCTTCCGCCTTATCAGACCGCATGCGGCATCACGGATATCTGTGCTCACCTTATCGAAAGATACCTGACCAATACTCCGGACGTGGTGACCACGGACCGTCAGATCGAGGGACTTCTTCTTGCAATGATCGAGGAAGGTCCCAAGGCAATAGACAAGCCCGATGATTATGAAGCGCGTGCCAATATCATGTGGGCCGGTATGATGGCTCATAACAATTCATGCGGTGTCGGACGTTCCCAGGACTGGAACAGCCACGAGATCGAGCATGAGCTCTCAGCTCTCTATGACTGCGCACACGGTGCGGGACTTGCAGTGACATTCCCCGCATATCTGGGTTATGTATGGAAGCATGATCCGGCCCGTCTGCGTCAGTTTGCCGTCAGAGTGTGGGGCGTTCCGGATGAAGGCGATGATGAATCGGTCATAAATGAGGGCATCGCACGTTTCAGAGCATTTCTTAAGAGGATCGGCATGCCTCAGACACTTGGTGAACTCGGCGGAACCGAAGCCGACATAGATAAGCTTGCACATTCCGCTGTTTACGGTAACGGAAGAGGCGGCAAGTTATACGGATTCGTTCACGTGGATGAAGAGGATGTGAAGAATATTTACAGACTGATGCTTTGATGTGAGCAAAAACGGAGGACCGGAAAATGCGTCTTGGAACATCATCACCTCTGGCACACGGATCGCCGGAAGAATGGGCTGACAATCAGAAAAAGCTCGGATGCAGGGCAGTGGTATTCCCTGTCCAAAGCAATGAGAGTGAAGACAGGATCATCTCCTATAAGGAGGCTGCCGAAAAAAGCGGACTAATGATCGCGGAAGTGGGGATCTGGAGAAATGCGCTTTCGCCGGATCCGGATGAGCGCAAAAAGAATATGGATTACTGCGTAGAGCAGCTCCGTCTTGCGGACTTCCTCGGAGCAAGATGCGCGGTGAACGTGGCAGGAGCATTCGGTCCGAGATGGGACGGTCATTACAGGGCAAATTTCACGCCCGAAGCCAGGAAAGAGACCGTGAAGATGGTCCGTGAGATCATAGACAGGGCGGATGTGAAGAACACATATTTCACTCTCGAGCCCATGCCGTGGATGATACCTACAGGACCGAAGGATTACCTGAAGCTTCTGGACGAAGTGGAAAGGGAAAGATTCGCGGTACATATGGATATCTTCAACATGATAAACAGTGCCGGGAGATATTTTGCCCCGGAGGAATTCGTTGATGAATGTGCGGAACTGCTCGGTGACAGGATAAAAAGCTGTCATATCAAGGATGTGCATCTTGCTGAGGAATTCACGTTCAGGCTCGAAGAGTGCGCTCCGGGTCAGGGAGAATTCCCTCTCAGATACTATGCGGAGAAGATGAACTCCATAGATCCCGACATGCCCGTCATCCTCGAGCATCTGAGCAGTGATGAGGATTATCTGAAATACATGGGATACCTTAAGGAGGAATTGAATGGAATATACCAGACTTCGTGATGCCAATATCATTAATGAGAAATACATGGATTCCATACTCATAGAGGAAAGGCTGATAGACTCCGTTGTTGCCGATATCGGCATAGATTTTCTGGGAGAGCATTTTGACAGCCCGGTGATGACGCCTGCCTTTTCTCATCTGGGTAATTACGCAGGCCGTGATCTGACGGGACTTGAAGAGTATTCCATTGCTGCAGGGAATCTTAACATACTGAACTTTGTCGGCATGATGGAAAACGACATGTTCGCAAAGATCGCTGATACAGGTGCGAAGACTGTCAGGATCGTCAAGCCTTATGCAGACAACGGCAAGGTCAGAGACCAGTTCAGGTTCGCCGAGGAGGCGGGAGCTTTCGGAATAGGGATGGACATAGATCACATCTTCGGAAATGACGGACTTGACGTGGTGGTCGGTGAGAAGATGGATGTACAGACTTTCGACATGCTGGCTTCATATGTGTCGGACACCGGACTCCCGTTTTTCGTAAAGGGCGTGTTAAGCGCATCGGATGCGGTCAAGTGCGCCGAGTTCGGAGCGTCCGCCATAATCGTGAGCCATCATCACGGCAGGCTTCCCTATGCGGTTCCGCCCATGATGGCTCTTCCCGAAATAAATGATGCACTTGCCGGTAAAAATGTTAAAATAATAGTTGATTGCGGAATCGGAAGCGGTGCCGACGTATACAAGGCCCTGGCTCTCGGAGCAGATGCTGCGGCTGTCGGCAGATCGATGCTTCCCGATCTTGAAAAAGAAGGCACTCCCGGAGCAGAGCGTTTCATAAAGGGAGTTTCCGATGAGCTCAGGTATATCATGAGCTTCACGGGATTTTCATCCGTTGCCAAAATGGATGATTCCTGCCTGTATTTTACATGATGGGTGCGAATTAATGACTGACAAGCTTAAAGAGATAGTTAATGAGTATTTCGTTGGAAATGAGAAGGTCGTTGAGAACGTTCTCATATGCATGCTGGCAGGCGGACATGTCCTGATAGAGGATGTTCCCGGCGTCGGCAAGACCACGCTTGTCAAGACCCTCGCCGCGGCAGTTGACCTTGATTTCGGACGCATACAGTTCACTCCCGACACGCTTCCTTCGGACGTGACGGGAGTGTCAATGCTTAACATGAAGACAGGACAGTTCGAGTATAGGGAAGGCTCCGTCATGCACCAGATAATCCTGGCTGACGAGATCAACAGGACATCTCCCAAGACTCAGTCTGCTCTGCTTGAAGCAATGGCTGAAGGCCATGTGACGGTTGATGATAAGAGCTACGATCTTCCGAGGCCTTTCATGATCATCGCCACCCAGAACCCTGTGGAATTTGCCGGAACATATCCTCTTCCCGAGGCACAGCTTGACCGTTTCATGATGAAGCTTTCGATAGGTTATCCCACTCCCGAAAACGAGATCCTGATCACCAGGAGATTTCTTGAGGGGAAGACCAGTGACAAGATAAAAAGTGTTGTCAGCTCTTCGCAGCTTCTAAAGATGATGGATGAAGTCCGCGATGTGAAGATCGCAGACAATGTCCTCAAATATGCGGGAGATATCATAGGGCTTACCAGAACCGAGAAAAGGTTCGTGATGGGCGTAAGCTCACGTGCGATGATAATGATGGTACAGGCCGCAAGGGCTCGTGCTTATCTGTACGGAAGGGAGTTCGTCACTCCGGATGATGTCAAGGCTGTTGCCGTTAATACTCTGCATCACAGAGTATCTCTTTCCTATGATGCAAGGATCTCCGGCGAGAGTGTCGATCAGGTGATCTATTCGGATGTTCTGAAGGCCAAGGTGCCTATGGTGTGATATGCGCAGAAACGGTTACATAGCCATCGGGCTGTTTGTTTTATCACTCATCATCATATCGAATATAGGGGGGCCGGCTTCGTACGGCTTTTTCTTTTTTACTCTTTTCGTGCCTCTTGTCTCTTTTATCTATACGATCCTGGTCTATGTCCGCTTCAAGATATATCAGAGCATCGATACAAGGACCATCACTGCGGGAAGTGCCGTTCCGTTTTATTTCACTCTTCAGAACGAAGATCTTTTTACCCACTCGGGAGTAAAGACTCATTATTTTTCCGATTTTTCGAACATAAGCGACCTTGAGGATGAGGAGTATGAACTGATGCCGCATACGGGCATCAGACGCGAAACGCTCCTTGTCTGCAGATACAGGGGAGAGTATGAAGTGGGGATAAAGAGCGTGACGGTCACGGATTTCCTGCGTCTGTTCTCGATCACTTTTAAGAACCGGGAAACGCTTAAGGCCATAGTCCTTCCCCGGCTTGAGATCCTTCCCGATTCACTGACAATGGAAAATATCACGGATCCCGAAGTGTCTGCTTCACGCGACAGAAAGGCTCCTGACATTCCCGTCAGAGAGTACGTTCCCGGAGATGATGTCAGGTTCATTAACTGGAAAGCTACTGCCCGAACCGGAAAACCTCAGGTTAAGACATTCACCGGAGAAAGAGCTCCTTCATTCAGGATCATCATGGATTCCTGCAGATATTCCGAAAAACCGGAAGATCATCTTCCTTTGGAAAACAAGATACTCGAGACCGTTCTTGCGCTCGGCTATTTCCTGACGGAAAAAGGAATGAACGTGAGCGTATGTGCATTTAATGAAAAACTCATCAGGTATTCGGTAAAGCCGGATGACGGATTTGAGGATTTCTATAATGCAATGGCCGGATTTGCGTTCAGGAAAAGCAATGACACAAAAAGGCTTTTCGACGGGCTCGAATCGGACGGATCCGTCACGGAATGTTCTTCGGTCATATATGTGCTTCATGAATGGAGCGATGCCGCAAGGGTATATTCCGAAAGGCTTAAGGGGTGCTCCGTGCATCAGATGCTGTACCTTGTCACGGACAGTCAGGATAAGCTGTATGCGGAGGCAGATGCATCCATGGGCATCATGAAGATCGGATACGAGGACCGGATAAGTGAGGTGCTCGGATGATCGTTTTATTCCATGAGATCATTTACATAACAGTGCTCTCAACAGGGATGCTCGCATTTTTCATGCCTTTTTTGGGATATGAAGATGCGGGACTTTTGATCGTCATTCTTTCTGCATTGACGGCCTCGGCCCCCGCACTTTTCAAAAAGAGCAGCTGGATGGGAAAACTTGTCATGACGGGCGTGCTCATAGCCCTGATCATTGCGGGTGTGCTACTTGGCAGGAATGAATCCTTCAGGGCATTTTTCGCTGTTCATACGGAGTGGGTGCCGGTCCTGGTCATTGCGATATGTGCGTTTTTTGCAGGTGAGATCTCATCGCATTTTGCGCCGGCAAGGATCGTCTTTTCCGTATTGTTTGCCGGTGGCATTATCGCCGCGGTGGCGCTTGATGCGGTGATCGGCAAGCTGCTTGTTGTGTGCGTGCTTGCATATGTCCTCCTTGCGCTTATCGAAGAGATACAGAGAAGATGGGTCAAATCGGGATATACGGACGGGAAAAAGCATCTGGTGTATGTCATGGTCTTCGTGGTGCTTGCAATGGTGCCGGTCCTTCTTTTGCCTGCACCGGACGATCCGTATGACTGGGAATTGTTCAAGAGGATATACAAGTCGGTATCGGAATCTTTCAGTGAATTCGGAAGAAAGTTTTCGTCGGACGGGGTATATGATCCTGCCAATGTCGTGATCGGTTTTACCGGAAGAGGAGATCTTCACGGGAATGTCAATCATGCAAATGACGAGGCGATGAATCTGATAGACATGTCGAATCTCATCAAGGGCGTCAGGCTTGACGGAAGGAGCTTTGATGCTTTTGACGGGATGTCATGGACTGATGGCGATCTGTCGGAAGATGCGGATGAACTTCTGGATACGGTTGCATTTCTTGCGACGGTGAACGGCTATGCCGAAAATCCCGACGATTACTATCGCAGGAATACTTTCAGGATATCTTATGAGGGGATATCGACACCGTATGTTTTCACTCCTCTCAAGTCCGTGGTCGGCAGGGACGGCACAGGGGAGTTCATCACGTATTCGGGCGGTGATATCATCTGGGCCGATGAGAAGAATGTTCTAGGCGAATACTGGGTCACCCTTTACAGGATGAATACCGCCAATCGTGTTTTTGATGAAATGATAGAGAGTGTAACGGTCCCGGACAGGGAGGCATTCGATGCCCGGCTGGAGGAACTGTCTTTGTCCGGGCAGGAAGGACTTACATACGAGGATTATCTAAGGCACGCCGCCCGGATCCGCGAGCTATACACCGATGCGCCGGAGATCTCGGATGAGCTGGACGAATATCTGCAGCGGATCTATGAAGGGGCCGATACCATAACGGAGAAGATGAACAGGCTCTGCAGGGAACTTGCCTCTTATGAATATACCGATCGCCCCGGAGACATGCCCGAATATGTTACGGATGCTTCATCCATGCTTGATTACTTCATGCTCGAGTCGAGGCGGGGGTATTGTTCATATTTTGCAACGGCATTTGTGCTTCTTGCGCGTAATGAGGGATTACCCGCAAGATATGTCCAGGGATATCTGGTCCCCACAGGCGGTGCGAGGAATGTCACGGTCTATACTTATATGGCTCATGCATGGCCCGAAGTATACTATGAGGGCATCGGCTGGATCGCCTATGAACCGACACCCGGGATGGGCACTTATGATTACTGGAGAACCGAGGCTGAAAACCTTGCCCTTAATCAGGGCGTTTCGGCCGGTTATCCCGGAATGCGGGAAGAGGAAGAAGGATCACAGCAGGAAGCGGTCAACCCCGAGGAGGAAGAGGAGGAGAAGATACGCATTCCCGTCCGCGTGATAGTCATTCCCATCGTGACCGGCCTTAGCTTTATCGTGATGTTTTTCATAATCGGAAATGTTGTGATGGCTATGCTGTTTAGAAAAAAGAGCATAGCCGAGCGCTTTGAGATACTTTGCAGGCAGGACATGAACCTGCTCAGGATACTTGGCTTCGGAATCACCCGGGGCGAGACTCTTTCCGAGTTCGAAAAAAGGATAGGTGATGAGGCGGGACCCGAGCTGGCGGAATTCGTGGAGGATATGACCGGATATCTGTATGCCGGAAATATAGAGCTTGAGGAACCCGAAATACGCGCAATGAAGTATAAATCGGCCCTTCTTTCAAGGCTCAGAAAGGAAAATTTCCTGAAATATGCGGGTTTTTATCTCGGACTTCAAAGCGGAGGACGGGTTAAGGGTTGCACTGGTGAAAATTGATGATAAAATGGAAGGGTAAGCTCTCTGAGACGGCAAAGGTCTCGAAATCTATTCAAGGAAGGTTGACAAAATGAGCAGAAGACTTATTACCAGAAGTGATTTTGACGGACTTGTCTGTGCAATGCTTTTAAAGGAATTGGATATGATCGATGAGATCAAATTCGTTCACCCCAAGGATGTTCAGGACGGTAAGGTCGACATAACGGGAGATGACATTACCACGAACCTCCCCTTTGATCCCAGAGTAAAGCTGGCATTTGACCATCACGAGAGTGAACTTTTGAGAGTGCACTCCGAGGAACTCAAGCAGAAGTTCATCATCGAAGGAGAAGCTAAGTCTGCTGCCAGAGTCGTATATAATTACTACGGCGGTGCCAAGACTTTCACCAGAGTCTCCGAAGAAATCATGACCGCAGTAGATAAGGGTGACAGCGCTGACTTCACGGCTGACGAGATCCTCAATCCCAAGGGATGGGTGCTTCTTAATTTCCTGATGGACGCACGTACCGGTCTCGGAAGATTCCATGATTTCAGGATATCCAATTACGATCTCATGATGGAACTCATCACATACTGTGTGGACCATCCCATCGATAAGATCATGGAACTCCCCGATGTAAAGGAAAGAGTAGACCTGTATTTCGAGCAGCAGGAGCTTTTCAAGGAGCAGCTTAACAGGATCGCCAAAGTAGACGGAAAGGTAGTTGTCATCGACCTTCGTAATGAAGAGACCATCTATGCCGGCAACCGTTTCATGATCTACGCAATGCATCCCGAGGTTGAAGTATCCGTGCACGTTGCATGGGGATTCAAGAAGCAGAATACGGCAGTCATGATCGGAAGATCGATCATCAATAAGAGCTCAACCGTTAACATCGGTAACCTGTGCCTTGAGTACGGCGGAGGCGGACATGCTGCAGCAGGAACCTGTCAGCTTGACAACGACAAGGTAGATGCTGAACTTCCCGGAATCATCGCCAAACTTCAGGGATAAGAATAAACAATCAGCGGGTGGCCTCAGGTCACCCGCTTTTTTGAAATAATGACGATCCGGCGAGGCCGGAAACCTGATAAGGAGGATTGATCATGGAACATGTAACCTATGCTCCGAGCGGAGTGTGCTCAAAACAGATAGACTTTGACATCGAGGATGGCAAGATCAGAAATCTCGTATACGTCGGTGGATGCAACGGTAATCTCAAGGCTGTCGGAAAGCTTGTCGAGGGAAAGGATGCGAAGGAGATCGCAGATATGCTGAGAGGCAACCTGTGCGGAGTAAGGGGCACTTCCTGCGCAGACCAGCTTGCCAAAGCCATTGACAAGCATTACAGCTGAACCGGATTAAAAAAGGGGGACGGATGAACCGTCCCCCCTATTATTATATTAACTTTTATTCGGGAACCTTGGGAAGCTTTGCAATGGAAGCAGCGATGTCTTCATCGGTAGGGATGGTATCGGTCATCTCGCCATCGTTGTACTTCTGGTAAGCAACGAGGTCGAAGTAACCGGTTCCGGTAAGTCCGAACACGATGGTCTTCTCCTCACCGGTCTCCTTGCATTTGAGAGCTTCGTCGATGGCAACCCTGATAGCGTGTGAGCTTTCGGGAGCGGGAAGGATTCCCTCGACTCTTGCGAACTGCTCTGCAGCCTCGAATACGGAAGTCTGCTCTACGCTTGTAGCCTCAATGTATCCGTCATGGTAGAGCTGTGAAAGAGTTGAGCTCATGCCGTGGAATCTCAGGCCGCCTGCATGGTTTGCAGAGGGGATGAAGCTGCTTCCGAGAGTGTACATCTTGGCAAGAGGGCAGATCATGCCGGTATCGCAGAAATCGTATGCGTAAGTGCCTCTTGTGAAGCTGGGGCAGGATGCGGGCTCAACAGCGATGATGCGGTAGTCTGCTTCTCCGCGGAGCTTCTCTCCCATGAAAGGAGCAATGAGTCCTCCGAGGTTGGATCCGCCGCCTGCACAGCCGATGATGATGTCAGGCTTGATGCCGTACTTGTCGAGTGCGGTCTTGGTCTCGAGACCGATGACGGACTGGTGAAGGAGAACCTGATTGAGAACGCTTCCGAGAACGTATCTGTATCCGGGATTCCTGGTAGCTACTTCAACAGCTTCGGAGATCGCACATCCGAGGCTTCCGGTGGTGCCGGGATGCTCTGCAAGGATCTTCTTGCCTACTTCGGTGGTCTCTGAAGGTGAAGGAACAACCGATGCTCCGTATGTACGCATTACTTCGCGGCGGAAAGGCTTCTGCTCATAGGAAACCTTTACCATGAATACCTTGCAGTCAAGGTCGAAATAGGAGCATGCCATTGAGAGAGCGGTTCCCCACTGACCTGCACCGGTCTCTGTGGTAACACCCTTGAGGCCCTGCTTCTTGGCATAATAAGCCTGGGCGATAGCGGAGTTGAGCTTATGGCTTCCGCTGGTATTGTTTCCTTCGAACTTGTAGTAGATCTTTGCCGGAGTTCCGAGCTTCTGCTCAAGGCAGTAAGCACGTACAAGGGGTGAAGGTCTGTACATCTTGTAGAAGTTTCTGATGTCTTCGGGAATCTCTATGAAGGGAGTGGTCTCGTCAAGCTCCTGCTTAACAAGCTCTTCACAGAAGATGGGGGAAAGCTCCTCGGCCGAAAGAGGCTTTCCGGTTCCGGGATTGAGAAGAGGAGCGGGTTTGTTCTTCATGTCCGATCTGAGGTTATACCATGCTTTGGGCATTTCCTCTTCTGTAAGGTAGATCTTGTAGGGAATTGTGTTTTCAGCCATTTTGTTCTCCTTTCATCTTGCTGGGACCGGCTCTTTTTGAAAATAAAAAAACCTGTCCCACAGTAATTGTTACTGCTGGGACAGGTAAAATCCTTACCTGCGGTGCCACCCGGCTTGGTGCTTTCACACCCACTTAGCGCATACAACCATATGCCGAATTTGTTAACGGAGATTCACCTCCGTCTCTCATACTCCGTATAAACGTTTCTGATCGCCCTCAGAAGTCCATTCGGTCAAAACACTTATATTCCGATCCCACCATCCGGAACTCTCTCGTATAAGGAGGTGATGACTTACTCACTCTTCATCAACGGTTTATGTGAATTTAACACAGTTAAGGAAGTCAGTCAAGACACAAAAACGGCATATATGACTTTTATGACAAAAAACAGGGAATTTGGCAAAGGGCATTATGATACAATGACATATACATAAAAAGAAGTTATGGAGGGGCTTATGGAAGCGGATAAGGATATGAAAGATCCAGAAATCTGGGATCTCTATGACCGTGAGGGCAATAAAACGGGGGAGACCCATGTCAGGGGATTCGGCAATTACATACAGATCGCCGAAGGGAGATATCATATCGTTGCCGACATACTGGCGATCCACGAGGACGGAACCTATCTTCTGACGAAGAGGAGCATGGAAAAAGATGTCTATCCCGGATACTGGGAGGCCAGTGCCGGCGGAAGCGCGGTTTCGGGAGAAGAACCGATTGAGGCGGCACTACGTGAACTGTACGAAGAGACAGGACTGAAACCGGTCAGTCTCGAACTGGTCGGGACCATGTTCAAAGACAGCTCGCATGCCCTTTATTATTCTTATATAGCAAGGATCGCGGGAGACAAGAACCGGGTCGTTCTTCAGGAAGGAGAGACGACCGAATACAAATGGGTCGATAAGAAGGGATTCCTGGAATATGTCGATTCAGATGAGGCTATCAAAACGCATAATGACAGGTATGCGGATTATATTGATTCAATAAGGTGATTTTTGGGATGTTTTGACTGCTTTTTGTTATTTGGTGGCATATTCGAATTATATTTGATAAAATATATTTAGAAGCCCGGATGCGTGATGATCGCATACCGGAAGCTGGTATTTGGTTACGAGGTGACAAACAAAATGAGTGACAGAAAAATTATACAAGATATGACACTTGATGAAGAAAGAGCACTGTACGGAAGCGACGGAATAGATGTCATTTCCTGCAGATTCGACGGACCGGCGGACGGAGAGAGTGCGCTTAAGGAAAGCAGGGACATAGATGTGAGAAACTGCTACTTTAATCTCAGATATCCGTTCTGGCATGATGATGGTCTTAAGATCACTTCTTCGGAAATGACGGCTAATTGCAGGGCGGCGCTCTGGTATACGAAGGATGCCGTAATAACGGATTCCAAACTGCACGGCATCAAGGCTCTCCGTGAGTGTTCGGATATTGTGATCGAAAACTGCAATATCGTTTCACCTGAATTCGGATGGTCCGTAAGTGACCTTGTCATGAGAAATTCTTCGGCACAGAGCGAGTATTTTTTCTTAAGATCATCCGACCTTAAGTTTGAAAATGTCAGTCTCAAGGGAAAGTATTCGTTCCAGTACATCACCGACTCGGTGTTTGAAAACTGCAACTTCGATACCAAGGATTCTTTCTGGCACGCAAAGGATGTGATCGTGAGGAATTCGGTGATAAAGGGAGAGTATCTTGCATGGTACAGCGAGGATGTTACTTTCGAGAACTGCACGATCATCGGAACACAGCCTCTGTGCTACTGCAAGGGCCTTAAGCTGATAAACTGCAGGATGGAAGGTGCGGATCTTGCTTTTGAAAAGTCCGAGGTGGATGCGACCATCCTGACTCCTGTCATCAGCATCAAGAATCCTTACAGCGGAAGGATCGAGGTTCCGGGTGTCATGGAAGTGATAAGGGATGATGAGAATGCGGAGGCTGAGATCATAATCGCATCCGGAATGAGCTGAAGTATCGCACCGGTGACGATCTCATATTTCGTCATCATCGCATCGTGGTCTCTCCGGATCGTGTCGCCGTCTTTTGCATTAGCCGCAGCTTCCGGTGCGGCAGCAAGTTCTGAAAGTTCCTGAGCACCTATCATCTTGGAGGTGCTCTTTATTGTATGTACATATATGCTGTAATCATGCCGGTTTGCGGCATCGAAGTCTTTCTTCAGATTCCCTGTATGAACCTGCCGTAACTTTAAGAAAAAAAGCATTTCAAGATGCCAATAAAGGTGAAACTAGACCCTGATGCGTGATATAATGATAAACGGGAATTACTGTTCGCATTGTATACAATTGCATGCAGGAATCTTAAGGGGAGAGAAATCAATGAAAAAGAGACTGGCAGACATGCTGCTTGTTGTGTGCCTGGGACTGTGTCTGGGACTGGCAGGATGTGCGGGAAACGATCCCGGGTCCGGCAGGGATGAGATTGAAGAAGATGATGAAGACGAAGATGATGAGGATGACGAGGACGAAGACGGAGATGATGACCTGAAAGAGCCCGAAGAGGCAGCAGTCCGGGTCATCGATCACGGTTCGGCCGAATCCCTCCTTTCATTCATCGAGGGAGCCTGGCATCTGACAGATAAAAATACCGGTACCGTATACGGTGAGATGCAGTTTGATGCCGGCGGAAAATGCGAATTCACTTCTCTTGTAAACGGCAGCAGCTGTGAGGGCTCAATCTCCTTTACGGAAGGATATAATGAGAACATGTCCGGGCTTCACTGTTATGAGCTTTCTCTTGAGGGACTTCTTGATTTCGGCTGCGGGATAGATGAGGATGTTTCTGCCGGGAATTTCCTGATATCTCAGACTGACGGAGGTGATTTCCTTTATCTGGAAGAGATCGGAAACGGCGGATCCGCGATCTTTTATGACGTGTTCATGTCGCCAGACGCCGGGGATTACAGCTTTGACATGCAGTGGCTGTTTGTCAGGGAAAATGATGTGAACGTAGCAGCGGAGCCGGAGAAGAATGCGACGTTTTATGCGATCGCGATCGAAAACGGTGATCAGAGCATTCTGCTTCAGAGGATGGATGCGGTTGCTTTTGAAAGGATCCGCGAGTACGCGCCCTTCAGATACATGGCAGCGCGTTTTGATGAAAGCGCATATTCGGAGGCGGCATGGTATACATTTACTGAGGATGCCGATCTGGGAGGCGTTCTGAATAAAACAATGCTGCATGCTCCGTTCCCTTCAACGATCTATGAAGTCACTACAGGATCCGACGGCTCGATCACCTCGCTTTCCGAAGTCGAAAGAGCATATTACGGTGAATATGAGCTTTATCCCCTTGAGCAGGAAGTGAGCTTTAATGGCACCACATTTACCGTTAACGGATATGATCTTAAGCTTGAAGATTACGGCATTGAAGGCGGTCCGATCACAGATTGTGAGGTCTTCGGGGATTATGCGATCCTTGAGTCACACATCAATCCTCATATGGGCCTGATAACGATCTTTAACATAAGGACAGGATGGCCTGAAAAGGAAATGTACGGCTGCAATTTCATTCACGGTGACAGGATCTGGGATTCCTTCTATACGTACATGGATACTGTGTATGATTATGCGGGCAATGAAGTGTTCACCGTGGACGGCACGGAGATAAGCAGCATTTCTTTTACCGACACAGAACTCGGCATCAAAGTCGAATACTGGAAGGCTGATTATGAAGAAACGAACACGCAGGTGATAGAGCGTCCCGAAGTGCTCAATGCACCGATCTATGCATTCATGGATTACAGACATCACACCTGCGGAGAAACATGGCAAGAATTCATGAGCTATGCTCCACAGGGTGCTCTCGTCATGGTGATGGTAAACCCGTATCCTGATGAATCCTGGGATTATTATCAGCCCACACCGGTTGAAGGTGAGTACGGTCTTGATCTGGTCTATGTCATATCGCTTGCCGACGGCACGACCGTTTCGTTCGGTCCGGGCACTGAAGCGGTACTGGATAGGGGAGCTTTTACATCATACAGCCTTACCGTTTCCGAAGGAGTTCCGATGTATACGCTCACAGCTCAGGCTCAGGACGGCAGAAGCGCAGACTGGCCCGCAGTTATCATAAGCGGCCGTGATGACATCCGCTGGACATTCAGATGACCATGAAAGCATATTATCACCTTCCGGGGCTGTTCGAATTTTATGATCTGTATAAGGCATTTCTTCCGCTTTATTACGGGCACAGAGAATACTTCCATGACTGGTGCGGAATCGGTTCGATATACGGAGCACCGGGGGATTGCATATGGGGCGGAGGCCGGCTGGGCTTCGGTGACGAGGATCCCGAAAATGTTGCCGCATTGATGCGTGAGTACGGGATTTCTTCATGCCTTACGTTCAGTAACTCGCTGATCCGGGAAAGCCATCTTTCGGACAGGAAAGCGGACCGCCTCTGCAGACTGTTTGAAAATAACGGAAATGTCAGAGGAGGAGTGATCATTTATTCGGATCTTCTCCTTGATCACATAAGAAAAAACTATCCGGATTTTTATTTTGTGTCTTCGACCACGAAGGTACTTACGGACTTTGAACAGTTTGAAAAAGAACTGGACAGAAGCGAATTCAGATATGTTGTTCCCGATTTCAGGCTTAATAAGGAATCGGAGAAACTGAATGCCCTTACTTCGGATCGGAAAAGCAAAGTGGAATTCCTGTGCAACGAGTGCTGTGACATTAACTGCGCGGACCGCAGGAGATGTTATGAGAATGTGAGCAGAAAGTGTCTCGGGGAAGATATCCCGGATCATGTCTGCACATCGGCTAACGCATCAAGAGGCTACCGTTTTTCGGATGCCATGAACAATCCTTCTTTCATCGGAACGGATGACATTCTGAACACGTACATTCCTGCCGGCTTTTCCGAGTTCAAGATAGAAGGGCGCGGACTTGGAAGCGCAGTGGTTTTTGAATTCCTTCTCTACTACATGACAAGGCCGGAATACCGGCTCAAGGTCAGGGAAGAGATATATCTGGACAGCATGCTGGATCTGTTTTAGCCGCATGAGCCGGGTTCACTTGCTGATCCATGCAGGCAATATGCCTGTTAATGATATTCGTGAGGCTGCATAAAGGCGCATTGCAGATATTCTTTATTTAAGACTAAATGCTGAAAACGGAGGCTCATATTGATGATCGATCAGACAGAGTTCAATCAGATAGCGGCCACGCTTGCTGCACATTATGACAGTGTATTCTACGTGGATTCCGAATCGGGACATTATACGGAAATCGTTCCCACACAGATGCTGACCACTCTTCAGATTGCGTTAGAAGGTGATGATTTCTTTGCCATGGCAAAGGCAAATGCAAGTCAGGTTGTTCATCCGGATGACCTTGACCTTGTGCTCATGATCCATGATAAGGACACCATCGTCGATACCGTGGCAAGGAACGGCTCTTATTCCGTCAGCTGCAGGCTGATCATTGACGGAAACATACTTCATATCAGACATGTGGACATGATGTGCGAGGACAAAAAGCATATACTGTTCTGCATGGAGAATATCGATGATGAAGTGAGGGAAAAAGAAATCCAGCAGCAAAAGCTTCATAATGCGGAGCGCATGGCAAGACTTGATGAACTGACAGGCATCAAAAATCACAACGCTTTCATGGAATTGAGCAAGTCCATGGATAACAGCATACGTACTGTAGAAGCAGATCTCAGATTCGGAATAGTAATATGCGACGTCAATGATCTGAAACTGTATAATGATACCAGGGGCCACTCCTTCGGTGACGAGTTCATTCGAAGGGCGTGCCGCATGATCAGTGAGAATTTCTCACGCAGCAGAATCTACAGGATCGGCGGGGATGAATTTGCTGTTTTTCTGACAGACGAGGAATATGAGATCAGGGAAGAACTTCTGGAGAATCTCAGAAGAGAATCCTATGCCAATGGGCGTTCGCGTTCCGGTCCTGTTATCGCAACCGGAATGTCGGTATACGAACCGTCATCGGATGCAAAGTTTTCCGATGTGGTCAACCGTGCAGATCTGGCCATGTATGAGAATAAGAAAATGATCAAGTCCGGAAAACCTGTTGACAGAGTGGGGACCGCAACCATGGTGGAGATACCGATACCCGACGGCAGGAAAAGGAAGCTTGATGCGATGTTCGGAGCGCTGGTCACGATCGCAGGGGACGGATATGTATTCCTGAATGACTTAAGATATGATTATTCCAGGTGGTCAGCTGTGCTTACAGACGATTACGGATTCGGTTCGGAATACATGTACCATGCCGGAAAGATATGGCAGGAGTATGTCCATCCGGACGATCTGGCAAAATATAAGTCGATAGTCGATTCCATTATCGGCGGAAAAGGAGATCCCAAGGATCTGAATTATCGTGCAAGAAGACCGGACGGATCATATGTTGTGCTGCAGCCTCGTGCGTTTGTTTTGTGTGACGATGACGGCAAGCCGGAGTACTACGGCGGAATAATAATTCAGCATTGAATATTCAGATCATGAACGGGAGATGTTTTTCATGAGAATAAAAAAACCGTTAGGATACTATAATTACACAGTGATCCTTACTTATCTCGGCATGCTGTTTTCTTTTGTAGGCATGCTCAGGGCATTCAACGAAGATTATGTCGGAGCAATACTCTTTCTGATGGCAGCGGGAATCTGTGACATGTTTGACGGGAATGTCGCATCGACAAAGCAGAGGGATGATTCCGAGAAGAAATTCGGGATACAGATAGATTCGCTCAGTGACCTGATCAGCTTTGGCGTCATGCCGGCACTCTTTGTATATATGATAACGGGACAGTCGATCGTCGCTGCGCTTGTCGCTGCACTGTATACTTTGTCGGCGCTGATCCGCCTGGCGTTTTTTAACGTGAATGAAGAAGAAAGGCAGCAGCGTACTTCGGAAAGAAGAGAGGTCTATGACGGAGTTCCCGTGACCACGATAGCTGTGATCCTGCCTTTGGCGTTTCTGGTACAAAACATCGCCGAAATCCGCGGCACAGCAGGATATATAGCCCTTCTGGTCGTGTGCGGCATAGGATTCATTTCACCTGTTGAGATAAAGAAGCCGTGTGGCGTAAGAAAGATATGCCTCATACTTATCGGGATCGGAGAAGTGATAGGCGTCATGCTGATGAGATGGAGACCGATATGAGCAAAGAGTCTCTTTCAGTTCTTTTTTTGTATAAAACCGTTCCGGGGAGAGTTATCCTTAAGGCCCTGGTCAGACCGGGTATTTCGAAGACAGCAGCGCTATTGCTGTCTTCTCCTATGTCTGCGTTATTCGTTCCGGGATTCATCCGCAGGAATCACATAGAGCAGAAATACTATGAAATGCCTGCAGGCGGATACGGGTCCTTTAATGAATTTTTTACCAGAAAACTAAAACCGGAATACGAACCGCAAATACAAAGCGGACTTGTCAGCCCGTGTGACGGATTATTAACCGTATTTAACATAGATGAGCGATCGGTCTTTGACATAAAGAATTCCCAATACAGCCTGCAGAGTCTGCTTAGGGATTCAAAACTTTCGGAAAGGTTTTCGGGCGGGACTGCACTTGTTTTCAGGCTGACTCCGAGCCATTATCACAGGTACTGTTATCCCGCATCGGGGAAAACATATGCTCCCCGCAGGATCGGGGGAGAGCTTCATTGTGTCAGGCCCGTGGCGCTTGAATCGGTAAAAGTATTCACCCGGAATTCCAGGGAATATACCCTGATAAGGTCCGGGGAATATGGGAATATTATTCAGATGGAAGTTGGAGCGATGCTTGTCGGGAAGATCTCCAATCATCGCAGGACTAAGGGAACTTCTTTTTACGTGGAATGCGGAGAGGAAAAGGGATATTTCGAATATGGAGGATCGACGATAATCCTTCTATTTGAAAAAAGATTCACCTTATGCAGGGATATTGCCGAACGTGAGCGTACCCACGGCGAGATCCCCGTGAAGATGGGAGAGAGTCTCATCTGATATGCCCTCGGGCGCAGATGATGGCAGGAGGAAATGATCATGGCATCTTGGATGGTTCATTTACGGATCGCGGATGAATTGCTCAAACATGTGACCGAAATAGACGAGACGGCTTTTGTGATGGGAAACATAGCTCCCGACAGCGGCGTTCCGAGTGAGGATTGGAAAGAGTATCATCCTCCGAAAACGGTATCGCATTTCAGGACAAAGGCCGATGATGAAACCTTTATGGATCTGGACGCATTTTGCAGGGGGTATTTCAATGAAGATCTGATCATGAAATATTCCCTGAGAGAGTTTTCTTTTTTCCTTGGATACTATGTACACCTTTTGACCGATGTGCGGTGGACTGAGACGGTATATGCCGATCTTGTGGCTTCTTATCCGCAGGAATATGCCGAGGATAAGTACAAACTGATATGGGCTGCGAAGGGAGACTGGTACGATCTGGATTTCCTGTATCTGGAACAGCATCCGGGTTTTAATGCATTTTCGGTATATGAAAACGCCGTGAACTTCGATAATGATCTGATCGATCTGTTCGGCAGAGATGCATTTGAAAACAGAAGACAGTATATCTGCGGATTTTATCATGGAGATGATCACGGCGAGCTGCACAGGGAGTATACTTACCTGACGCCTGAGCAGGCTGATTCATTTGTGGACTCGACAACGCAGTGGATAATCAAACGCGAGAGCAGGTATTTTGCACAGTGACAACAAAGTGCCGGACATCGTAAAAGGAGTTTATGATGAATAACGGTGAAAAGAAATTCAGGGTTTCGAAAAACAAGAGAAATTCCTCGGCACTGGCTTTTGGCAGCCTTTTCATAGTCACGCTGTTTATTGAAAACGGAATTGTGAATCTGGATGATAATATAGGCCTGTATGTGATGATCGCGGTTATTGTCGGCGTTATCTCAGCTGTTTTGTGCATCGTATTTGTTAAGGAATACTACATGCAGATACTCGGATGAGTGTTAACGCTCTTGCGTGTTACGGCTTTTCAGTCTCAATCCTGACAACAGGCAGAGTCCTTATCTGATAATATTGATTTACAGCCCAGTCATCCTCCGGATCTTTTCCGGAGGATTTTCCTTTTGAGGGATCGTTGGTTCCTTCCGAAGGGGTCATGAACATATGGATTGTGATCCTGTCGTATTTTGCCCTTGGCATATCGAAAAACGCGGGCATCAGATCCACAAAGCGTGTTCCGGGAGCTTTGTGGAACCAGCTTCCGTTTGTTTCAAGCATGAGAGAAGCATCGGTCAGATTGTCTTCAAAATAGCATTCGCAGAAGACGGGGGATCCGTTCACTTCATAGGTAAGGGCGATGCCTTCGGAATCTTCGCTTCCGCCCCAGCGCATCGTTACCGGTGATGCCGGAGAACCGTTTTTGCCGAGTCTGACAGACTTGCCTTTGCAGATGGCGGGAGAGAAGTAAGGATCGGAAATGATCTCCCTGAATGTCTTCATGAGAGGCTGCTCAATCCCGACATTTTCATTATTCGGATCCTGAATCTCAAGTCCGAGTCTTCCTCTGTCCCTGAACTGATAAAGAGTAAATCCCGAGAGCCATTTGTCCCTGTCATTCTTTATCATGCCGCAGAAGGTTTTAAGCATCCTGCATTGATCGTAAGGACCGTTTACATCACCGTCGGCATTCAGTTCCGACAGGACCATTGGCTTGTGCTTTCCGCAGATCATGTCATAGCGTTCCGAACTTTTTTTGGCAAGGGCATAGACATTACGAGCCCCGAACGACTTGAAGTTTTTGCCGCCTTTTTCTGCAATGTCTCCGGGCCAGCCCCAGTGAAGGGACAGATATCTGTCCACCGATACAATGTCGGCAGCCTTTATCGCAGGCGTAAATTCATCCTCTCTGACCATCTGCTCTGCTTTTAATGATGTATATCCGTCAAGGCAGAGAATGATCTTTGCCTGAGGTGCTTCCTTATGGAAGATTTCACAGCAATGTGCAAAAAACTGTCCGAGTTCTTCGTATGTTGCTCTTTTGTTGAAGGAGAACCATGTGCCTGTGGCTTCGTGATTGATACGCACCATTATCCTTCCAAATGGCCTGAGGTCTCTTGCAATAGAGGTGAGATGATCGTCACTGACCTTGGGATCTATGGTGATCGTAAGTATCACATCCTCGCCATGTCTTCTTATGTCCTTCATGCATTCGAATACATCGGGGCCCGATGAATGACGTCTCTTTGCCGTAAGTCCTCCCGAGTATGGAAAATAATCGTCATACGGACTTTCTCCGCCTTTTTGGGCGGTGACAAAGCTTGCGCGTTTCGGCCACTCTTTGTCGAGGGGATAGTAACAGTACATCAGGTTGATTGCACGCATGGGACGCCTGAGCCTGGACAGGACATAATCCTGTTCGACATACTCCCCGCGCTCGCTTCCGTCGCCGAGATCCACCGGACATTCGGCAGGCAGTAATTTTGCACAGGTGACGGATATCGGTCTTACTGTATTATGAGGTAATGGATTATTCATGAGAGGCTCCTTAACTTAATATATTTAATTGTACATCCGAAGCCTGATTTAGAATAGTGCATGCATGAGGTTTGCCTGCGATTGCGTAAGGTTTAATCGTAGGATATACTTATTTCCGGTACGGTCTTTTGATGCAGGGATGAACAGAATGACTAATGAGGAATGATATGATCACTGCTGCGGAAGCAATACGGTTAGCAAAAGAAACAGGCGGCAAAGACGGACTGAACTGCGTTGCGGAACTTGACGATACTGCTGCAGACCAATTCTCGGACACGGGAATGGAAAGATCCCTTCCTCTTTTTGGCGTTCCTGTTCTGGTGAAGGATAATGTCGATGTCAGGGGATTCCACACAACCGCCGGAAGCCTGGCCCTGGCTGATAATCTCGCAAAAAGCGACGCACCGGTCGTTCGGAATCTTCGCCGCAACGGTGCTGTGATCATCGGCAAGAGCAACATGACCGAGTTTGCAAACTATGTTTCGACAAAAATGCCGGGCGGGTACAGTTCACGCGGAGGACAGGTGATACATGCGGTGAATCCCGGACTGGATCCTCTCGGTTCATCGAGCGGTTCTGCTGTTGCAGTTGCTGCCGGAATTGTCCCGATGGCTGTCGGAACGGATACGTGTCACTCGGTTACCGCCTGCGCCATGGGAAACGGAATCTGCGGATTAAAACCTCCTGCAGGAGTTCTTTCACAGGAGGGTATCATTCCGATTTCAAAAACATTCGACAGTGCCGGAGCAATGGCACAAAATGTCAGCGATACTCTCAGATTGTACTCTGCCATGAGGGATGAGCCGCTGCCTGAGATCAGAGCGGCTCAGGCCGGAAAACTCCGGATCGCGGTAAATGTTGCCAACTCCGAAATGAATTCGGAAGAGCGAAGCCGGTATCTTGATGATGTGATAGGGCTGTTTAAGGATAACGGCGTTTCGATCGAGGAGGTCAATGATCCTCCTACACCTTACCTTCCGGCTATCATGAAGCGTGAATTCGGTCCGTGCCTTGAGGACTATCTGAAAAAGAGCGGAGCAAAGCTTAAGACGCTTAAGGAGATCGTTGAATATTTTGAGACACATCCCGATACGATGATGAAATACGGAGACGATCTGCTGCGCGGGGCACTATGCGATATGCCGCGGGAATTGTCCGAAGATGAGGAATACCGGAATGCCTTGAAAGGGCGTGATGAGGAGATAAGGATCATTACAGAGAAGATCGCTGATTACGATGCAGTCCTGCTGACAGGCCCTACCTATGTCATGCATACCTGCGGCCTTCCGACGATCACCGTTGCCGGCAGCCGGCTTGACTTAAACGGCATGAGGCAGGCGGTGATGCTGTATGGAACGGATGAGTTCAGGCTTTATGCGGCAGCACTGACCGTGGAGCAATTGCTGATCTAAATGCATTATTTTGTCCTATGAAGAATGGCCGCCCCGGCCATTTTTCTTGCTCTTGACGGCTAATTGAAATGAAAAAATCCCGGAGGAACATAAAATGAAGATCACAGTCATCAATGGAACGGAGAAAAAAGGAGTTACGTATAATCTCAAGGAAATCTTCCTTGAACAGTTCAGGGACAGGGCTGAGATAACGGAATTCTATCTTCCGAAGGATGGCCCCGGGTTTTGCACGGGATGCACTGCCTGCTTTATGGAAAAACAGAATTTGTGTAAGGATGCGGAAAAGGTGCAGAAGATTGAGAAGGCACTTCTTGAAGCGGATCTTCTGGTGTTCACCTCGCCGGCCTATGTTTTCCATGCTACCGGAGCAATGAAGGCAATGCTGGATCATTTCGGATACAGATGGATGCCTCATCGCCCGGCAAAAGAAATGTTCGGAAAACGTGCGGTGATCATCACTCAGTGCCTCGGAGCCGGCGAAAAGTCAACTGCAAAAGATATTGAGGACAGTCTTTCCTGGTGGGGGGTAAGCTGTATACGCAAGTGCAGTTTTAAGCTGATGAGTGAGATCCGCTGGGACCGAATTTCCGAGAAGAAGCGTGATGAAATGACCGGGAAACTGACCTTGCTTGCCCGGAAAATGCTCTCGATCGATTATTCCAAGCCTGCACATACAGGGGTGATGACAAAGATGAAATTTTATATGGTGAGAATGTTGCAGACAGGTCTTGGCAAAGACAATCCGGAGTATACGGATTTTAAATATTGGAAGTCAAACGGATGGATAGATGATGTCAGACCATGGCGACAGAAAATGTGACCTGATCAAACAGTTCTCCGTCTGTATGGAGGGAGGGACCGGGCATATGAAAAACAGGAAAACGGTTAGCATCATTTTAGCCATAGCGGATATGATCCTTTTGGCGTTGTTTGTATCATACATTCCATACATATTCAGGCATATATTCGGATTTGATTTTATAGAATATGAGAATTGGTTCGGAGAACTCAATGATCCGATCAGATATCGATTCGGTGCCGGCAGCGCCGAGGTTGTATTTATACTGTTAAGGATCATCGGCTTTGTGATCGCTCAATGCAAACTACTGAAAGGACAGAGTAAAAGACTGTTATATGTCTTCATAATCTTGCATTTTCTAATTGCCGTTTTGGGACTGATATATTGTTTTGTTTATGCTGACGGAGCAAATATAATCTATAACATTCAGCTGAGGGGATCCATTATATGCAGACATTAACAAAACAACAGGCCGGAAGATTCATTCTTGCCAAACAAGGGCTTATAGGATCATATAAGTTCCTTGGTAAATCAGGTGCTTGCGATTATGTCCGTCAGGCGGGATGCATTCAATACGATCCGGTTGATGTATGCGGTAAAAATGCTGAGCTCACACTTCAGTCAAGGGTAAAGGGCTTTTCAAAATCCATGCTTCGTGAGCTGTTGTATGAAGACCGTAAACTGGTAGATTATGCAGACAAGGAATTATCAATATGGCCGGTAGAGGATTGGCCATATTTCTCGTCATACAGGAACAGAAGCCTGAAGCTCGGAAAAACGTTCAAAGGACTGAGCAGGCTGGAGAAGCAGGCAGTCTCTTTCATAAGTGATAATGGACCCGTGTCGAGCGACACATTGCCGATCGAAGGAGAGATTTTCTGGCATTCTTCAATGCATTGGAGTGGCAACTGGCATAAGAAATCCCAGGCTGCACGGTCGGTGCTGGAACAGCTTTATACAGACGGGGTATTGATCATCCATCACAAAAACGGAAGCAGGAAATATTATGATCTTGCGGAGAAATATCTGCCCGGATCGATTCTTAATGCGGAAAACCCATGCAGGAATGAGGATGAATTCACAGCGTGGCGTGTGCTCCGCAGGATCGGTGCTGTCGGACTTCTTTGGGATAAGAACAGTACAGCGTTTCTTGGAATAGATATAAATGCGGAAAAACGAAAAATGATCCTGGAAAGATTAACGCAGCAAGGTAAGATATGCCCTGTGGCTGTTCAGGGGATAAAGCAGACGTTTTACTATCGTTCCGAGGATGAATCGCTGATGGGATCAATAGTTGACGGGAGTGCAGACCTGAAACCGAGGATGTCGTTCATAGCCCCCCTGGATCCGCTCATGTGGGACAAATCCCTGATACAGGCATTATGGGACTATCAGTATTCCTGGGAGATTTATACTCCTGCCGTTAAACGAAAATACGGATATTATACTCTGCCGATCCTGTTTGGAGACCGTTTTGCCGGACGTATTGAAGCAGTACCCGACCGCAGGAAAAAGGTTCTTGAAGTGAAAGGCCTTTGGTGGGAACCGGAAATCCGCCTGACAAAGAAACTGAACACTGAATTGGAAAAAACACTGATCCGTTTCGCGGCATTCAATGATTGCGACAGTGTTTCCCGACAGACATCAAATATTAATGTCAAAGAATTATAAGGACAAAGAAATACTTGAAAAGAATTTTTAATTACATTAGCCTTTTCTTAGGACGTCCGAATCGTGCCTGAGAGGAGGCTATTTTTTGAACAAAGAACAACTTCACAAGTACATCGAAAACAGTACAGGCAATGAATCAAACATCTGCCAGATTTATGTACTTAAGGGTGACAGGCCGGTCTATGAAGACTGCTGGCACGGGTTTAAGACACCGGATGCAATGAATGTCAATTCCGTCACCAAAGGTGTTATGGCGCTGCTTGCCGGAATTGCGCTGGATAAGGCCTGCATCAGGAGTTTGGATCAGAAGGTGATGGATTTTTTTCCCGATTACTCTGTAAAACGCGGTGAGAAGACTATATACGAGGTTACGATCAGACATCTCCTTACTATGACAGCTCCATATAAAGGTAAGTCGGAACCCTGGAAGAAGGTGTGTACTTCGCAGGATTTTACTATTGCAATACTTGATTATCTTGGGGGCCGTAACGGAATCACGGGTGAGTTCAGGTATGCCACGCTGGGAATTCAGATACTGGCAGGAATAATTGAGAGAGCAACCGGAGAGAAATGCATAGACTTTGCCAACAAAAATCTCTTTGAGCCGCTGGGGCTTCCAAATCGAATTCCACACGGCGACAGCTCCAAAGAAGATCAGTTTGATTTTTTTATGAACAAAAATCCCAGGAAATACGAGTGGTACTCGGATCCTCAGGGCAGCGTTACTGCAGGCTGGGGATTATGCATGTCGGCAAAAGATATGGCTGTGATCGGTTCGCTTGTTCTTGATGATGGAACTTACAACGGGAAAAGAATCATTTCCGCGGAGTACATAAAAGACATGCTGGCACCTCACATTAAGCTTGGTGAACGATTCGGATTCATGAACTATGGCTATTTATGGTACAAGCCATGCGATGATAAAGAGGTGTACGCAGCAATCGGTGACAGCGGAAATATCATCTATGTTAATAAAGAGAAAGATATTTCCGTTGGGATTACAGGCACATTCAAACCGAGGATCTTTGACCGGGTGGAGTTCATAGAAACGAAAGTATTACCTGTGAGTTTGTAATGACTTTCAGTATTATTGCCGGCACCAATTAGCGCTTTTTATAAAACTATGTGCCCGCAACCAAATTTAACGAAAAACAGCAAAATATGTAAGCTTCGCTTGGTAGACAGGCGGAGCTTGCTTTTTTATGATTTAGAAAAATGTTAAAATATTTAGCAAAGGTGGTAGGAATATGAGAAAGACGTACTTAGATAATATTCGCTGGATAACAGTAGTGCTGGTTGTCATCTATCATGTGATTTACATATTCAACGGCGTGTCACAACATGGAATCATAGGTCCATTCAGTGAACATCAGCCTCAGGATACATATCAGTACATTGTATATCCCTGGTTCATGTTACTTCTGTTTGCGGTATCCGGCATGTCAGCCCGCTATGAACTGGATAAACGAACAGAAAAGGCATTCATAAGAGTAAGGACGAGAAAATATCTTGTGCCATCAACAATCGGCCTTCTGGTTTTCGGCTGGGTTCTTGGCTATTACAACATGCTGATCTCCGGTGCATTTGATTCCATGGGCAATGTACCGGGGCCAATCCTTTTCCTGATAATGGCAGTCAGCGGCTCGGGTCCTCTGTGGTATGTTCAGATGCTCTGGTTCTTCAGCCTGATACTGGTGCTGATCAGAAGGATTGAAAAAGACAGATTCTATAATATCTGCAACAAAGCCAATCTTTTGGTGCTTATACTTCTTGTCATACCCGTATACGGAGCGGCGCAGATACTTAACACACCGATAATAGTGGTTTACAGATTCGGTATATACGGACTGGGCTTTTTGATCGGCTACTTTGTACTGTCTCATGACGAAGTGATGGATCGACTAGGCAAAAACTGGCTGTTATTAAGCATCCTTGCACTCGCATCTTGCGTGGCTTTCGTGATTTTATATATAGGTCAGCCTTATCCGGATCATGTGGTTCTCGATACAATCATGTGCAATGTATACGCATGGTTTGGAACTCTCGGTATACTTGCCTTCATGAAAAAATGGGGCAATTTTGAGAATTCTTTCTCAAAGTGGATGTGTCGAAAATCATGGGGCTTATACGTGTTCCATTATCTGATGATCGCAGTCAGCGGATGGTATCTGCATACATTGTGTCCGTTCCTTGCCCCAGGTATCGTATACCTGCTGGTTGCAATAGCTGCATTCGCGGGCTCCTACCTTCTGTATGAAATCATGAGCCGAATACCTTTAATAAGGTGGTGCGTTCTGGGAATTAAAAAGGAGAAGAAAGAATGAGTTTTGCAGATAATCTTATGGAATTGAGAAAGCTTAATAACCTGTCACAGGAGGAAATTGCAGAGAAGATAGGCGTATCCAGACAGACGCTTTCAAAATATGAGACCGGAGAGTCGCTGCCGGATATAGAGAGGTGTAAGATGCTGGCTGACCTTTTTGGCGTATCCATGGACGATCTTATCTCATACGAAAAAAATGATTCGGACAACCTGGGATATGGTATACCGCCGAAAGGAAAACATATCTTTGGAATGGTCAAAGTGGGAGATAAGGGACAGATCGTCATTCCTGCCAAGGCAAGAAAGATCTTCAATATTAAAACAGGGGACAATCTGATCGTCCTCGGAGATGAATTCCAGGGTATTGCTCTCATTAAGGAGACGGGGCTTCTCGGTCTTATCAACAGTGCGAAAAAAAGTATGGAGGGTTAACAGATGGCATCGAGTAAAGAGTATCTGAATTTTATATTGGAGCAACTGTCGGGATTAGAGGATATAACACATCGTGCAATGATGGGTGAATATGTCCTGTATTATCGGGGTAAGGTATTTGGCGGTATCTATGATGACCGCTTTCTGGTGAAGCCTACAAAGTCTGCCATAGCTATGATGCCTGATGCGGAGATGGAACTTCCGTATGAAGGTGCAAAAGAGATGATCCTTGTGGATGATGTTGATAACAGAGAGTTTCTGAGAGAACTTGTAGAGGCAATGTATGACGACTTGCCGACGCAAAAGAAGAAATAGCTTTGCTACTATCTTAGAAGGGGATGAGACAACACCCGGTTGTACTCTGCCCCTTCTTGTTATCTAAGTTACAATACAGGATAGGTAATCTCTGCCTTTGTATGTTATAATACCTCTATAACCCCAAAGGAGGTGCAACATGGCAATTTCAGGTAACCCTATGTATAAGCTCACATACGGTCTCTTTGTCCTAACGGCAAGACAGGGCGATAAGTCTAACGGATGTATCATCAACACCGCTATTCAGGTTGCATCCAATCCTGACAAGATAGCCATTGCTGTCAACAAGGCCAACTACACACATGATATGGTCCTGACTGCGGGAGAGTTCAATATCTCTGTCATCAGTCAGAGTGCATCCTTCGATCTCTTCAAGAGGTTCGGTTTCCAATCGGGCAGAGATACGGATAAGTTCGACGGATTTACCGATGTGCTGTATTCAGCAAACGGTATTCCCTATATCACAAAGGGAACGAACAGTTACTTTAGCATCAAGGTGGAAAAGAGCGAGGACCTCGGTTCTCA
>JAIKZQ010000053.1 GCA_024682075.1 Lachnospiraceae bacterium
CTTGGGAGCAGCCTCAACAGTGTCCTTAGCTTCCTTGAGTCCAAGTCCGGTGATCTCACGAACAACCTTGATAACCTTAACCTTCTCAGCGCCAGCCTCAGTAAGCTCAACGTCGAACTCGGTCTTCTCCTCAACGGGAGCAGCAGGACCGGCAACAACAGCAACACCAGCTGCTGCAGAAACGCCGAACTCTTCCTCAACAGCCTTTACAAGATCATTGAGCTCAAGAACGCTGAGCTCCTTAATTGCATCAAGAATTTCCTGTGCAGATAACTTAGCCATTATATTTTCCTCCATTCACCGCGTAAGCGGCATTCGTTTAGGTAAGTGAAAGCGAAGCTTTCACAATGCCTCCATAAAAGATTAATTACATGTTAAAAACAATCCGGGCATAGGATCCGTTTCCGGTCTTAAGCCTCAGCGGGTGCTTCAGCTTCAGCAGGTGCTGCCTCTTCAGCAGCGGGAGCAGCTTCGCCGCCCTTTTCCGCGATCTGCTTCATGCAGCGTGCGAAATTGGTAACGGGGCTCTGGATGCTTCCAAGGAACTTGGAGAGGAGCTCTTCTTTTGAAGGGATCTGAGAAATCTCTGCCATTCCTGCAGCATCATAGAAACTTCCTTCTACGATACCTGCCTTGATCTCAAGTGCGGGTGCGGTCTTCGCGAACTTAGCGATGACTCTTGCGGGAGCGGTTGCATCATCCTTGGAGATAGCAACTGCGGTAGGTCCCTCGAGAACGCTATCAAGCTGTGCGAAATCGGTTCCCTCGAATGCTCTTGTAAGAAAAGTATTCTTGTAAACCTTGTACACAACTCCAGCTTCACGAAGTGTCTTACGAAGCTCGGTATCCTGAGCAACGGTGAGTCCGCGGTAATCAACCGCAACAACGGACTGAGCGTCCTTGATGTACTCACCGATCTCTGCGACGATCGGCTTCTTCTCTTCGATCTTTGCCATTTTCTTACCTCCTTATAGATTTTGTAAAGCGAGGCCGAAAAAAATCTCCCGTATCGGAAGACACGGGAGATGAAGATGATTCATTATATTTCATCACCTCGGCTGGACTTACAGCGAATGCCGCAACTGGTTGCAACATGTCGGATGCCTGCTGTCTTCGGCTTATTCAGACCTTGGACAAGATAACATAACTTGCTGTCATATGTCAAGGACCAAACACATATTTGAGATAGGGCTTATGAATACTTAGCGGTGGTTACGTGCACGCCGGGGCCCATGGTGGTAGCAAGAGTAACGCTCTTGAGATACTGTCCCTTAAGGGTGCTGGGCTTAGCCTTGATGATGGCGTCGATGACTGCATCATAGTTAGCCTTAAGCTGCTCCTCGGTGAAGGAAACCTTTCCTACGGGAACATGCACGATATTGGACTTGTCAAGTCTGTACTCAATCTTACCTGCCTTGATGTCTGCGATAGCCTTCGCAACATCCATGGTAACGGTTCCTGCCTTGGGGTTGGGCATGAGGCCCTTAGGTCCGAGGACCTTACCAAGACGTCCTACAACGCCCATCATGTCGGGAGTTGCAACAACAACATCAAATCCGAACCATCCCTCGTTCTGGATCTTGGGAATGAGCTCCTCACCGCCTACGAAATCAGCGCCTGCATTCTGAGCCTCGGTCAGCTTATCGCCCTTTGCGAATACCAGAACCTTAACGTCCTTGCCGGTACCGCTGGGGAGAACTACTGCACCACGGATCTGCTGGTCTGCGTGTCTTCCGTCGCATCCTGTACGAATGTGCAGCTCTACGGTCTCATCAAATTTTGCGGAAGCAGTCTTCTTAACAAGAGCAACTGCATCAGCGGGATCATAGAAGGCGCCGCGCTCGACGAGCTTAGCTACCTCTGAATACTTCTTGCCATGCTTCATTTTAATATCCTCCTAGGTTCAATCGACAGCCGGAGCTGTCTCCCAAAGTGTTACTCACTGATAGTGATACCCATGCTACGTGCGGTACCTTCGATCATGCTCATTGCTGCCTCGATGGAAGCTGCATTGAGGTCGGGCATCTTGGTCTCGGCGATCTCTCTTACCTGAGCCTTGGTGATGCTTCCTACCTTGTTCTTGTTAGGTACACCGGACGCTTTCTGGACCTTTGCTGCCTTCTTGATGAGAACTGCAGCAGGGGGAGTCTTTGTGACGAAGCTGAAAGACCTGTCTGCATAAACGGTGATGACGACAGGGATGATGGTATCACCCTTGTCTGCTGTCCTGGCGTTGAACTGCTTGGTGAACTCTACGATGTTAACACCGTGCTGTCCAAGTGCGGGACCTACCGGGGGCGCGGGTGTTGCCTTGCCGGCCGGGATCTGTAACTTGATATAGCCTTCTACTTTTTTTGCCATGATGGCACCTCCTGAATTAATCGCCGGATCTCTCCGGGTTCGTGGTGATCGTGCCTGGAGGCACACTCCCACTTGAAAATAATGTGAACTCGCGAATTCAATCGCTCATTTTATATTTAAGGGCAGAGCCCTGAAATATCTGCTATCAGCCCATCCTTCTGACATTATCGAGAGGAACTTCGAGAGGAGTCTCTCTTCCGAACATCTCGACATTGATGGTGACCGTCTGCTTGTTGTCATCGATCTTAAGAGCCTTGCCTTCGGTATCCTTCCAGGTTCCGTCAACAACGGCGATGAGATCGCCGACCTTGATGCCGTAATCCTTCTTGGGAGCTTTCTCCTCATTTCCGGATCCCTGAGCGGGCTTTCCTATCTTAAGATTGACAAGCTCATCCTCGGTAAGAGGCACGGGCTTGCTTCCGGGGCCTACGAATCCGGTAACGCCCCTTGTATTTCTGACAATGTACCAGGTCGACTCGGTCATCTCCATCTGGACAATGACATATCCGGGACACATCTTGCGGTCAACGACCTTTTTCTTGCCGTCCTTGACCTCCATGACACTCTCGGTGGGAACCTCGACTCTCAGGATCTTGTCAGCGATATTCTTGTTGTTGGCAATGGTCTTCTCAAGGTCCAGCTTTACCTTGTTCTCATAGCCGGAATAAGTATGGACCACATACCACTTTGCTTCTGATTCAGCCACTTGCGGTCCTCCTTAAAAATTGAAAGATGAAAAAGAAGTGATCCAGTTGACACCGCTCTTAGCCGCAGCATCGATCAGACCAATGATCAATCCTGCGATGACCGATATCATGATGACAGCAACAGACTGTCTGAAAGCACTATTTCCGTTCGGCCATACGATCTTACCGAATTCTGCCTTCACACCGCTCCAGAAGCTGATCTTCTTTTCCTTAGTATTAGAATCTGCCATCAGCTGTTCTCCTTTAAGCAGGACAAATTACTTTGTTTCCTTATGAAGTGTGTGCTTCTTGCAAAATCTGCAGTACTTCTTGATCTCCATGCGGTCAGGCATGGTCTTCTTTTCCTTGGTAGTGTTGTAGTTGCGCTGTTTGCACTCAGTGCATGCAAGTGTGATCTTTGTACGCATTTTGGTACCTCCTCAAAATAGCGAGCGAAAAAAATAGGCCTCAAATGAGCCGCTAGAGTAATGTAGCATATAGATTACCCAGCGTCAAGTTATTTCTTTAAATTCTTTATTCACACGGCCGGCGAGCATCGGGTTTTTATCACAGACCCGCCTTTCGGCTTCGGTTCACCCCGTAGCGGTACTAAGCTCATGCTTCATTTCATTCGCATTCGCTAAGTGCCGACGGGGTTCACAGAGTCTGCTTATAAAAACCCGATGCTCGCCGGCCTGTTCAAAGCAGAATTTTAAAACATTAAAAAGTTACAGTTCATTTTCCTTGCCGACAAGGCCCTCAACGCTGTAGCGCTTGCGGAGCAGCGGCTTTTCGATCTTGCCGGTAGGATTTCTGGGCACATCGTCGAAGATGATCTTCCTGGGTCTCTTGTAACGGGGAAGACCCTGGCAGAATTCCTCGATCTCCTCTTCGGTGCAGGTCATTCCGTCTTTTATGGAAATGATCGCGCCTGCGATCTCTCCGAGTCTGGGATCGGGAAGGCCTATGACGGCAACATCCTTGATCTTGTCGTGCTTTCTGAGGTAATCCTCGATCTGAACGGGATAAAGGTTCTCACCGCCTGATACGATGACATCTTTCTTACGGTCTACGAGGAAGATGAATCCGTCCTCATCACGCATTGCAACGTCTCCTGTGTAAAGCCATCCGTCCTTCAGGACTTCTGCGGTAGCTTCGGGATTTCTGTAGTAGCAGGTCATGACGCCGTCACCCTTGACGCAGAGCTCTCCGGCCTCACCCTTTCCTACTTCCTTGCCGACATCGTCAACGATCTTGCACTCCCAGCCGTATCCGGGAACACCGATGGCACCGACTTTGTGAATGTTCTCGACACCCAGGTGCACGCAGCCGGGACCGATGGACTCGCTGAGTCCGTAGTTGGTGTCATACTGATGGTTAGGGAAGTATGCCATCCATCTTCTGATGAGTGAAGGAGGAACGGGCTGAGCGCCGATATGCATGAGTCTCCACTGTGAAAGCTCGTAGTCGGCGATCTTAAGTTCTCCGCTGTCGAGTGAATCGAGGATATCCTGAGCCCAGGGCACGAGAAGCCATACGATCGTGCACTTTTCTCTTGATACCGCATCGAAAATATATGCAGGCTTGGTGCCTTTCAGAAGAACCGCTCTTGAAGCGCTCACAAGGCTTCCCATCCAGTGCATCTTGGCTCCGGTATGATAAAGGGGAGGGATGCAGAGGAAGCAGTCGTCATGCTGTGTCGAGTGATGGTTCTGCTCAACCTTTGCCGCAGTCATGAGGCTGAGATGCTTGTGAAGTATTGCCTTGGGGAATCCGGTTGTACCGGATGAAAAATAAATCGCCGCATCGTCGGAATCCTTTAACTCGATCCCGGGCTCAGCGCTGGAGCAGTCAGCTACCAGTTCTCTGTAGCTTTCAGCAAAAGTAGGGCATGTCTCTCCCACAAAGATGAGCAGCCTGTTCTGCTGGAGCTTATCAACTATCGACTCGATCCTGCCTATGAATTCGGGTCCGAACAAAAGCACGTCAACCTCTGCAAGGTCAGCGCAGTACTGGATCTCATCTGCGGAATATCTGAAGTTGAAAGGAACGGCAATCGCTCCGCTCTTAAGTATTCCCATGTAGATGGGAAGCCACTCAAGGCAGTTCATCATGAGGATCGCTACTTTGTCATTTCTGCCGACTCCTCTTTCAAGGAGCATGTTGGCAACACGGTTAGCCTTCTCGTTGAAGACTCTCCATGTTATCTCTCTTCTGTAAGGCTGGTCCTCGGTCTGCTGAATGAGTGAATACTCCTTCCAGCTGACACGTCTTGTCTCCTTCTGCTCGGGATTAAGCTCGATCAGCGCGACTTCATCCCCGTACTCTCTGGCATTTTTTACAAGATAATCTGTAATGGGCATTTTCTTTTCTCTCCAATCTGTCTTTATCCGTGCCGCAAAAGGCTATGTGATGTAATTGAGCGGGTTGACGGGCGAGCCGTTCATTATCAGCTCAAAGTGCAGGTGAGGTCCCGTGGAGTTACCGGTATTACCGCTTCGTGCTATTACCTCGCCCTGGCTGACCGTCTGTCCGACAGATACATTAATCCTGGACAGGTGGGCATATCTGGTCTGAGTTCCTCCCGGGTGCTGTATCAGAACCATATATCCGTAGCTTCCGGACCATCCGGCCTGAATGACGGTTCCACCGCAGGATGCCATGACTGAAGTACCGGTGGGAGTCGCCCAGTCTATTCCTCTGTGGTAGGTGGTGGCATATGCATTCGGAGCGTTTCTGTATCCGAAATATGAACTGATCCTTCCGCCGTAGATGGGCTTGATATAGGTAGGAGGGATCCTTGTGCCTCTTTCCATTATCTTGGGAACAGCCTCTATGTCGACCTCCTCGATGAGCACGACTCTCTCACTCTCGGTATCATTAATGAAATGCTGATCGACTATAGCCCTGTGATGTCCCGCGGAAGGCTGCTGGATCACATTGGTCTCCGTTGTGTACCAGTCATCCCTGGGGATAATGATCACCTCGGCATCATAATCCTCGTCGACGTAGTTCCTCTCCACGTGCTCGATCGAAAGTTCGGGTTCGGGCACAGTTATGACAAGCGTGTCATTGATGTGAAGAGTTGAATTGGCATTTTCAAGCTTATCGGAATTAAGTGCTATCAGATCATCGATCGTTATGTTCAGGTTAAGGGATATCCCGCTGAGGGTATCTCCCGAGACTATGGTGTACTCATAAGCAGTCTCATGTTCCTTGGTAACATCCTCTATGGCCTCATCGAGAGCGGTGAGCTGGGATGCGGGAACATAGCCTTCGGCTATGACAATGGGCTCGACAAAACCTATCGAGATAAGTCCGGTATCATAATCCTGAAAAGTCACGATATCGTCTGACGAATCTTCCGGAAGCCCCTGGGCAGACAGATAGGACTGAAGGCCGCCTTCGGGGATCACGATGCCCTGAGAGGATTCTTTTTCCGAATAGGTATCAACGATCTCCGCAGTCAGGACATTGAACTCGCTTCCGGGTGCCCTCACGAGCCTCACCTCGAACCTGCCGCCGGGGTTGTATCTTTCAATCGCCTCATTAAGGAGTGTGATGACTTCATCCTCTCCCGCCAGAGTGACCATGTAGTCTCCCATCTTGACTGTGTACGAGGGTGACAGCGTCTCCTTGAGCGTGGTGACGAAGATGTCCTCCACAGTGGAAAGCGCCGTCTCGCGCGGCGTAAGTTCTCCGGTCAGGACATTTTCCGATTCTATCCTCACATTGAATTCCATGAATGCCATTCCGGCATATCTGGACGATACATTTCTGCGCGCTTCAAGAAGAAGGGCCTCCGCATCGCTCTCGCTTGCAAAGTCCCCCACCTTCACATCGTTTACATACATGTGGAAATAGTCATCCGACCCTTCCGAAAAGGGAGAATATCCGTGTACCCAAATAAAACACACAAATATTGTGATGACCGAAGAGAGTATGAAGATAAATTCTCTTTTTTTGGAAAAAAACATTTCTACCTGTATCCGTATCAGAGCAGGATTGCGGCAATGAAGGGTGCCGCGATCGAGATCACCGATGCGATGATCGCAATGATCGCAAGTTTCCTGACACTCTTTGCCTGCTCTTCTATCTTGGAGGTCTCGGTCTTGACGCTGACAAGAAGTTTGGCATTTTCTTCCCTGATGCTCTCAAGCTGCTTGCCCAGATCGTTCCGGAGACTTCCGAGGAGTTTAGCGTTCTCATCTCTGATGGCGGTAAGTCTCTTGGTGCCATCTATCTTAATATCTTCGAGCAGATGGGTATTTTCCTGTCTGATGCTATCGAGCTGCTTGCCGTTCTCATCCTGAACGGATGCCTGGACATTGCGGTAAACCCTGACACATTCCTTGTGAATATCCGCACCGCCGAGAGTCTGTGAAAGGGCGTTCTGTGCCTGGAGCATCTGCTCCTGACCCTTCCTCAGGTTGCTCTGCATGGTCTGAAGATATTGATCGTTATTGCTTCTTACGTTTTCCATCTGAAGTTTCATTGCGGAAACTTCATCTCTAAGGACCTCGATGAGTTCAACGACATCACCGTCCGAAGATGATGAAGCAAGTTCGCTGCTCATCCTGGAAAGTGATTCCTCATTTGCGCTCCTGACCTGACCGATCTGTGAGCCCAGATCCTGTCCCAGTCCGCCGAAGCCGCTCTCCATGTCGGCACTGAGTCCCTGCTTAAGGTCAGTGAGCTTATCATCAAAGTCAGCCCCGAGTCCCTGTTTGAGTCCGTTAAGCCTGTTCTCGATATCGGTGCCGAGTCCCTGCTTAAGATCGGTAAGTTGGCTTCCTATCTGCGCCTCAAGGCGGTCAAGTCTTACACCCAGCTCGTCATTATCATCGGAAGCAAGGCCTTCTTTAAGGCCTTCCCTGAGGTTTTCGAAATTCTCTTCATTAAATGCCTTCTCGGAATCAAGACGCAGGTTCAGATCCTGCTTAAGATCCGCAAAAAGACTTCCTATCTGCGCTTCAAGACTGTCAAGTCTTGCACCCAGATCATCATTGCCGGCAACTGCAAGTTCGCTGCCGAGTTTTTCAAGTCTCTCATCATTGGATGCCTTAATGGCTTCGAGCCTTTCGATCAGATCGTTGTTGCGGCTCTCGAGCATCTGGCTCTGCCTGTTCATGAGGTCGCTCTGGCTCTGGGCAAGATCCTGCTGACGGGTGATGAGGTCATTCTGTCCTGCAAGAAGATCGCTCTGCAGCTGCTTGAGATAATCCTCATTGGCCTTGTTCATGGAAACCATTTCTTCCTTAAGGCCGTCAAGTGCGCTGTCGCTGACCCCCGAACCGAGATCCGGAAGTGCGGCTATGGTCTGCTGAAGTCCGCCAAGCTCATCGGCAACGGTCTTCATGCGGTCAAGGCAATCCTGATACTCCCTGACCTGAGCTCTCATGACGCCCATAGCCTCGGATTCGGCTTCACCGTTTGCACGTATGATCTGCTGAGCATTCAGCTTCTGTGATAACTGATCCATGAATGTATCCATAATTGCCTCCGAAATAACTTTGCAGTTCCTCTTGCACAGCCCGCGAAGCGGCTGACTGATGCATATTATACTTCATAATGACCCGTAATAAAAGTTCCGGGCGGTCCAAAAAATGACTTTTTTTGTATATTTTGTACTAAAAACCAACTTAATTCTTTCACCTTAATATATATATTTACCATTTCTTTACAGGGTGTTCACAATTTATTCATATAATCTGAATATAATCGTCTTGTAAGCAGATGAAAGTAAATTAATCGATCATTTTTTCATAATAGCCCGGGAGCCGAAAGGTTTCCGGGCACTCCTCATTTTATGGGCCTTTTTTACAGGTTCAGGTCCGGACTTCCCTCTATCGTGCTGAGCTTGATGATCTCATCGTTCAGGCTGAGCATCTTCTCATCCAGATCGGACACCAGATGCGCGCACTCCACCAGCTCGTCCTTGATGTGCTGCGGTGCATCACCCTCGAACTTATAGTGGATCTTGTGCTCAAGGCTCGCCCAGAAATCCATTGCGACCGTCCTGATCTGTATCTCTACCTTGGTATCCACAACCCTGTCCGAAAGATAAACGGGCACGGTCACTATCATGTGATAGCTCTTGTATCCGCTGGCCTTGGGGAAGGTGATGTAATCCTTCACGGTCAGGATCTTGATGTCCTGCTGGTGCTCGATCATGTCGGCGATGCGGTAGATGTCGGATGAAAAAGAACATATTATCCTTACACCGGCAATGTCATTGACATTATTGACCATGTTCTCAATGGTGGAATCAAGTCCGTGACGCTTAAGCTTCTTGACGATGCTCTCGGGCGTCTTCATCCTGCATTTGATATGCTCTATCGGATTGTACTGATGAATGTGCTGAAACTCTTCATTCAGTATCTCGATCTTGGTCTGAACCTGTCTCATTGCGGCATTATATACAAGAGTTACTTCCTGCCAGGTCTCTATGCCGTTTCCCTGTACTATTTCGTTGATATCATTATCCATTGCTTATTTCCGGTCTTTCAAATATAATCACTGATATACAAAACTCAGTTTTAAACATACGCATACAAAATATATTTTAACACAATAAAGTGAGATTGTGTAGTTTCATATATATGCGGGGAAAGACGTCTATATGTTCAGACTTTGGGTAAGAGAATTCAGGGACACGCACATGCTGAGGGACCTCGTCATCGAAGACGACAGCCATGACACGCGTACCCACAAGATATTCGGGGCACTTGAGAAGGCATGCCACGAGCTGGATCTGCCCGTCCCCATCTGGCTGGACAGCAATGTCGAGGAATTCAAGCGGACTTCCAAGACAAGGTTCAGAAAGGATTCTTTCATCGAAGACGTTCCGTTTGATCACCTGGAGATAAGGGTGATCGAAGAAGATTGAATGCTTACAGACTCAAAGCAGAAAAAACGGGTGCATCCACATGCACCCGTTTCCTGTCATATACAGTTAATGATATTCGGCTGATACCCGTTCCGAAATACTGTTCAAAACTGCTCTACAAAGACGGTACGCCGAATCTTGAGACAAGGAAAACCGCGATGGCGATTTCAAGTATCAGGATGACGGGAACGCCTATATAGAACTTGGGCTTTCTGATCTTGTGCCTGAACACGATCATCCCGAAGAGCGCTCCGGGAGCCCCCATGACGGCAGCACCTATGAGATTTCTCTCCGAGATCCTCCACTCGCCGCTTATGGCTTTTTTCTTGTCAAGGCCGTACATTCCAAAGACAGCCAGATTGACAAGCAGGTATACGATTATGAAAGACCATATTCCCGTTATCATTTCGCCCTTACCATCCGCATCTTTCCGGCAGATCAGTCATCATATCCGTTAGGATTGTTCTTCTGCCATCTCCAGGAATCTTCACACATCTCAAGGATTCCGTACTGTGCTGTCCATCCGAGTTCTTCTTTTGCAAGTGATGCATCGGCATAGCACTCTGCGATGTCACCGGGGCGTCTGGGGCCTATGGTATAAGGGATCTTTACTCCGCTGGCCTGTTCGAAATTCTTCACGATGTCGAGCACACTGTAACCCTGTCCGGTTCCGAGATTATAGATCTTAAGGCCGGACTTCTGCTCTATCTTGTCAAGCGCCTTAACATGTCCGATCGCCAGATCGACTACATGGATGTAATCCCTGACTCCGGTTCCGTCGTGTGTATCATAATCATTGCCGAAAACACTCAGCTGCTTAAGCTTGCCAACTGCAACCTGCGTGATGTAGGGCATGAGGTTATTGGGAATTCCGTTGGGATTCTCTCCGATGGTTCCGGATTTATGAGCTCCGATGGGATTAAAGTATCTGAGCAGTATCACGTTCCATTCATTATCGGACTTCTGTATGTCGGAAAGGATCTGCTCGAGCATGGACTTGGTCCAGCCATAAGGGTTGGTGCACTGTCCCTTGGGGCACTCTTCGGTAATGGGAACAAATGCGGGATCTCCGTAAACCGTAGCACTTGAGGAGAAGATTATGTTCTTGCACCCGTGCTTTCTCATCACATCGACAAGAGTGAGAGTTCCGGTGATGTTGTTATCATAATACTCCCAGGGCTTGGCAACCGACTCTCCTACCGCCTTGAGTCCCGCAAAATGAATAACGGCGCTTATGTCCTCTTTTGAAAAGATCTCATCAAGTGCAGCCCTGTCCCTTATGTCAGCCTTGTAAAAAACAGGTGCCTTGCCGGTAATGGCCTCGATCCTTCCGAGTACCTTTTCGTTTGCATTGGAAAGGTTGTCGAGTATGACGACGTCCCTTCCCGCATTCTGCAGTTCCACAACTGTGTGGCTTCCGATGAATCCTGCTCCGCCGGTCACTAATATCTTACTCATTTTTTTCTCCTGTAATCTGTCCGGGGATGCCCCCTCATGTTCACCATAAAGGGTTCCCTTAGGGAAGGGTCAATAGAATCATTCGGGCATCATTTAAAGGATCACGCCGTTCTTCTCAAGAAGCTCTCTTGCGCTCTCGACGGAATCCACTCCGGTCTTGTTCTTGATGGGAGCAAATTCCTTCTCCCTTGCAACCTCAAAGGGAAGGCAGCTGTCACACTGATGGATCATGTCAAGAACAAGGTTCTCGTACTTATATCCGTTCGGGGTCTCGGGCTTGAAAAGATTTCCGTTCTCATCAAGGCAGGGGATCTTCTTTTCAACGATATGAAGAGGAAGATCACCGTTTAAGATCCTTTCAAGCTGCTCGGTGCTGAAAAGGTAATTGAGAATGACGCCGAAGTTATATGCGGGATCGCCCTTCTCGTTTTTGGCATTCATGAGTTCTTCGGTAAGATCGTAATACTCGACGATCGAAGGCTTACCGTCCTCGAGGCAGATGACACCGACCTTCTCATCGGGAGCGGCTTTTCTTACGACCTTGGCGCCGACAGTGCAGTTCCTTGAGATCGTTGCACCTACAAACACGGGATCGGCGATCCTCTGAAGAACATTATCCACGGCAAAGACGTTGAACCACTCGATGCCGTTTGCATGGACGCTGTCAAGAAGTCCGGCATTTACAAGTGACACGAACCATCCGCCGTTTCCGTTGGGAGACGTAGCCATGCGGCCCTTTTCCTCAAGATAGATCCTGCCCTCATAGTCGGTGGCAGCGGCCATTGCCTGCATGAAGAAATGAACATGATCCTCGGGATATCCGAAGTAATTCTTTTCCTTGAAGAACTCTATGGTGACATCGTTATTCTTCTCGGATGTCATTATATAGATATGAATGGGAACGCCGGCTCTGTCGGTCACATCCTTCATGTTATTGAAAAGGCACTCGAAAATGTAGAGTTCCCTGGTCTTGCCCACATTGTACATTCCCTTGGGAGCGTCGGATCCGAGTCTGGTGCCCATGCCGCCCGCAAGGAGAAGAGCTGCGACCTTTCCCTGCTTGATGGCATCAAGTCCGACCACGTCAAACTCATCCTTATGTGCTTCTATCTCGGAGATCTCCATACAGTCGAGCGGTGAGATGACTCCGCGCTTTCCGAGTTCCTCCTGATGCTTGCAATTGGCCTGGATGCTCATGTCGGTAGCATCGACCTGTGCAAGGAGAGCTTCCTTTCCCGCATCGTCCAATTCATCATAGTACTTCAGAACCTGCATCTGTCCGAATTTTTCAAGTTTTGCTTTTGCTTCTTCTAAAGTCATTTCATTTCTCCAATCTGCTGAAAACTAAATTTCTCCCCGCGCAATCCATATGATTTTATCACAAAAAACATCCGGCTCAAACAAGCCGGATGCAAAAATCGATATCATGCTGTAAAAAACCATGCCCAAAGACAGCTTCTGATCCCATCATGCGTCACGATAAGCCTGCTGACCCGCTTCAGTGGTGAGATTATACTGCTTGGCTCCGTAATAGTCGCTCTTTACGAATACTCCGACAATGTTTCCATTGGCATCATACTGTGCCATGAACGTATCACCGTGTCCGATCGCATGCCCCGCAACATAGGGAGTCTCATTGATGGAACCGGGAAGATATGTGGAATTGATCTCAACCTCAATGCTGCCCGCTCCGGTAAGATTGCCCTCGGCAATGTCTGCGAGAAATGCTTCCCTTATCTGATCGGCAGTCTGGATGTCCCTTGATCTTCTCGACTGCTCCACGTATTTAATGAACTGAGGAGCAAGGAGTCCTATCAGGACGGACATTATCGCTAATACTATTATAAGCTCGACGAGCGAGAATCCCTTGTTATCCTTCATAAAAATCACCTTAATCGTTTAACCGACAAATATTAATAAAATCTTAATATTTATTTTAGAACGTGATTTTTCATATTTCAATAGGTTTTCAAAGATATAAAACGTTTTCCTTAAGAATTTTTTAATATTTTTCAGTGTTTGGGTGATTTACGGCCTTTAAAAAGATCCTTTATGGTCATCAGGTCGTCTGTCATGAAGGGAACGAGCCAGACAAGACTCATGAAAAACGGGAGCATATATCTGCTCATGTTTTCCCATAAAGTAAAGAAGATGAATCCTCCCAGAAAATAGATGAGGCACAGCTGCACAAGATGTGACAGATTTTTTTTCTTCCTGAAAAAGATAAGTTCAAAGGCCGCCAGGATAAATGCCGAGAGATATATGATGGTCTGATATCTGTTAGCTATGTTAATGACCTTGTCGTAATACTTACCCCAGTACAACTCGTAAAGCCATTCGGGCGCCTCGGAAGGATCCGTTCCGGACAATGCATCCCAGATGCTTGTCATGGTGAAACCCTCCATGTCCGGAGCCGTCCATTCCTGACGCAGCTTAGTCTCAAAGAACCATTTGGCATACTCATGATCTTCCCTGAAATTATCGAGGCTTTCATGAAAATCAAGCATTGCTATCTCGCTGGCTTTTTCCGCATCAAAGCCGCAGTCACCGAATGTTCCCTGATTGTATCTGTTGTACACACCGGGATTTCCGTTTGTTTCCTGAAGTCCCATGGCAAGCCAGCACGCTGCCGGGATACCGTCGACATCCTCGTAGCCGGATACTTTTTCAAAATACGTATCGATCGCAAGATCGGACAGATATGGCACAAGAACGATCATGGCACATGCGATCAGCAGGAGGATCTTTTTTTTGCGGACAAATTCAAGAAAGAGAACAATGCATGCAGCGATCAGAAGGATCCATATCTGCATCCTAAGAAGAAGCGCAATGCTCCCGAACAGACTCATCAGTGCAAGATCGAGTTTCTTACCCGAATTAAGGAATCTTATCAAAAAGAGGGCGAAACAAAACGAAAACGCAATAGACCCCAGATCCCCGTACATATACGGAATGTACAGATACAGAGGAAGGCATGTCAGTATAAGGATGCAGTATATGCTCCTTCCGAATGCGGAAATCTTCTCTTCTTTCAGTGCATGATATCCCGCATGCAGGATCATCTGCGGATAAAGAAGATGAATATACTGCATCGCCGTATAAAGCTTTTCGCCGAACAGGCCATGCAGGATCAGATAAAAAAAGACCAGACCTTTCTGCTGGGGATAAATGCCGATATATCCGCCCGGCTGAAACATCGCATACTGAATGGCTGAGCCCTTCTCCGAAGCATATACGGCGGCATAGAAAGTGTTGATCTGATCTCCGTCCATGTAATAGGGATGATCCTTCAGATAGATGATCCCGATCACAAAGCTGAGCACGGAGCATATTATGAGGATGAGGTCGGATGCGCTGTCCTCTGTTTTGCAATGCTTTTCCCACAGATGCCCGAGAATCAGGACAGCCGCAGCAAATAACGCAAACACGATGCCCTGCTTGAGGAAGCTGTCGGTGATATAAGCAGACTCCGCACCAACCCTCCTGAAAAGATAAGTGCCGGTCGCGGCATAGTATGAAATGAGTGCAAGACCCATTACCGAAAGCGCCAGCATTATCATCAGAGCTGCATCACATAGTATATCCGTATATTTATTTAATTTGTCACCGGTTCTTTTTTTCATATATCTCAAAGCTGAAGTGAGGCAAAAAACCTGTCAGCCGCACCGCTTCCCGCCGACTTCATCAGCAGACTCTTAAGTTCCTGCCTGTCATCTTTCAGGCTGCGGATCATTATATCCCTGTTGTCATCATCTATGCAATCAATGCTGCTCAGAAGGTCAAAGTGCCTTTTGTCGGGAAAAAGATCCCTCAGTGCGATCCAGGTCTCATTTCCATCCGGGCTTCCCTCCCTGTGACGGTACAGGTAGTCAGTCATTATCTTTTTCCTGTCATCGGAAAGCATCTCCGGGTGGAGAAGCCTTAGCATGCAGACGGAGGCTTTCATCACACGCCTTCTGCTCTCATACGCTTCCTTGTCGGTGCTCCCGTAGTCCTCTTCACCGCAGAGTATCTGATTGGTAAAGCCTTCGTCATCCGGCTCTTCAAGCAGAAGCTTTACCCAGGAATCCCACTTTTCGAATCTGTCCGTCTCGACCACGGAAATGTCACACAGATGCGGCGGTGCACCGTAGCGGACAGCTCCCGCAACGATCGCGCCATAGTCGGCAGTGATGCCGGGAAGCATGATCTCCTCCAGATGAGTGCAGCCGAGGAATATTCCCTCTCCGGCCTTGCACGAAGGGATCCATACTTCGGTCAGGTTTATGCAGTTGGCAAAACACCAGTCGCCGAGAAACTTTACGGTTTCAGGCAGTCTGATCTTTTTGATCGTTCTTTTTCCGAGGAATGCTTTTTTTGACACCGATGTCACCGCTTTGTCATCAAATGGCTTTTCCGGAACCGTCAGTTCGGTAAAGTTTCCGCTTATCCGGACCAAAGACAGTCCGTCCCGGCTCTCATCAAATATAATGCTTCCCTCGGGAAGTGTAATTTCTCTTTCCAAATCCTTATCTCTCATTTCAGCTAAGGACCGTGGTGTGAAGTACAACCTTCATCACAGTTCCAGCTTCATCACCTTATCCTTAAGGTCATTTCCTCTTTCCGACAGTTCCATGTCTTTGGCCAGCTCATCATAATCCGTGCTTCCGAAGGTCGCGATGAATCTCGATGTCCAGGGATCCGAGGTGAGTTTTGTGGCAAGGATCACGGGCTCATTGCCACCTTCATACGCCTTCCTGACAAACCCGATCATGTTGGAGAGTCTGACGGAAACGCCTTCGGCATCCTTTTTCAGGTCATTCAGAACAAATTCATAATGCCATGATAACTTCTTTCCGAGGCTGAGCGCATTCGATGTGGTGGTCCTTATTTCCATGCGGATGTATTCGATGAAGCCCTCATACAATTTTATGGAATCATGGATGATCTTCTTCTGCGAGGAAGTCAGCCTGTCATGCGCCTTAAGATAACCAAGATTCTTTTTCTGACTTTCGAGACCACCATTAAAAAGCTTCAGGATGCCATCTACGTTATTGTCATCCTTATCTATTGCAGATCTGACGAGCGGGGTCAGCATTTTAAGAGCATCGGCTTTTTCCATGACATCCCGCGCATCCGTGCTGACGGAATCCATGAGCATGCTGACTATCGATAGTCTTTCGTCAAAGCCCGAAGCACCTGCTCTTTCCATTATTCCCTCGGGAGGATTGCCCGCAAGGATATCCTCGATGCGGTAATCCTTCCTGTATTTTCTGAACATGTCATAGTATGCCGAGAAGTCCTTCGACACTCTTTCACAGCGAAGATACTGGCTCACCAGTGTCTCATCGCACTCTATGCCTTCCTCTTCACTGAGCCTGAGTATCTGTGACAGGTCCTCCCAGCCTCTTGCCGTGACATAAGCCCTGCCTTCGGGAGACATTTCCATGACATAGAAATCATCCTTCTTGGATTCCAGATATCCGGTGATGGCGCTGTGAATGTTCCTGCCGTAAGCATATTCGCGCCATGCCTTAAGATCCGGCTCAACGCTTATCACCTTCATCCTGTCAAGGGTCGCCACATCGAATTCCCTGACCGATCTGTTGTATTCCGGAGGGTTACCCGCAGTGACGATCACCCATCCGTTCGGCAGAGCATGACGTCCGAACGTCTTGTACTGAAGGAACTGGAGCATCGGAGGCCCGAGAGTCTCGGACACGCAGTTGATCTCATCGAGGAAAAGAATGCCTTCCTTGATGTCGGTCTTGTCGATGGCCTCATATACAGAGGCGATTATCTCGCTCATCGTATATTCGGTCATGGAGAATTCTTCGTTTCCGAATCTTTTTTTCGTGATATAGGGAAGTCCCAGTGCCGACTGCCTCGTATGGTGAGTCATGGAATAGGACACGAGTGAAATTCCCAGTTCGGAAGATATCTGTTCCATTATCGCGGTCTTGCCTATTCCCGGAGCACCCACCATGAATATGGGACGCTGTCTCACTACCGGTATGCGGTAGTCCCCGTATTTATCCTTCTTGAGATATAAAGTGACCGTATCTTTTATCATCTGCTTCGCATCTGCTATGTTCACTTTAATTCCTCCTCTTCTATCACTGCCTTCATGCTCCACGCGGGAGGACTCATCCTCCCGGGATCATTGTTCAGGAATGCAAATATGACATCAAAGTCAGGTTTTTTCTCGGGATAAATGCCATACCCGTCGGTAAAATAGATCATTCCCTTGAGGTCATCGAATTCTTTTTCCTCCCTGAGCCTTTCAACATATGAAAAGACAGGTCTGAAATCGGTTGCGCCTCCGCCTATGAGCTTCATGCTGCCGAGAAAGCGTTCCAGCTCCGTGATGTCGGTTATCTTCTCATCGCTCTCCACTTCGCTGTCACACTGTATGACATGCACGTTTACCTTGCGGAAGAAGCTCTCGCTCTTTTTCAGGAGATCAAAGGTGTGCCTGATGAATTTCCGGACCGTTTCACCGCTGCAGGAAGCGGATGTGTCTATCGCTATGACAAAATCCTTTATCCTCTTTTCATCCCTGTATTCAAGTGGCTCTATGAACGGCATCCCGCCGTAGTTCTCCAGCCCGTAGGTATAGTAGATATAGTCGAATTCATCGTCGCTGAGCCTGATCTGCTCGCCCATGACAACAAAGTGTTCGAGGAGCCTGGCGTAATCGTATTTGACCTTTGCTCCTTCCGAGAGATTCCTTTCAAGGGATTCCGCGGCACTTCCCTTTTCTGAAAAATTCTTGATCTCGGCAAGAACCTGTCTGGAGATCTTCTTCCATTCCTCCTCGGTGATCATGATCTCACCCTGAGGCGAAGCCCTCCAAAGGTCGTGTTCGTCACGCTTAAAGGCTCTCTCGTATTCAAGAACTCTCGACGGAGTAAGGGGATTTTTGCGGAAATACTTATATATCCTCTCGGCAGAGAGGGGACCGATATCTTCTCTGAGCACCTTTAGCATTCCGACCCTTCCAAGGTCAGAATCAAGAGTGATGCACGGTTCGTCAAGCTCTGCGATCACACTTTCGACTGCAATGTCACAGGCAAGGTCCCACAGGACCATATCCGTTTTTTCACCGGTGAAGGGATGCGCAAAAATGTGATGGAGCAGCACGTGAAAGAGGATCCTTGAGGGTGCCTTGAAATCCTTCTGTGATTCTTTGAGCAGGTACACCGGATCGTAATACATCACGGAGTTGTCTGACGACACGGCGCCAAGTCCCCGTCTTTGCTTTGCCTTAAGCTCCATCAGGCTCCTGTCGAGGAATCTGAAGGACATGAGGATCTCATCCCTTGCAAGCTCTATCACCTTTCCCGCAAGAGATTCCAGTTCCTTTACCTTATCATCATTTTGAAGGCTGATATCCGCCATAAACCTCCGGAGTACTATCAGAACCAATCGATATCAGGCTTTATCAATACAATGCCTTTTACCCGCAGACCTTCATCGGTTCAAAAAAGGAGCGCCGCATGAGGACGCTCCCTATCTTATACAAACATGTCAAAAACTCGTCCGGTTGCTTCATATCCGTAAGCTTCTCCACCGGAACCGTAGGAAGTGGTCTGGCCGTAATGATCACTTGCGATCCTGTTAAAAGCTTCTTCTATCTGCCTTGCCTGCGGTGAACCTTTCTTAGGTCCTGCCGATATGGCCTGCGAATCCGGATATCCGACAGGCTTTGAAGCACCGACCGAATACTTCCCGGCATTTCTCCTGATGCTCTCGGCAAATCCCGCCGAGGTATCGGATGTATTGTTCACCGAGAATTTCATCGGACTGATATAAACTTGAGATCCGCCGTATGCGGAAATCGGTGATATCTTCATATGTCTACTTTAGTGCATCAGGGATGAAAAAACAAGGGTGAACGGAGGAACCGTCCCTTCGTTTACCTGACAATAAATCTTCCGACGAGCTCCTCGAGTTTTTCGACAAGAGTCCTGCACTCAGATACCTTCACATTTGTCTCACTCATGCCCCGGACGATATCCGTCGTCTTGGCAGCTATGTCGGCAACGCCCTCGGATGATTCGCCGATGGTATTCTTGATCGCACCGATCTCACCCACGATATTTGCTATGAATTCGGTCAGCTCATCAACGCTGTTCTTGATGCTGGACATGCTGTCCTTGAAGATATCGGCATCATCCTGATACTGGACGCCCACCTTCTGGAAATCCGCATAATCCTTGAGAACGGTCTCTTCAAGGAATTTACCCATCTCCTCAAGGCAGGACTGCATCTGGGAAACAGCGGAATTGACCTCGCTTACGATCCCGTCGATGTCGGCAACGGCCGTAGATGTCTGATTAGCCAGATTTCCGATCTCGGTTGCGACAACGGCAAATCCGCGTCCGGCCTCGCCGGCTCTCGCAGCTTCGATTGAGGCATTCAGTGCAAGGAGTGAGGTCTGGGAGGAAATGGCCATTATGGTATCTGTCAGCTCATTGATCTTCTCGACCGCCTTGGAATTCTCTATGGCCTTGTCGGATCTCGCCTTAACGCTCGAATAGATGCTCCTGGTTGTATTGGATGCTTTCTCGGTCGTGTTCTTGAGATCGGTGGCCCTGTCCATTATCTCGTCGGAAACGGTGGAACCGTCATTGGTCTGCATCTCGATCTGATGCATGGAGTTCTGGATGTTGGAGATATCCTTATTGATCTCTGCAGCCGAGGATGCACACTCCGCCATGGATGCCGCAAGTTCCTGAGTCGTTGCGGAATTGTCCGTGCACATCTCATTTACTGTCTCGGCATTGGAGTTCAGGTCCACAACATTGGAGTCAATGGTGCCGGATGAAGCATGGATGCCGTCCACGATCTCCCTGAGGCTGGCCCTCATGGCACGGATCGCGTTTGCTATGAGTCCGAACTCATCTTTTCTTGCGCAAAGAGCACCTGACTTGGGATTATGTCTCAGATCCAGATCGGATGTCTGATAAATGATCTCAATAAGTGTGGAAATAGGCTTTAACAGTACCGTGATTATCGCATAGAAGACCAGTGCGAAGAAGATCATGAGGATAACCGCGGTGACAATCAGTCTGGAGCGCATGTCAGCCAGGGAAGCAGCCACGACCGCACTGTCCTGACTCAGTTCCTCCATTGCGCTTGCAGCACTGTTCATCGCAATAACGGACAGTATCACTCCGGAAATGACGAATGCGATGCATATCGCAAAAGAAAGCCTTGTTACAAGTGAATTGGCAAATCCAGCTTTGTCCTGTCTCTTTTTTTCCATATGCTTATCCTCAAAAAGCCGTTTATCGCAAAAACTTACTTTTCGTTTGCCTTGTCGAAATCATCGAGCACCTTGGCATCGGGAGCGGGAGTCACAAGGCTCACGATCACGATGAAGAAAAGTGAAACGATGAATCCGGGAAGAAGCTCATATATGTTCCACACTCCTCCGAGAGGTCTTACGAGGAACTTCCAGACGAAGATCATCACGCCTCCGCTGATCATGCCCGCAAGAGCACCGTACTTATTGGTCCTCTTCCAGAACAGTGCGCAGAGCATGAGAGGTCCGAAAGCAGCTCCGAAACCGGCCCAGGCAAATGACACGATCTGGAATACGGAGGAATCGGGATTCTTGGCTATAAAGAGAGCGATGATGCTCATTATGATGACCGCACCTCTTGCAACGAGCATCGAGGTCTTGCTGTCCATCTTCTTCATTATGAACTTCTTACAGATGTCATCCGACGCACTTGATGCTGCGGCAAGGAGCTGTGAGTCGGCAGTCGACATCGTTGCGGCGAGAATGCCGGCAAGGATCAGGCCCGCCACGCATGCCGTGAAAACACCGTGTGAGCTGAGAAGAGCGGAAATGGCGATGATCGCGGTCTCGGGATCATCAAGGGATGCAATGGTGCCGTTTGCGGTCATTGCACGTGCGACGAATCCGATTATGATGGCCGAGAACATAGCGATGACCACCCAGATTGTGGCTATCCTTCTTGAGAGGGTGAGCTTTTCTTCCTTCTCGATGGCCATGAATCTCAGAAGAATATGAGGCATTCCGAAATATCCGAGTCCCCATGCAAGAGTTGAGATCTTGGTGAGCAGATTATAGGGTGATGCACTGCCATCCACATGCATGTTGTTCAGATCGAAATATCCGGCAAGGCTCCTTGCGTTATCAAAGACAGCTCCCCATCCGCCTGCCTGTGAAGCTCCGTAGAAAAGTATCGTTCCGAGTGCAATGGTCATGATGATGCTCTGAACAAGGTCCGATGTGGAAGCGGCAAGGAATCCGCCGAGGGCTGTATAGGCAATGATGACCAGTGCAAAGATGATCATCGCTACAGTGTAATCAACACCGAACAGAGAGTTGAAAAGCTTGCCGCATGCGGAGAAGCCGCTTGCGGTATAAGGCACGAAGAAAATAATGATGACTATTGCGGAGATAAGTGAAAGGATATTCCTGTCATCCCCGAATCTGTTGGAAAAGAATGAAGGGATCGTCGGAGAGTTGTTGATCTGGGAATACCTTCTGAGCTTTCTTGCGACGAAGAGCCAGTTCAGATAAGTACCGACAGCCAGTCCGAGCGATGTCCAGAAAGGATCGGCAAATCCTCCGGCATACGCAAGTCCGGGTATTCCGAGAAGAAGCCAGGAACTCATGTCGGATGCCTCGGCACTCATGGCCGTGACAAGAGGTCCGAGCTTGCGGCCTCCGAGATAGTAATCTTCAGTAGTCTTGTTGGTGCGTGAGAACTTGACTCCTATCACCAGCACGAAAGCCAGATACAGGATTATCACCGCGATGATGCAGATCTGTGATGTTGCCATTTTGGTATCTCCTTTTATTATTGGGACCTGCGGCCCTTTTTTTCATATACATTATAGAATCTGGTCGTGAAAGGAACGGCATATTTGGAGTATTCAGCCAGATCACTCAGTTTTATGCTGAACTGTTCTCCCCATGAAGCCACCTCAAGCCAGATGTCGCCGTCAGCATCCAGAAGACCCAGCACGGTCATGTAGTGTGCCTTGGTCCCTCTTCCGGTCGGCTTTCTGTCCATAGAATAAAGTGCGATCCTCTTATTCTTAAAAAGAAACGGCCAGGTCGGTCCTACCGCAAAAATAACCGGCATGTCCTTTTTGAGGCATCTCTTTATATGTGCCGCCTTACACCTGTATTCTTTGGCAGCCGTATGTCCCCAGCCTATGCGGACACCTATGTGATGCCTTGCCAGATACAGATCGCACAAAAGCGGATAATAATAAGGAGCTATCCCAAGATTGGGGAAGACAAACAATCCTCCTTTTTCAAGTCTCCGGATATGCTCCTTGTATTCACCTCTCGTCCCTGAAGCCTTCGCAAAGCCCCTGTACACGCCAAGATCGTGCAACGCAACCACTCCGCATCCGTATCCGCGGAGTTTTGTGTCCAGATGCCCTTCCTTGGAAAACCACATCTGGGATCCGGCGGTATAGATTTTCTTCAAAGAAAGAACTTCGCTCTTCACAGGTCAGGTCTTCTCCAAACAGGTCTATCTAACCCTTTCGTCACCCCAGAAGAACAATGCAACTGTTCCGGGACCGGTATGGGAACCGATGGTCGCACCTATCGAATAGATCTCAACCTTTCCGTTCATCTTGGGGAACTTCTCTTCGATGAGATCCGCAACCGCCCTTGCATCTTCATAGCAATCGGAATTGCTGATGAACACCTTGCCGGAATAATCGTTTCCGTTCTCGGCATGTGCCTCCATCATCTCGACGATACGCTTTATTACTCTCTTCTTGCCCCTGATCTTCTCCCTGGGGATCAGCTTGCCTTCATCATTGACATTGAGAAGAGGACAGATGCCCAGCACCATTCCGATGGTTCCGGCGGTCTTGCTGACTCTTCCGCCTCTGATGTAGAAGGTGAGGTCTGTTGAAAAGAACCAGTGATGTGCCCTGTTCTTATTGGCCTCGATCCAGTCTCTTACTTCCTCGATGCTCTTACCCTCATCCCTGAGATCGGCTGCCTTGTCAAGCACAAGGCCATGTCCGGATGATGCCGCGAGAGAATCCACCACATAGAGCTTTCTGTCGGGGTATTTGGCAGAAAGTTCCTCAGCGGCAAGTCTTGCGGAATTATAAGAGCCTGAAAGTCCGCTCGAAAAGGCTATATGAAGAACATCCTTGCCGTCCTTCAGATAGGGCTCGAAGAATTCAATGTATTCGCCCATTGTCACCTGGCTCGTCTTGGTATCCTCACCGGCGATCATTCTCCTGAACAATTCCTTGGGCGGAACGCTCTTGCCCATATCGTCAAGATAATCGGTGCCTCCGAGCTCAAAGTGAAAATATTGCACTCCGATGTTTCTCTTTTCAAAATACTCATGAGAAAGATCGGTAGTGGAACAACTGGTCAGTTCAAAATCAGCCACTTCAAAACCTCCGACTATAATTTTCGTGCTTTCAAAGACATGTCACGAAAAAATCATTTCGAATAGATAGTTTATCATACAGCCCATTTTCAGACAAGTTTACGCACTTTCAGGGTCAACCCGGAACACTTTCGGTCCAGTACTCCTGATTATAGATGTCAACCAGCCTGTAAAGAGCCACATAGTCGCCTCCGACGTACGTATTGCTGATCTTAATGTCATCAGGATCGGAAACAACGAGCGTGTCACCGAGATAATAGCTGTCCTCATATTCACCGGCATATGTGTAATAGTCGCACACAAAGTCGATACGGTCTCCCGCTTCCAGCTCAATGAGTCCTCTTGCTTCCGTTTCATTGGAGGTTCCGGAATAATCAAGCCTTGCTCCGGCAATATATCCGTAAGGATGATCACTGTCAAATACCAGCTCAAGCTTGACCAGCACATCATTGAGATATGCAGGTACATATCCCGTTATGGTGTAGTCATCATCACCGTTGTCGATAGTATCGGTATGATAATATGCCACGGGCTGGTCTTCTATGGAAAGCCAGGTTCCGTCAACGGCCGCTATGAGATTGCCCCTTGAGTCTATGTCGAAGATGTTGTCAAGGCCCAGATCCACATAGCCCGAGCCGTCATCATAATACATGGCAAGATCGACGCTGTTTATGAGCTGCCACTGATCGTCGTCGATGGGAATGTAATAAGTATCCTTATCCTCTTTCCATGAAAGCACGGATGCATCAAAACAGTTATCCGAGATATAATCTGCCATCTGCTGATCCGTCATGGCTCTTCCGGATGAAAACTCCGCCGAGGCAAAAGACGAGATCAGATTCAGCATGTCTGACATTCCGGATGATGAGGTAAACGAAGAAAGATAACTGTACGCCGAAGATGTGTTTCCACCCGAAAGCATCGACACGGGGCTCGAAACAGACGAGCTCATGACGCTCTGGCCTGCACCCTCAAGAGAAGCGAATTCCCTTATGCAGTCGGTATACTCGTCATCAAGTCCTATGCGGTCATAGGTGCTGATGGCCTGATTGACCTTGGCAGGCCTGCTGTTGTACGGGAAATATATGGATACGCCGTAAGCGTTGGTCATGGCTGAGGATGTGCGGTTATATTTCACCGCGCTGAGAATCGTCTGAGCCAGCGCATTGCCCTCATCCGTTCCCATCTGCTGCGCAAAATTGACCAGATCGATCTGATCTATCCTGGAGCTGGTGGCAAACTCTCTCGCTCCGGTCCTTGCATCGGCAACAGTCCTGTAATCGCCGTCCGTGATCAGTGACTGGGTGCTGGAGCAAAATGACCTGAAGTCATCGCCGACAGTCTCCTGAAGCTCGGCAAGGTCCACCAGAGACAGCGTGGTCTTCTGGCCCGCACACTGTCTGTTACAGGTATCAACGAAATCATCGATGATCATCTTGCCGAGATCGAGGGTATCCATTGAGGGATTACTCGAAAGAGCGGTGAGCCAGTCGGTGTAATACCATCCGATGCCGGGCTCGGTCTCCTCGGATCCGATGAGATAATCCGCATATTCGGCAGCCATGAGATCAGTCTCAATGGTGCCCATAAGGCATGCGTCGAATCCGATGAAATCATACCTGATCCCGCCTGCCGAAAGAGCCTGATCGATCTCCGCAAGGTCCATGGATCCGGAATTGGGATTCTTTTCATCATATCCGTATCCGGAAACCGAACCGCCGCCGTGATCCCAGAAAATAAGAATGTTCCTGTTAGCCGGGTAATTCTTGTGTGCATACTTGATGAATTCCGTAAGCGTGCGGGGATCGGTCATTGAACCGGTGCCCATGTTGCTCTCAAGGCACTCAAGCTTTCCGCCGCCTGCGACGCGGTAGATCTGGTTAACGCTGGAAGACACGATGCTGTTCTTCCAGTTCTTGCATCCGCCCGTATAGACTATGACATTCACATTGGAAGAAAGTGTTGCGGAAGCCATCTCCATCAGGTCGTTGGTCGCCATTCCGGACCTTGATTCAAGGTCCGTGCCGCACATATAGACCATGACAGTGACCACATCCCTGCCGCCGCCGAGTATCTGAGTGTATCTGTCCCTGGCTTCGGGCGAAACCGAACGGTCCAGGACTCCGACATTCCTGTCAGCACCCCATGCGCTCGATGTGCCGGATACATTGGAAACATATGAAGAAGAACCGCCTCCAAGCAAAGATGCCACGCTGCTGAGCGTAGACTGGGAGGACGATCCGGATGAACCGGAGCCTGAAGAACCTGATGATCCGAGAAGTCCGGAAAGCTTTCCTCCGCCGAATATCAGCAGTATGACAATAATGACCAGAAGCCTGCCAAGTCCGCCTCTTCCGCCGGATCTCCGAGGCATTCCTCTGGGCATGGGCATTCCGCCCGGCCTGATATTACCCGATGAATGATAGGAAGATGAACCTCCCGAAGGCTTCCTTCCTCCCATGCTTCCCGTTCCGACGGGACCTGTTCCCAGACCGGAACCTCTTCTGGAAACTCCCTTTCCTCCTCCGGTCACATTTGTCTGTCTTCCTCTTGGTGCTGCCATTTTATCTCTCCTTAGATATCTTCTATTTCTTCGAAGACTGTTTCGTTCATTACCTCTTCACATACCCTGTCGCCGGTCTCCTCAACCAGCTCAGAATACCCCGTGAGCGCAGCAAAAGAAGCAAACTGCGCTGCCCTTGCCCCCCTTGACATCCTGGGATGTCTTACGGGATCCGGTTCATGTACCGGATGGTTCATTATGTCTTCATATTTCGAGCTCATGCCTTATGACCTCCCACCTGATTGTTCCTTTCGGCGGTCATCGCGCCTTCCTCGAGATTCATGCCTTTTAGTATAGCATTTTTTCCGTATTTTTGCTGAATATCCAGTACCGCTTCCTGAAGTGCACGGTCTTTCTTCTCATTTTTTTCTTTTTCCCTGCGCTCTTTATCCAGTGCCTCATAATCGGTAAAGAGGTCCAGCTGGACATACTCGGTATCCTTTTTGTCGATGGCGGCTCCTTCTTCCTCGGGAAGTGTGTGATTGGCCACTATGTTGACACGCCTTATAAGGAGCTTCATGTCCATGATCTGCTCGTAAAGCTCTGCCGCAGCTTTTACCAGCACCCTGGTTGAGGAAGTATAATGCCCCAGATTCATGCTTCCGCCTGCGGGAGCCGGAACAAGCCTGCCGTAATAATCCCTCACGATCTCCCCGTCATATTCCCTCATCCTCTCTTTATCCGCGAAGTTATCTATGTCATAACCCACATAAAGGACTATCTGGTCCGTGACGAGCCTTTTTTTCACAAGATCGAGTGACAGCTGTTCTGCCATCTCCTTTATAATGAGTAGCCCCTTCTCGGCGGTATAGGGGCACTTAAGGACCTGCCCGCTTGAGATCGAGGTTGCCTTCGGAACATAAGACTTTATGTCCGATATCTCGCAGGGTTCATATCCCCATGCATGATCTATCAAAAGCTCCGCATTTATCCCGAAAAGCTTGTACAGAAGATCTTCGTTATAATGCGCGGTCTTAGGTCCCACCGAGCATCTTGCGACATCACCGAGAGTATACATTCCGTTTTTCTCAAGTTTCTTTGCCGTGCCGCGGCCGATCCTCCAGAAGTCCGTGAGGGGCTTATGGTCCCACAAAAGCTCCCTGAATCTCCTCTCGTCGAGCTCCGCAACTCTCACGCCGTCCTTGTCGGCCTTCATGTGCTTGGCAACTATGTCCATCGCGATCTTGCACAAAAACATGTTCGTCCCTATTCCGGCCGTTGCGGTGATCCCCGTCTCCGCGAGCACTTCCCTCACCATCTTCATGGCAAGGTCATGTGCGGACATTTTATATGTATTAAGATAATGGGTCACGTCCATGAAAACTTCGTCTATCGAATAGACGTGCATGTCCTCCTGTGCTACATATCTCAGGTAGATGCTGACGATGCGCGAACTGTATTCCATGTAATAACGCATTCTCGGAGGGGCAACCTCATATCCGAGCTCAAGATCAGGATTCGCTTTTACATCCGGGTCAAAAGAAGAACTTCCCGTAAAATCCTTCCCGCCTAACGCACGCTTCCTCATGGAATTGATCTCCCGGACTCTCTGAACGACTTCAAAGAGTCTGGCGCGTCCCGATATTCCGTATGATTTAAGAGAAGGGGAAACCGCAAGACAGATCGTCTTCTCGGTCCTGGTAGGATCTGCCACGACAAGATTGGTCTTGAGCGGATCGAGGCCTCTTTCGACGCATTCGACCGAAGCATAGAATGATTTCAGATCAATGGCAATGAAGGTCCTCCTGTCAGGGCCTTCATCGGAGCAGATGGGGTTTTGCATGTTTTCTTCCGCCATGCATACAATTCTAACACAAAAGGTTCGGGGGCTGACCCGAACCTTTTCTTAAGATTTCCTGTTTCCCTGGATGTTCCGCGGAGGCTTGCTGTTATCAAATCTGCGCTGCCCGCCTGAGCCGGTGCGGAAGATGCTCACATGAAACCGGTTCCCGAAGGCACATGTCCGAGCAGTTCGCGCCATATTAGCGCGAACGTCACGAGCCCACTGAGGGCGGTTTCGAATATGTGAGCTGATGAAGCACCGAAAAAGCGAAGGCATTGGCAAGCAGATTGATGGCAGCAAGCCTTCGCGGAAGTGTCAGTGTATTTCGAAGGGATTGTTCTCTCCGCGGTCCATCTGCACGATTCCCTCAACGCAGTGTTCCACCATCTCACGCACAGCGACATCGGTATAGAAAGCCATATGAGAGGTAAGCAGCACATTCGGGAAGGAATTGAGGACTGCCATGTCCGTGTTGTCCAGGATATCTCCCTTTCTGTCGAGATAGTAAAGTCCTGCCTCATTCTCGATCGTGTCGAGTCCGGCAAATCCGATCTTTCCGGATCTGATGCCTGCGATCATGGCCTGCGTGTCGATGAGCATTCCCCTTGCACAGTTGATGATCATCACGCCGTCCTTCATCATTCCGATCTGCTTTTCACCGATCATGTGATAGTTCTCTTCAAGCCCGGGGACATGGAGCGATATTATGTCGCAGGTCTTATAGATGGTATCAAGATCGGCATACTCGGCATATTTTGCGGCAGCTTCATTCTGTTTTATGTCATAACAGAGCATCCTGCATCCGAAGCCTGACAGGTGCTCAATAACCTTGGTCCCTATCCTTCCGGTACCGATGATTCCGACGGTGCAGTCCTGGATATGTCTTCCGAGCTTTCCCTTGAGTGAATAATCCTGAATCGCGCCTCTTTCGATGATGGTGCAGATCCTGCGAAGGCCCATGAGCATCATCATTATGGAATAATCGGCAACGCCCGTGGGATCATAGGAAATCGAGGCAGTGCGTATGCCAATGCTGTGCGCATATGCATTGTCGATATGATCATATCCTATGGTACGTGTCGATATGAATCTGATGCCATACGATGCGAACTTGTCCAAAAGCGCCGGATCCATGGTGTTGGTCAGAATGCTGATCGCATCATAACCCTTTGCAAGATGAGCATTTTCGGAAGAAGGATATTCGGCGGTAAATCCGTACTCTATCCCCATTCTTTTACATACTTCCTCAAAATACCCCTGTTCATCATAAGGTCTTAATGAAAAAGCAAAAATCTTCATATCCTTAATTTCTCCGTTTCCGGGCAGGTGCCACGTGGCATATCATATCACTCGCAGGTAAAAATAGCCACATCATATGCGGGGAGCGTAAGTGTCCCGGACCTGAAGCTGACTTTATCGGACGATACGTTCAAAGATCCCGACAGGACGTTAAAAGAAGATGCCTCATCGGGGATATCGATCTTCACGCTTTCGGAAGAAGCATTGATGGCGATCATGACGGGGGCATATCCTTCCGCCTCCTTGATGTAGATTATGCTTCCCGGACCGGAATAAACGATCGAAGTGATGTCTCCTCTCGATATTGAGGGGAAGATCCTTCTGAGCCTTACGGCCTGTCTGTAATAGTTATATATGGAGTACGGATCCTTCAGCTGTTCTTCATATGATCCGTATTTCATTGAAAAAGAATCCATCCCGGCAGGTCCCGAGCACATCCCCGCAGCTCCCGCATCCGAAGACCACTGCATCGGGGCACGCTTATTCTCATCCTTGCCTGAGCCCTTCATGCCGAGTTCTTCGCCATAGTACACAAAGGCGGTTCCGCTCATCAAAAGATTAAGTGCTCCTGCGAGCTTGACCTTGGCATCCGCATCATCTCCGGCATAATATCCGGCACTTCTTCCCATGTCATGATTGGTATAAAACGGCGCATTGATATAATCCGGATTAAATGATGCATACAGCTCCTGTTCCGAGATCTGGGCCGTCACATATCTTTCAAGGGACGACGATCCTCTGACGGTGCCTGCGATTATACCGTCCGAATCGGCAAAATCAAAATCAAACATGCTGTCTGTACCGCTGGCATAATATCTGGAATAATCGGCCTGTGAAGCCCATCCCTCGCATACAACGTAAGCGCCCGGGGCTATCTCCTTCACATCACTTACGAATCTTCCGAGAGCTTCGATGCTCTGATTTTTGTCATTCGTATAGTATGATGTCACGGCATCCATTCTGAAACCGTCACAGCCTTCATTCAGCCAGAACTGTGCGATCTCTTTGAATTCCCTGCGCACCTCCGGAGAGTCCAGGTTAAGATCGGGCATCTCACTCCAGAACCTTGCCTCGTAGAACCAGTCAGTTCCGAGAACTCTGCTGTAACCTCCGGATTGCTTATCCGTGAAATTGTAATACTCCAGATACCTGCATTCGGAAGGGTCAGGTTCCTCGCCGGGAGCAAGGGATCTTAAATAGTCGCAGGCTTCCTTAAACCACGGATGCTGCGAAGAGGAATGATTCATGACCATGTCGTTATATACATGAATGTTCCTTGCGTGGCACTCCGCTATCAGAGCCTCATAATCGGAAAGACTGCCGTACTCGGGATCTATGTCCGTATAATCGGTGACATCATATTTATGATATGTGGGCGAGGGGCAGATGGGGCTCAGCCATATCGCATCAAAACCCATGTCCTCGATATAATCAAGCTTGCTGATGACGCCCTGAAGATCGCCTATGCCGTCACCGTCCGAATCACAGAACGAATAGACGAAGATCTCATAGGCGGTCCTGTAATTATCATCCGATGAATACAGCTCTCTTTCATCAAGCAGTGATGTCATCTGTGACGAGCACGCGCAAAGGACGGCAGTCATCAAGGCTGCCGTCAGAACTTTTAATATATTGTTTTTAAATAATCCGTTCATCATTCTTTTTCCATAAAATAGATCCTCGACGCAAAATCGGGGAAGTGGCGCACTTCGGAATTAAATCCCGTGCCTCCGAATGCCTGTTTTAAATGGACTCCCGAATACATCAGAGCATCACCCGATGCCTTCAGATCTTCACACTCCGTATCCATTTTAACAAATTTTGCGATGACGTCCACCAAAACTCCGTCCTGTTTCAGATGAATGGGAGACACGGTATTGACCAGGTCTCCGAACTCCCTTACGTCTATCTTGAGCATGCGGTTATAGAAATGATATATGTCTTCGCCCGAAAGTCCTCTTGCAAAGAATGTATGGAACTGTGAGTTGGGGACCACGAGTTTTTGCATGAGGAATCCGACAGCCTTTTCCCTGTCCTCCGAAACAACGGTCCACTCGGTCAGATTGCCGGACGACGAAACATCTTCGGACACTCCGTTTACCGGCAGGTATCCTCCGCTTCTTCCGCGGTAGAAACGTCCGAACTGCAGAACCTTTCTCCACTTCTTATACAGTTCCACCTGTGCCTTTATAGCAGCAAGATCTTCTTTGTTCATGTCGCAGAGGTTGCATTCATATCCGAAGACTCCGAATGCCGCAACATTAAATCTGGTCTCAAGAGAAGTCTCGCGAAGTGTCTGATGATTAGGACTTGCAGAAACATGTGCCGAGAGTGTCGACATGGGATAACCGTAGCTGTAGCCTGTCTGAATAGCGGTGCGGCACACGGGATCCGTATCATCGCTTGCCCAGATCTGGGGGAAATAGCTCAGGATCCCGAGATCGAACCTGTTTCCTCCGGATGCGCATCCTTCAAAAAGAATGTGGGGAAAAGCCTCCGTCAGTCTCTTCATGACAGAGTAAAGTCCGCAAATATATCTGTGGAAGACCTCCCCCTGTCTGTCGGAAGGCAGATTCACCGAATACACGTCAGTGAACGTCCTGTTCATGTCCCACTTTACATACGAAATGTCAGCGGATGAAAATACCTCACTCATCTGCCGGACGATATAATCACACACCTCAGGATTGGTCAGATCGAGTATCCTCTGAGTCCTGCCCTCGGAGTGATCCCTTCCGGGGATCTGAATAACCCATTCCGGATGTTCCTCATACAGTCCCGACTTTACGCATACCATCTCAGGTTCAACCCAGATGCCGAAGTCCATGCCAAGTCCCGTGATCCTGTCGGCAAGACTCTTTAATCCTCCGGGAAGTTTTTTCTTATTCACATACCAGTCGCCGAGACTGCTGTGATCGTCATTCCTTTCACCGAACCATCCGTCATCCATCACGAACAATTCGATCCCTGCGTCCCTGCCGGCCTTTGCAAGCTTCACGAGCTTCGATTCATTTATGTCAAAATATGCTGCTTCCCAGCTGTTGAGAAGCACAGGTCTTTCCTTTTTCTTCCACTCACCTCTTACGACATGTTCCCTGACAAAAGCATGCATGTTGCCGCTGAGGCCGTTAAAACCCTGCGAGGAGTAACTCATGACACTTTCAGGCGCCTCGAATTTTTCACTGGGAGCAAGCCTGAATTCAAAGCCATCGGGATTGATGCCCGACAAAAATCTGGTCTTGCCAAATGGACTGACCTCAGCAGATTCACAGTGGTTGCCGCTATAGATCAGGTTAAAGCCGTAGCTTTCACCGTGGTCTTCCGAAGTATCCGAAGGATGCAGCATCACGAACGGATTGGCCCTGTGTGAAGACTCTCCGCTTCTTGAAGACGATACATACTTTCCTCTCGTGAGCATGACCGAAGACTTCTGCATCTCCCTTGCCCAGGCTCCGCCAAAAGAAGTAAATACAAAACCGGGACTGTCGAGATCGATCTGATTGCTCATGAGCTTATTCAGGCGGATCGGAGAATCGGAATCATTTACAAGCACCGGCATCCTGCAGATGCAGTCACAGTCTTCGTAGACATAATAATGCAGGTAAAGCGTGATGCCTTTTACTTTCTCCTTCATCGTGATGCACAGATGCTCACACTTTCCGCTCTCGTCATACGATACTGGAAGCGTGTCGGAAGAAGGTTCTCTGTCATCAATCTCATATGCATCATAGATGAAATCAAGAGTGGAGGAGCCATCCTCGAATGTTATGTCGATGAAAGGGTCTCTCAGATCCCCCTTTCCGTAGGAGCTCATCTCAAGCCTCATGTCTTCGAGCGAATAGAGCATATGATCATTGTCATATACACATGTGTTGCCGGGTGCGAAGGCATGCTTTTCAATGAGGGCATCAAGCGCACCCTCTCCGTCAGCTATCCGGATATGTCTTCCATAGTACAGATGCTCGCACTGCCCTGTAGGAAGCACACGGAATGCATATGTTGTTCCCGGAGTATCAAGTACCCAGGCATCATCATAAATGTGACGTATCATAAAAGCCTCCTTCCGAAAGGATTCATTTACCTTTCAGTCCCATTGCTATCTCCACGACCTTGTACGCTCCGTCATATATTCCGGACTTTTTGTTCATGATAATGTTATCACACATATCATCAAGCAGATTCGTGTTCATGAACATGTCGATCATCTGAAGAGTATGCGGGATATCCCTGCATTCAAGGGTACCGTCACCAATCTCCGCAGAATGGATCGCACCCCACATCTCATGTTTTCCGACACGCCTTATGAACAGCTTGGGAACAGGATAGAATGCAAGCTCTGAGGGTTTGGTGACAAGCACGTCACTTCCTCTCATGAGAAGGTTCGTGCAGTATACAGCCTCAAATATGTTCTTGTGCCAGAAGCCGTGAATGCCCGTTATCTCCGTATCCGGATCAAGTGCCGATGCAGCGAATTTCCCGGTATCCTTCCAGTCGTTCATATGCTCGGAAGACAGCTCCGCCATCTCAGGGATCTCTTTCTTAAGTTCGTCCCATACATTCCTGTAGTCACCTACATTTACAAAAAGAGCTGCTTTTCCGCTTTTGATCTGAGGGATCAGATAAGTGATGATCGACGCAAAGATCTCTTTCTGCGCACCTGCGCCTCCTATAGTGAGCAGGAATCTCATCGGCTTTCCGGTCTCCTTGCGTATCTTTCTTGCCTCGCAATCGGACTCGATTCCCGTGACAAGCTCATGATCAATGTAATGACCGGTGTATGCAAGAGAGCCTTCAGGCATCGGATTACAGACCTTATCCTTGTTCATTCCGTTCAGGATGCTGTATCCCATATATGCGTTATGGCACTGGATGGTATGTACTGCGCCTTCCGCAAAATGAAGCGCCATGGGCCAGTTATCGGGAATGGCATTAACAACGTGCTTCATTCCGGCGTGAAGTGCAGCCTGGGCGGGCCAGACATGGGTTCCGACAACGGGTATGTCCTTCGGAACGTTCCTGTAAACCGGAGCCATGAGTTCCGCATTCTTCTGATCCGAGGAATTGTATGTGATGGCTCTGAAGCCTTCATAGTTCATCGGTTCCCAAACAAGCTTGTTGAAGATGGGATTCCCGGAAAGTCTCGAACCGAGTGAATAGAGATCGTTCTGGGCGCCGATGACTTTGGTGCAGGTGGTCTCTCCGTACGAATTGAGATCCATCCAATAGGGAGTATATCCCATGGAATGAGCCGCTGAAGCGATCGCCATCGATATCCTGTAGTGCCCGAATCCCATTCTTATGTTGCCGACGATAAGGCCTTTTTCCTCATCCCACTCAAGTGCAGGGAGGTTGTCCTCGAGGGCGTAATGCGCATTCTTCGAAAGGTCGCCGACAAGGACATTGTTCACTCCGAGGCTGTCACCGATGTATTTGTTCTTCTCAATCTTCACGGGGTAATCGGCATTTGAGTCGTCGCCGAATTTCTTCGCATATTTGGCCTTGGACTTAACGGCCTTTTTATAGTTGCGGGATGAGATCTCGTTCCCGAAGATGTTTTTGGATCTGTCTGTCATGTTCGTCTCCTGTATTTATTCAGTGCGGTCTTACATAATCCTACGTTCCGTGCACATCGAGCTTTTATCGCACACGCGCCTTTCGGCTCCTGCTACATCGTGTAGCAGGAGCCGCAAGGCGTGTGCGCGTTAAATGAACAATGACCGCACCTGATCCTATAGTAAAAGCAAAACCCTTGAACGCTCGGCACGTAAAAATTTAATTTTGCTTCTTGGCTTCGAGCTCGGCAGTGATTTCGGAGATCTTGGCATCCGTGAGGATGTACTTCTTTGAGAAGATCACGATCGCGACGAACAGTCCGATGACGGGAATGATGGTCATGGTCATGCGAAGGCCGAGCTTTGCACTTGCAGCGACATTTAAGGAATAATCGTAGTTTTCAAGCACATCCGCGCTCTCTTCCTTGAGGTTGTTGAGCTGAAGACAGATGGAAGCTATGAATGCGGCAACACCGCTCGCAAGCTTGACCACGAAGGTCTGCATTGAGAATATGACACTCTCGTCACGTCTGGAATTCTTCAGTTCGCCGTAATCGACGGTATTAGCAAGGAACACGGTAGTGATGACCTGAAGCACTCCGTTTGCCGCGAAGATGAAGAATGCGGGGATGAAGAGAATGACAACGGAACTCATGTTGACGAAAGCGATGATGAAAAGCGTCACATAGCCTATGATCGCACTTGAAAGGCATACATAGAAGATCTTCACATTGCTCAGGAACTTCCTGAGAAGGGGATAGAATACCATCATCGAGATGATCTGTATTCCTCCGCCGAACATGTTAAAGAGCGTATAGCTGTTGCCCCAGTCCGTTCCGCCGAAATCATACTTGAAGAAATAGATCACAAGGTTTGAAGTGATGTAGATGGAACAGTTGATCAGGACGATGGTGATGACAACGGTCATTGCCTGGTCATTGGAAATGAGTGCCTTGAACATCTCGCCAACAGATGCGGATTTCATGTCAACAAGGCTCTGCTCCTTGATGGTGACACAGGTGATGATTATGAAGAGCACAAAGAGAACTGCGATGATAAGAGAAAACCACTTAAAGCCGAGGATCTCTCTTGCAGTGTCACTTGCGCCTGCTGCCGCCGCTGAGCTTCCGATCATCTGCACGAACTTGACAGTGAAGATGGTGACAAGCGCGCTGCCCACTCCGGCACAGCTCCTTGCAAGGGTGGTAAGTCCTTCTCTTTCTTTTCCGCCCTTGGTGAATGCGGGGATCATTGACCAGTAAGGGATATCCATCATCGTATATGTGATGCCCCAGAGGATGTAGGTCACTGCGGCATATGCCACCAGACCGCTCGGAGTCAGGTCGGGGGGACATGCAAACATTATGAACAGCACCACGGCATTGGTCAGGGTGCCGATGAAGAGCCAGGGACGGAATCTTCCCCATCTGGTATGAGTCTTGGCAACGACGATGCCCATTATGGGATCGTTGAATGCATCAAAGACTCTGGCTGCAAGGAGGATGATTCCCATCGCAACGGAATTGACTCCCAGAAGATCCTGGAAATAATACAGCACATAGCTCGCGGAGAGCATGTAAACCATATCCTTGCCCACGGCTCCCACGCCGTAAGCTATCTTTTCTTTTACCGATAAATTCTTTTTATCCATAAATGCTCCTTTCACAAGCATCATTCAAATCCTGCATATACCGAAACGGTCATGGTGAAGGCACTTACATCTGAGGTGCTCTGTCTATCTTCACGTCAAACGGCATCCTGACCTCACCGCCCTGCACACTGACGATCTGCAGCATGGCTTCGCCCTCGCCTCCGGTAGTCCTCAGATATGTTCCGCCCATTCCGCCTTTCAGGGATATTGCGGAAGGTCCGATCAGTTTAACGGGGCCTTCGGTCCTGAGAAGGACAGGCTCGTTAAAATACGGAAGAAGATTTCCGTTCTGGTCCTCAGCCCTGATCCTGACGGCAGCCACATCATATGTCTTGCCTTCGATGAGTTCCGTGGTGTAGCTTTCGGCAACGATCCTTACCTCACGTACGGATTCTTTCACGACGCTCTTTACGACTTCTCCGTCCTTTATCGCATCAAATCTATACTGAACAGCCTCACCGCCCCAGTTTCCTATGTATTTTCCGTAAAGCTGATATGCCTCATCCATCGTCATGCGGTAAACGGTAAGACATTTAGCTGCTATGGCCTTGGCCTTAGGACCGAGATTATCCATTCCGTAAAGGGAATACTGATTAAGGAGATACTTGACGTCCTCAGCCTGTGCGGGAGTAAAGTCTTCACCCTTTCTCACCGAGTCTCCCACGTAATCATCCACAAGGATGGGACCGTGAGGAAGATATGAATACGGTGAATCGGAAGGGAAGTATTCCTTGACAAGGATGTCATTTTTGTACATCTTGACGCTGTCGGCATTCGTATAGATCCACACTTCACCGACTCTGCTCTCGGGATGCTCACCTATGTCCATGGAAGATGAAAGCTCGAGGACGGGATCCGGAGAACCCTGTGAAGCGTATACATACGATGCGAGCTTGTGATTCCTGAACATGTCCAGGACTCCGTGATAGCAGATGCGATCTCCGCTTCCGAAATCCTTATGAGTGTTGTAATCGAACATGCACCATCCGAAACTACCGGCAATGTCCCCCGATGCCGCAACATCACTCAGCACCTTTGCATGCCTTAAGGAATGCTCGGTTCTGTGGGCCTCGTCATCATAGCTCTTCGTAGGGAATATGTGTCCGCCGTATTCCGTCACCAGATACGGCTTGGTGACATCGGAGGTGATACTCTTTTTCGAAGCGCATCCGTCCGTCTTTCCTCCGGTATACGAGAAATCATTATATGTATAGACATCCTCAAGAAGCTCGCTCTTTTTGGAACATCTGACGCCTCCGGTCTGCCTGGACGGATCAAGGCTCCTTGCACAGTCATTGGTCTTTACATAGAGATCATGATCATCGCCGGACTCATTGATCCTTACTCCCCAGAGCACTATTGAAGGATGATTCCTGTACTGAAGTACCATGTCACTTACATTTGCGACTGCCTGTTCTTTCCACTCTTCGCCGCCTATGTGCTGCCATCCGGGTATCTCCATGAACACCAGAAGTCCCAGCTTGTCGCACTGTGATATGAATGCATGTGACTGGGGATAATGGGAAGTCCTTACGGCATTCACGCCAAGCTCGTCCTTCAGTATCCTCGCGTCTTCTTTTTGCAGGGAATCGGGCATTGCATATCCGACATACGGAAAGCTCTGATGGCGGTTAAGGCCTCTTATGAGATACTTCTCGCCGTTCAGGTAGAATCCGTCGGTTCTCCATTCAGCGAACCTTACGCCCGTCACGATGGTTTCCTCATCAAGAACCTTTCCCGAACCGGCATCGATCAGTTCGGTCCTGACGTCTACAAGGAACGGAGTTTCGGGATACCAAAGGCTCACTTCTCCGGGATCGGAATCAAAAGCTATCGCGGATGTTCCCGCGGGCACTTCCCACTCGGCAATCTGTCTTTCGGGCTCATCGCCTTTATGATCCCTGATGTACTGTTTTACGATCAGGCCGCCTTCAAATTCTCCTTCGGCAAATGCACTTGTATGAAGCCTGATGCCCTCTTCTTCCCTGGATGAATATACAAAGAGTCGCTCCATATGCACGCTGTCATGCACATCGAGGTATACATCCCTGTAGAGTCCGCCGTAAGTCATGTAGTCGATCACATGACCGAAAGGTGGCTGGTCGAGATCCTCTCTGCTGTCAAGCTTCACGGAGATCAGGTTCTCGCTGCCGTATTTGAGCAGTTCGGAAACATCGATCGTGAATGCGGTATATCCGCAGTAATGTCTTCCGGCCCTGTCACCGTTTATGTACACGTCAGCATAATGTGCCGCACCCTCAAAGGTGAGCTTGATGCATTTGCCTTTCCATTCTTCCGGGATGAGCACGTGCTTCCTGTACAGTGAAAGCTTCTGGTACTCGGACTCATCAAAATAATTAAATGCGCTCTCTTTTACCGTATGAGGGATCCTGACAACTTCAAGGAGCGAATCGTCGTACTCGGGAAAAAGCATCCTGTCTTCATAATCGGATGTGTACATCCAGTTGTCGTTAAGAAAAAATCTGTTTCTCATCTTCAGCCTCCGTTATCTGGTCACGATACCGTCCACTATGATGTTAACGATCTCATCCAGTGCTTCCATGTAGCCTATGCCGTTCCTGACAAGTATGTCCCTTGAAAAGAACTGCTCGATCGAAGCCTCAAACATCATCTTCACAAGCTTGATGTTCACCGGTCTGATGACGCCTTCCTCAATCCCCTGCTCTATCAGTGCGATGGTCTGGTCCCATCCGGTCTCCAGCCTCTCCTCTACCTTGACATAGATGTCAGGATATTTCTCTCTGAGGATATAGAGCTGTCCCAGATCAACGTTCTTGTAACTGTCGGGAAGCACGCCCAGGATCTTCCTGATCTTCTCGACGGTGCCTATCGACTTATCCTCCACTACTTTCCTTTCACTTTCCTTGATCGAATCGAAGACATAATCGACCATTGCCATGAAAAGAGTCTTCTTCTCGCGATACACGGTATAGATGGTCTTCTTGCTCATGCCCAGATGCTTTGCAAGGTCGTCCATAGTGAACTTGATGCCCTTCTCTCCGTATACCTCAACAGTGCCTGCCAAAATGATCTCTTTTAACTTATTCTGATCCTGCATGCCTTATCTTCCTTTCAATAGAAAAATATGGAAACTTATAATCCGTTTACAGTTTCCATTATAAAATAAAGGGTTTCAGAGGTGCAAGAACCCGTTTTGCCAAAAATAGTTTCCATGATTTGTACAATTCCGCTAATCGGATTCCGATTTTCAGGACGGGTAAAAAAAGACAGGACAAAAAAGGCAGGATAAAAAAATACCCTCCCTGCCATCAAGGCAAAGAGGGCCTTAAGATAAATATGATCCATAGAATAAGTCTTTTGAGTGAAGCAGCCTGAGAGGTCACTGCTCGTCAAGCTTCATGACCTGCATGTCGAGCAAGAGCTGCATCGTCAGATCCATGAGGTTCTGTTCTTCTTTTTCGACCAGGTTTTCCGGAGTGTAGGTATATGTAAAAGCGGGAACTTTGCCGTTTGCCGAGAAGCTCAGGTGTTTCCCATGCTTTGCGATGACCTCGGGGATCTTTGCGGGATCGACCTTTGCATCCGCCCTGAAGGAAAAGACTATGCTTCCCTTTCCACCCTTGACCTCCGTAAGGTATATGTCGTGACCGAGTCTTCTCATGTAAGCAACCCTGAGAAGGTTCTCGGCGCTCCTGGGAACTTTTCCGAATCTGTCGAGAAGTTCATCCCTCATTTCACCCATGTCATTTTCTGTCTCGATCGAGGCGATCCTCTTGTACATGTCGAGCTTTTGTTCCTCGTTGAAGATATACTCCCTCGGAATGAACGCATCTATGTCAAGGTTGATCACGGTTGAAAAATCATAAGTGATCTCTTCGCCCTTAAGACGGCCGACCGCTTCACCGAGCATCTTGCAATAAAGGTCATATCCCACGGCCTCCATATGTCCGTGCTGGGTCTTTCCGAGAAGATTGCCGGCGCCTCTGATCTCCAGGTCCCTGAGTGCGATCCTGTATCCGCTGCCCAGATCCGTGAACTCCCTGACCGCTCCGAGCCTCTTTTCCGCCACTTCGGAAAGAATCTTATTTTTCCTGTACATAAGGAATGCAAAAGCAACTCTTGAAGATCTTCCGACCCTGCCTCTCAGCTGGTAGAGCTGTGAAAGTCCGAATTTGTCGGCATCATAGATGACAAGCGTGTTGACATTGGGGATGTCCATTCCGGTCTCGATGATGGTGGTGCTGACTAGCACATCTATGTCACCGTTTATGAAATCATACATCACATCCTCGAGCTCTTTTTCCTTCATCTGCCCGTGTGCAAATTCGATCCTCGCATTCGGGAGCATCTCTCTGAGCATTTCGGTGTGATCAAATATCGTGCGGACATTATTATACAGATAGTAGACCTGGCCTCCTCTTGCAAGTTCCCTGGATACGGCCTCCCTGACCATCTCCTCATTGTATTCGCATACGAATGTCTGGATGGGCTGTCTGTCCGTAGGCGGTTCCTCAAGAAGACTCGTGTCCCTTATCCCTGCAAGGCTCATCTCAAGTGTCCTGGGGATGGGCGTTGCGGAGAGCGTGAGGACATCGACGTTCTCACGGAGCTTCTTGATCTTTTCCTTGTGAGTGACACCGAATCTCTGCTCTTCATCGATGACCAGAAGTCCCAGATCCTTGAATGCGACATCATTCGACAAAAGCCTGTGAGTTCCGATAACGATATCGGTAAGTCCTTTTCTGAGCTCATCGATCGTCTTTTTGATCTCTCCGGCGGTCCTGAATCTCGAAAGCAGTCCAATACTGACGGGAAAATCCTTCATTCTCTGGGTGAAGGTGGCGAAATGCTGCTGAGCCAGAATCGTGGTGGGAACCAGGACTGCGACCTGCTTTCCTTCCTGCACGGCCTTGAATGCGGCTCTGATGGCAATCTCGGTCTTGCCGAAACCTACATCGCCGCAGATAAGCCTGTCCATTACCTTGCCGCTTTCCATGTCGGCCTTGGTATCACGTATGGCACTGAGCTGATCCTCGGTCTCTTCAAACGGAAATGTCTCCTCGAATTCTCTCTGCCAGACGGTGTCCGGTCCGTATACGAATCCGGGAGCAGACTGTCTTTTGGCATACAGCTCGACAAGATCTCTTGCGATGCCTTCGGCGGATTCCCTTGCCCTGGTCTTGGTCCTTTCCCACTCCTTGGTCCCGAGCCTGTTTATCTTGGGCTTTTTGTCTATGTCTGCGGATGCGTACTTCTGGACCATGTCAAGTTCAGTGGCAAGCACGTACAAAACGCCGCCACCGCCGTACTCCAGCTTGATGTAATCCTTGACCGCATTTCCGGACTCGATCTTCTCTATGCTCTTGTACACTCCGAGTCCGTATGTCTCATGCACGACATAATCGCCCGGATGCAGATCGTCCAGGGACGTGATCCTGCTTCCCGCATAAGAAGACGATCTTCTCTTTTTCTTTTTCCTGATGCGTCCGCCGAAGATGTCGTTCTCGGCAATGACCACGAGCTTAAGCATCGGATACTCAAAGCCTCTCTCGACGTATCCGTACATTATCGTGATGCTGCCTGCTTCAAGCTCTGCATCACTGTCTTCCGTATAAGTACAGGTTATGCCGTCATCGGCAAGTTCCTGCTTCATGCGGTCCGCCCTTGTTCTCGACTGCGAGAAGATGACGGTCCTGTATCCTCTTTTCTTAAATGACTGAAGGTCCTTTTTGAGAAGCTCCGCATTTCCGTTATATGACTGCACATTCCTGCCGCCGATGTCGGTCTTATACGCCGGCTCGAATCCTTCCTGGGCGGAATCGAACACGCTCAGTCCGACAAGGCCTGCGCTTTCCATCTCTCCGTATATCAGATCTTTCCTGCAAAGGAGATCTGCCTGACGGGGGATCGCATATCCTTTTTCAAGTCTCGAGGAGATGCTTTCACGGAATTCTTCCTCGACAGCTTTTCCCTGTCCAAGGCACCTTGCGGGCTCATCCGCAAAATACCTGACACCGTCGCCGAACAGAGTCTTTACCCATTCGGGTAAAGAAAGAGTCTCATCGGGATAAAAATACAGCAGATAACTCTCAAGGTTTAACTTGCGGCCGATCTCCAGCAGATCCTCCCTGAGCCTCTCAGCATCAGCCTTTACGCGGTGTGCTTCTTCCGTCTTAAAGATCTTCCTCAGTCTTTCGGACTGTTTCTCCGCATCCTTCATCACAAGATCCATGCCCCCGGACATCCTTGCATCATCCATCAGCATTTCGGATGCGGGATAAATGCAGATCTCATCAAGGCTCTGTATCGATCTTTGCGAATAGGGATCATAGGTCCTGAGAGATTCTATGTCATCACCCCAGGTCTCTATGCGGTAAGGATTCTCCTCGGTAAGGTCAAAAATATCGATGATGTCACCGCGTACAGAAAACTGTCCCGGACTCTCTGCCTCAGCGCATCTGTCATATCCGAGGAAAAGAAGTTTTTTCTTAAGGTCTTCTATATCCACGCTCCCGCCCGACTTCAGTTTTATGACGGAAGTGCCAGCATTTATCGGAGCCTGTCTTGTCATGAGAGCGGCAAATGTCGTGACAACGGTAAGGCAGTCTTTTTCAAGCAGGGCCCTATATGTCCTGATCCTGTCTCTTACAAGGTCGTTACTGTTAATGTCGGACTGATAGAAGATCAGGTCCTTGGCAGGAAAATAGTACGTATTCTCGTCATATAGCCTGAACTCATCGGCGATGGATCTTGCCCTGATATCATCGTAAGTCAGGATGATGCGGCATCTTACATCCGGTGAAAGGCCCGCGATCATGTGAAGCTTCTGGGAATCACCGCAGCCGGAAACAGACACCGTCCCCTTGGGGAGTCTGGTGCTTCCGCCTCTTATCACTGTTCTCAGATTGTCGATGTCAGCCAATGCATCAAGCGGCATCAGGAGACTGCCTGTTTGCTTCATATGTTTTTCCTCAGGTTTCGGGGTTGGTTTCCGGCTTATTATCCGGCTTGGGTTCTGTCTTGGTTTCAGGCTTGGTTTCGGCCTTGTTTTCGGATCTTGTGTTGAACTTATTCATTGCCTTGTCGCAGCCTTCCGTGACAATGCAGCATACTGCCTCGGCCGCCTGCTTATAGGCCTCGTTCATCAGCTTAGAATCTTCGGAAGAAAAATGTCCGAGCACATGCCCAACCATATCTCCTCCGGAATCACCGACTCCGACCCTGACTCTGACAAATTCCTCACTGCCCATATGCAGGATGATGTTCTTAAGTCCGTTATGGCCTCCCGCGCTTCCCTTGGTACGGATCCTTATATGGCCGGTGGGGATCGCAACGTCATCGGATATGACAATGATGTCATTTACTCCGCCCAGCTTGTAATAATCATTCAGTTCCCTTACGGCTTCCCCCGAAAGGTTCATGAATGTCTGAGGCTTTACGAGTATTACTTTCTCCGAGCCTATCATTCCTCTTGCGGTATGCGCCCTGTGTTCAGCCTTCCACATGCCCGCACTTATCTCCAGCTTCTCCGCAAGCCGGGTTATCACGTCAAATCCCACGTTATGACGGGTATGTTCATATTCTCTGCCGGGGTTTCCCAGGCCAACGATCATCTTCATAAAAAGTCTCCTTTGGACATAGTCATATGCGGACCGGGCACATGACCCCGTCCGTATCAATCTTGCTTTTATGTCAGCATAATTAGAGTATAGGGTAAGTGTATTTACGTCAATTACTTTTTATGTGAAAAAGCTGCGCGAACGCGCAGCCTCTAACGAAAAAAGGTGTGGCCCTAAGGCCACACCCGTTATCCCCCTTACAAGAACTTTACATCACAAATCTCTCTCTTTGCTCCACTACTACTTTGATGCGTCCATCCTCTCCACGATGGACCTCTCCTCCGTTGAGTGTTGAGTGGCTCTCCACAATGCAATTCTCGATCACGGAGTTGTCTCCGATGTAGACATCATTGAGAATGATCGAATTCCTGATGATCGTGTTGTTGCCGATATAACTGGACTTGAAGAGTATCGAATTCTCCACGGTTCCGTTCACGATGCATCCGCTTGAAACAAGGGCATTTCTCATCTGGGCTCCGGGATTATACTTTGCGGGCGGGAGATCATCAACCTTCGAGTAGATGTTGGGATACTGGTTGAAGAAATAATCCCTTACCTGAGGATTCAGGAAATCCATGTTGGTGTCATAGTAATCTTCCACGGAAGCTATGTTCTTCCAGTAGGATGTGATCTTATATCCAAAGATCCTCTTGACGTCGCGGTATCTTATGATGACATCGCGCACGAAATCGTATCTGTCTTCCTCTGCACACTTTTCGATGACATCAATGAGAAGTCTTCTGCGGATGATGTAGATTCCGCATGAGATGGTCCTGGTCTTGGGCTGGAGAGGCTTTTCCTCAAAGCCTACAACCCTCATGTCCTCATTCATCATGATGGTTCCGAAACGGGACATGTCAGCATCTTCAGGCATGTCCTTGCACACGACGGTAATGTCGGCCTTCTTGTCCACATGATACTCAAGAAGAGTATTGAAATCCATCTTGTAGACGCAGTCACCCGGTGCGATTATGACGTAGGGCTCATGACTTTCTTTCAGGAATGAAAGGTTCTGATAAATGGCATCCGCGGTTCCTCTGTACCAGCTGCTGTTATCCGATGTCATCGCAGGAGTAAGGACATAGAGTCCGCCCTGCTTACGTCCGAAATCCCACCACTTCGATGAATTCATGTGCCTGTTAAGGCTTCCGGCATTGTACTGTGTGAACACGGCAACCTTCTGCACGTGGGAATTGGACATGTTGCTGAGCGTGAAATCTATGCTCCTGTAGCTTCCCGCTATCGGCATAGCGCATACGGCTCTCCGGTTCGAAAGCTCAGCCATTCTGTGATTGTTGCCTCCGGCAAGTATAATTCCGATTGCTCTCATAGTCTTCTCCTCAATCCTCAGCCGTGATAAGAGTCTTTCCGGATCCGAGATATCCATCCGGATAATCATCCGCCGCGGTAACGCCGTAGACCACCGAATTCTTGCCTATCTTCACGCCGTCAGGTATCTCACTCTTTTCACCGATGGTGACAAGCCCGTCGGTATAGATCTGAGGCGAAGTGTCGTTGGGCACCTCGTCGCCGATGCCCATTACCACGTTGTTACCTACTTTGACCTTCTCGGCAATGATAGCCTTGGTCAGCTCACAGCCTTCACCGATCACGGTCTCGTTCATTATGATCGAGTCCCTGACCACCGTGCCCTTTCCGATCCTGACGCCGCAGCCGATGACGGAATTATAAACTTTGCCTTCTATCTCACTTCCGACACCGATGATGCATCTCGATACCTCAGACTCGGATGAAAAATACTGAGGAGGCTGAATGTCACTCTTGGTGTAGATCTTCCAGTACTCTTCATAGAGATTGAACTCGGGAACTATGTCTATGAGCTCCATGTTGGCCTGCCAGTATGAATGGAGAGTTCCGACATCTTTCCAGTAAGAATTGAACTCATATGCATAGAGTGCCGCACCCTTGTCACGGCAATACGGAATGATATGCTTGCCGAAATCAAGATTCGGCTGATCCTTAAGTGCGAGCATTCCGTCGCGAAGCGTGCTCCAGTTGAAGATATAGATACCCATCGATGCAAGATTGCTGCGGGGATTCTTGGGCTTTTCCTCAAAGTCAACGATACGGCTGTCATCATCCGTGATCATGATTCCGAACCTGGATGCTTCCTCTATCGGAACGGGCATTACGGCTATTGTAAGATCCGCACCCTTCGACTTATGGAAGTCCAGCATGACTTCATAATCCATCTTGTAGATATGATCGCCGGAAAGGATCAGGACATAATCGGGATTGTAATTCTCGATGTATTCCATGTTCTGGTAAATTGCATTTGCCGTGCCGGAATACCACTCACTTCCCTGAACACTCTCGTAAGGAGGCAGGACGCTGACACCGCCTATGTTTCTGTCAAGATCCCATGGAATTCCGATCCCTATGTGGGAATTCAGCCTTAGGGGCTGATACTGAGTCAGCACGCCGACCGTGTCTACACCGGAATTGATGCAGTTGGACAAAGGGAAATCAATTATCCTGTATTTTCCGCCAAAAGAAACAGCGGGCTTCGCCACCTTGGAGGTGAGAACTCCCAGTCTGGATCCCTGTCCGCCTGCCAATAGCATGGCTATCATTTCCTTTTTTACCATGTGCGAAAGCCTCCCGATCTTAGTCTTTCATCGAAATGTTCATTCGAGATACATTTCCGAAAATGCCATTTTATGAAATGTTCCGAAATTGTTTTGGAATACGTTTTCTATTAGTTTTCATCGGGCATTTCACGTTTTTGTATTAACTACTATAGCACTATAATCTGAAAAATTGAATAGTTTTCTCAAAAATTGTCTAACAATTTATAAAAATTCTGAAATATTACAATATTTAGTGGTAATCGGTGAAAAAAAGCACAAGACGAAACTAATCAAAGAGCCTCAGTTTTCCAGGAACAGACCTTTCATGATGCCTTCTTTTGCCGGCATCGAATAATTGTTAACCTTGGCAAAGAAATGGTTGACAATTGGCAAAGCAAATGTTAACATCACTACTCGTCCGGTTAACATTTGACGAGCATCAAAGAACCCGGATCATCAAAAACATAAGGAAAAATACAGATAAATGAAAACACAAAATTCTCATCTTCAAGACATCATATACATCGGACTCTTTGCAGCACTCATTGCTGTATGCTCCCAGATTCAGATCCCGTCAGCGGTTCCCTTTACGCTGCAGACCTTTGCGGTCTTTCTGTGCACAGGGCTGCTCGGAGGAAAAAGAGGCACTATATCTGTCCTTGTCTATATCCTGCTGGGGATCGTAGGACTGCCGGTTTTCGCCGGATTCAAAGGAGGGATAGGATCTCTTCTGGGCCTTACCGGAGGATACATCATAGGATTTGTCTTCACCGCACTCATCATGTGGGGATGTGAGAAGATGCATGCACTGAAGCAGGATGCACAGAGGAAAAGCTCCGATGATACTGCATCCGAAAGTCAGGGCGCTGATATCCGGAAAAAGACTGCAAATATGCCCACATTATTTCTCGCCCTGTCCATGCTTCTTGGGCTGATCGCATGCTACGCCTTCGGAACTGCGTGGTTTGTCATCGTCTATTCCAATACAAAAGAGCCGATAGGAATCCTATCAGCCCTTATGTGGTGTGTATTTCCTTTTATCCTGCCGGACATCATCAAGATTGCCCTGGCGGTTCTGTTAACTCAGAGACTGAAGAGATTCGTCATCTGATTTCCGATGCAAGCTGCCTGGTAAATTCACTGCCATTGATCTGTCCTAAATAAACAAGACTTACATAGTCAAGATAAATACTGGCATCGGACCAATTCATGGCGGTATCGCCATACAGGACGAATCCGTCCGCATTCATGGCCATTTCGTTGATTGCCATGGTAAGGGGATCAAGTGAAGGCTGGGTTCCGTATACCTTCCATGAAGAAACGCCGCAGCCGTCGATATATCCGTAGTGGCAGATCCTCTTTCCGAGTTCAAAAGCATACTGTGCGGCAACAACCGGATGTCTTGATGAGGATGCAACCGCAAGTGTGTCGGAAGGACCTCCTATCAGCAGACAGTTACCCACGGGATTGATCGAAGGGAAAGGACCGATCCCCACCCTGAAGTTCGCAAAAGTTGAGATTTCATGACTGTTCCATGAACCGTTGATATAGAAAGCATATCTGCCGGAAATGAAACCGCCTTTTACATCATCATTGCTCTTATTCTGATCCATCTCGAAAAAGCCGGCCAGGAGCATGCTCTGGAAAGTGTCGATAGAGGCTTCAATGCCCGGATTGTTCCAGGTAGCCCTTCCGTTGAAAATATCACTCAGTGCATCGGGACCAAGAGTATTGAGCATTATGGGCTCGAGATACTCGCTGACGCACCATGTCTCTCTTCCTGCGCATCCGAAGGGAATGATGCCCTTCTTTTTCAGTTTGTTGCAGCAATCGATCAGATCGTTTATCGTTGCCGGAACCTCACTATAGCCAACCTTTGCCAGAATATCCATGTTGGCATACATCACAACATAGTTCATGGTAAGGGGAACTCCGTAATGGTGTCCGTCATAGGATGAGTTATCAAGCATCGTCTCGGGGAGCTCGGTCATGTAATCCTGATATGCATCATCAAGGCAGTACACTCTTCCCGCATCGACGAAGTCTCCGAGGAATGCACATGACCATGTAAAGAAGATATCAGGCATCTCATTTGCGGCTACTGCGGCCTTGATCTTAGTCTTATATGATTCATTCTCAAATGCTTCCCAGTAAAGCGTAACTCCGGGATAAGAAGATGCCATCTCGGCAATGGCCATCTCATAAGAATGCCTGTTACTGTCAGATTGAGTTGCGATGCACCACATGGTGAGTTCTACATCCCTTGCGTTATCCAGTGTCTCGGGCTCGGTCACGACCGTGGAATCAATTCCGGGATCAGCGATGGTCTGAGGGCTGTCCCAGGTCAGCGAATCGGCAGTCCTGTCAACAAACTCTCCGTCATATTCCTTGTATTCCTGCGCACCCGCTTCAGTGGTCAGAGTAAATCCATTCAGGGTAACGTAACAGGTTCCGGCGACAGCATCATAATGAGTGACAAAAGGACATCCTCTTGCAGGAGTGCCTCTTCCAACAGGTTCCTCATTCACGCATGAAAGAGTATCCTTCTGCACGATCATCGCACCGCTTCCGGTGATGAGTCCGTCCGCTATATCCACAAGAGTTGCTTCCCGGACTTCCTGAGCTGTCATGATATCCCAGGATCTGTTTTCCGCTTCCAGTTCAGCCAGCTTGTCCGAGAAATAATCATTTCCCGTGGCCTCGGCAGCTTCCGCGTATGCCGCCATCATGGCTTCGGTATCATCAAGCTTCTTGTAAGCCTTGATGATTCCTTTGTAAGCGTCTTCCGAATCGGGAGTGATCTCAAGAGCAGCCCTGAATGCCTCTATAGCCTCTTCGTATTCCTTGTCGGCAAGGCACTGCTCACCCTGCTCGATAAACCTTGCGGTCTTGGCCTCGTCCGAATTGTAGCTGATAAGGAAGAACATCAGACCGATGATTCCGGCAATGAGTGCAACACCTATCAGGGATATTGCAATGATCTTGCCGTTTCCGGATTTTCCGGTACCGTTATCGGGCTTCTTCTTTTTCTCCTTGACCGGCTTCGGCGCAGGTGCGGGTGCTGCAGGCTGAACAGGTGTCTGAGCCGTCTGACCCGGAACAGGATTCACAGGCTGTGACGCAGTCGGAGTCGGTATGGGATTTACCGGCTGTGATGCGGTCGGAGCCGGTATGGGATTTACCGGCTGTGACGCGGCAGGATTCGCTGCCTGATCGGCCGCCTGGCCGATTATCTGCCTGGCTCCGCAGGCAGTACAGAACATCTGGTTTTCACTATGCAATTTTGCTCCGCAGCTTCTGCAAAACATATGATACCTCCATGGAACAATAATTATTTGAGTTCAGTCACGTTACGCAAGATGAACTCTATGGACGAATTCCTTGCATTCATTCCGTCTGTCTCGTTGAACCCGTGCTGGGCATCCTTTATCTCGATCAGCTCAGCATCAGGGAAATTCTTCACGGCTCTTCTTGAATAATCTATGGGCACAACGGGATCCGCATCTCCGTGAATGATGATAACGGGGCCCGTGTAATTCTTTTGAAGTTTCTCCACATCTATGGATATGGCATCCGTGTCATACTGAGGGGAAAGTTCCATTCCGAACACATCCTTTATGCCCTCCTCAAGTCTCTTCCTGGAATCATCGGGAATGACGTAAGCCGGATACCAAAGGGCAAGTCCCTTTATCTCATTTCTCCTTCTAACGCCGATAATGGTTGATACGAACCCGCCCTGGCTTTCTCCCTGAAGAAACAGGTTGTCTGTATCTACGAAGGGCATAGTCTTTACCTTATCGATCACAGCATCAAGGTCATCCGCTTCAGTGAGCACTGTCATCTCCTGCATCGTGCCGTCACTTGCAGAATTAACTCCGCCGCCGCAGAAATCGAAAAACACTATCGCTATCCCGCTCTCCGGGAACCACTGCGCATGGTGCAGGAACATCTCATAGCATGCGCCGAATCCGTGTGAAAAGATCACGGTCGGATATTTCCCGCCTTCTTCATCCGGTCTGAAAAGGACTCCCCTGATAGTCTGTCCTCTGCCATTAACGGTTTCAAAATATTCTTTTTTCACCGGATACTCCGTTTCCATCAGTCATCCTCCTACCCTCATAAGTTATATTGTACATCAATTTGACCCTTTACGCACAAAAATGAGACGCGCAAACAAAACCCTCCCTTTTTGCACGCACAAAAAAGACGTGCAGGATAACCTGCACGTCCGATGTTAACTGCTTACCGGATCAGACATCCATCTCAAGCTCGCCGGAATTGTATCTCTGAACGATGTCCTGGATCCTCTTATTGGGATTGAGAAGATCCGAGATGGAAGAATCGTGATTCAGAGTATCGATGATGTATGCGATGTACTTGCTCAGATCGCAGCTGATGTACCATTCCTTCTCAAGAAGCTCTGGAGTCTGGTAGATCAGGTTTGTGGTGAGGATCCTTGAAATGTTGCCCTTCTTGTATGCCTCATCGAACTTCGCAAGTCCGCCGGTGAAAAGACCGAAGGTGGAGAACACGAAGATGTTTCTTGCGTGCTTTTCCTTGAGCATCGAAGCTACTTCGAGAACGGAATCTCCGGAGGAGATCATGTCGTCCACGATGATCATGTCCTTGCCCGCAACATCACTTCCGAGGAACTCATGAGAGATGATGGGGTTCCTGCCGTTTACGATCTTCCTGTAATCACGTCTCTTGTAGAACATACCCATGTCTATTCCGAGAACGTTCGCAATATAGATGGCTCTTCTCATTCCGCCTTCATCGGGGGAGATGACCATCATGTGATCGGAATCGATCTGAAGTCCTTTCACGTGACGGAGAAGACCCTTAATGAACTGATAAGGTGTCTGCACGGTCTCAAATCCGTTCAGAGGTATCGCATTCTGAACTCTGGGGTCATGCGCATCAAAGGTGATGATATTGTCGACGCCCATGTGCACGAGTTCCTGAAGTGCTATTGCACAGTCGAGGGATTCACGTGCTGTCCTCTTGTGCTGGCGGCTCTCATACAGGAAAGGCATGATGACCGTGATTCTGCGGGCCTTGCCTCCGACTGCCGCAATGATCCTTTTAAGATCCTGAAAATGATCGTCGGGTGACATATGATTGGTATGTCCGCAAAGAGAATATGTCTCGGCATAGTTGAGGACATCAACGAGGATGTAAAGGTCCGTTCCTCTCACGGATTCAAGTATCTCACCCTTGCCTTCGCCGGAACCGAATCTCGGCACCCTTGCCTTGAGGAGATATGAATCTCTCTGATAACCTGAGAAAGCAAGCGAACCCTTGTGCTCACTCTCCCTTTCCTCACGCCACTTGACCAGATATGAATCGACCATCTCCGCAAGAGGCCTGCACCCGTCTAAAGTGATGATCCCGAGGGATCCTACGGGTATGCTTTCGAGGTTTCTTTTTTCTTCATGCTTGGGCATAAAATAATCTCCTATAATACGGATCTTAAATCAGGTCCGCTTAGTTTCAAGATATCATATGAGCCCGTCAGTCTGGAAAAGATCCTGTCAGAATAACGGTCCCTTAAGAGAGAAAGCTCGAGATTCGTGGAGATTATCACGGATCTTCTGGAATTGTATCTCTCGTTTATGATCGTAAAAAGTTCCGTTCCCACAAAAGAATTTGTCATCTCGGTTCCGAGATCATCGATTATGAGAAGGTCACAGCCGTAAATACGGTCTCTTATCGCTTCTGCCTCGGGCTTCTTCTCATCGGAAAACTGTGCCTCGGCCAGAGAATCGAAAAGAGTCTTGGCGCTCATGTACACCACGCTGTGATAGGTGGAGAGCAGTTCATCAGCTATGCAGGAGCTAAGGAAGCTCTTGCCGGTACCTACTGTACCACAAAACATGATATTTCGGTAGTCGGTATCAAAGGAGTTTATGAAACCTTTACAAAATTCGACAGCCTTAAGGAAATGCTCCTTTGTCTCTCCTTCGAAGATATCGGTCCTCATGACTGAAAAATTGTTCTTTTCCAGCATCTGAGCCATTCCGGAGTCCTTCAGAAGGAGTTCCGATTCTCTCTTCCTGAAGCACTTGCATTTCCGTGCAGGTCCGCTCTCACTCTCTATGTAACCCGTATCGTGACAATCGGGGCATGTATAGATCTTGTTAAGATACGAAGGATCGACGCCTGCTGCCCTTGCGGCTTCGTCCCTCTTTGCATGGGCTGCAGCGACCTGCTCATCAACCGCACGCTCGGCATCAGGGCCTTCATCGCTCTTGAGTGCACAGAAAGCCTTCTTAAGGAGAAGGTCTGCAATATTATCATCCATCTCCTTAAGTTCCGGATGATCCGCATACACCTTCTTAAGCCTCTCATCATAGAGCCTGTCGTTCTCGGTTCTTATGCGCAGGTATTCTTCCTGAATCTTTTCATAGGACGCATTCTGTAGTGCCATCTGAAAATCCGTTTTCCCCCTTTAATTCTTGACAAGCTTCTTTTCAAGTTCGGAAAAATCGTAAGTCTTCTGAGTGAACCTGTTGAACTTGTTGGATGAATCCGCTCCCGCGGTGGATGAATCTCCCTTGGAAGGCTTTGCCGAGCTCTTACGGCTGAAGGACTTGTCGAGTTCCTCAACATCCTTCAGAGTGCCGACCCCGTTTTCCTTCCAGCTTTTAAGTATGCTGTCCGCATACTGGAATCTGTTCTTATCGACAGCCATAACGGTACGTCCGCAGGCTTCCATTATCAGTTCATCGGAAAAACCGTATTCATCGGTCCACTTCGTGATGTATGTCACTTCACGGTCCGTGGGACTGTTGCCGGTCTTGCCGAGCTGTCTCATTATCTCATAGACCTTCTTGTCGTACCTGCCGCCCAGGCGGTCTGCTTCTTCCGGAGTCTTTACCCCTTTCTCCTTCCAGGAGATCGCAACCTTTTCAATGTATCTGAAATCGCATTTGTCTCTTGATGCACAGGTTTGGAGGAGGTGATCAAACATTTCTTCATCAAATCCGAGTTCATCAACAATGTATATTATGGTGTTGACATCAGACTGAGAAAGAGGCTTTTTCCGGTATTCCTCAGCGAGATAGAAAATATCGATCCCGTTGTCAGAAGCAGCATGAGATTCCTTGAATTCCCTGACCTTCTTCGCAGAATAAGCAGGCTTTGCAGGTACGGTCTCTTCGGCCTTTGCAACTTCGCTTTCCTCGAAAACCGTCTGCTTTCCGAGGGATGAGACGATCGTCTGGGGAGTGATGAGGAGCTGCGGCCTGTGAGTCTCTTCAACTGAGGGGCCGACGCTCTCGCACTTGCACAGATTCTTAAGATGAACGCCGGTAAGATTACCGGTCTCGTCCATGTCGAGATCCAGTATCCCCTTGCCCTTCCAGTATTTGAACGCTCTGAGCACATCCTTCTCGGTATAGTTGAACCTGTCCGCAATGTCAGTCACGGACGTGGAAAGATTCGCGCTCATCATGCGCACAAGATACAGATACACCTTAAGCTGTGCATCGTTGGCATCCGTCATGTATTCATCAATGAACCTGTTCGACAGGATCGTTGCATTTATGTAGCTGTCCTGATAGATCGTAAACTGTGACAAAGTGCGTCCCCCAATCGTCGCAAAATCTTTCGCCAAAAAGCAGGCGATGCGACATCATCTTTTATATCACATAGGGGACGTTTTTTTATATGGACAAAATGACGATTTATAAATCGGGACCGGTCTGTGGAAAAACTGCTTTCAAAATGTGGATTAAGTGCATTAAGTGGATAACACCTGCAATATCCGCATAAAACCTGAAAAAAGATATCCACACGGAAATTAAATAATCCACGGTATTTTCAATTTACTAAAATCGAAAACCCGTGGATATGGTGGAAAGATCATGTGCCGATCAGCGAATCACCTATTTTATACACATCTCCGGCACCCATAGTTATCAACACATCTCCCTCTTGGCAATTTTTCAGGAGGAATTTATCAATTTCCTCAAAAGAGGGAAAATAATAACTTTCGGTACCCCTTTTCGCTATCGCTTCGGCCAAAAGTTTCGAGCTCATTCCGAGAGTGTCGGTCTCTCTCGCGGCATATATGTCTGCCAGGACCACCTTGTCGGCCATGCTCAGCGCATCCGCAAAATCATCGAAGAATGCCTTGGTCCTTGAATAGGTATGGGGCTGGAACACGACCCAGAGGTTCTTCTTTTCCATGGCCTGAGCCGCTTTCATCGTAGCCCTTATCTCTGTGGGGTGATGTGCATAATCATCGATCAGCGTGACACCGCCCGCGATCCTGCCCTTCTTCTGGAACCTTCTGTCCGTTCCCTCGAATCTTCCGAGAGCCTCGGCAGTGACACTCCTGTCGATTCCTACACTGTCCGCAAATGCACAGGCTGCAAGGGCATTCAGGATGTTATGCTCACCGGGCACTGAAAGCTTAACGCTTACTGCCTTCTCGCCCTTCACATATATGTCAAAAGAAGGATTGCCGAGCGCATCGGTTTCAACGTTCTCCGCATAATAGTCGGGAGTCACGTTTTCACTCTTTTTACCGAAGGTAAGGAAATTGCACTTAAGGCCGTCAGTAAAATATGAAAGGTTCTCTATCTGGGCATTTATGATAAGTGTGCCGTTTTCGGGAAGGAGGTCTGCAAACTTTCTGAAGGATGCCCTGATGTCATCAAGATCCTTGAAAAAGTCGAGGTGGTCTTCTTCTACATTAAGTATAAGGGCTATATCGGGGAAAAATGACAGGAAGCTGTTCGTGTACTCGCATGCCTCGGTGACAAAATAGCCACGACCTCCGACCCTGATATTTCCGCCGATCGCAGGAAGCATGCCGCCAACCGTTATCGTGGGATCGGCATCCTCTGCAAGAAGGATCTCGCTTATCATCGATGTGGTGGTGGTCTTGCCGTGCGTTCCGCTTATCGCGATCGATGTTCCGTAATTACGCATGAGCTGCCCGAGAAGCTCTGCCCTTGTAAGATGGGGAATGCCCAGACGCTCGGTCGCCCTGTACTCGGGATTGTCAGGATGGATCGCAGCGGTAAACACTACGACGTCTATGTCATCCGATATGTTTTCTTCCTTTTGTCCGTAGAAGACCTTAATGCCTTCTTTTTCAAGATTCGCGGTAACTTCCGACCTGTCCCTGTCGGAACCTGCAACGTCAAAGCCCGCACGCTTCAGGATCACTGCGAGACCGCTCATGCTGATGCCGCCGATACCAACGAAATATACTTTGACCGGCTTGGAAAAATCTATTGCGTACATTGTCCTTCTCCGAAATGTTATTTTACAAATAATTTAGTAGACATAATCTTACATATCATATAATATGTCCATTGTGTCTCACCGAGACATTATAGCATTTATCAAGTCAGTTCGAAACCTTCCTGACTGCGGAACAGTCCAAAAATAAATTTCATATTTACTTGTCTGTTCATTGTATTGCTTCGACAAAAATCCTCGACAATGCCCGCATTGTCTACGTTTTTTTCCTCGCACTACGATAAACATCCTTCGCAAATATGTCAATTTCTTTATGACTGTTCCTCGAAACAAAACTAGAGGAAAAGAAAAATGAAAAAAAGTCTCTTACTTATCACCCAGGGAGCGATGATCGCTGCCCTCTACACCGTGCTGACCGTTTTAGCCGGTTCACTCAACCTCGCAAACGGGGTTATCCAGATCCGTTTTTCCGAAGCACTTACAATTTTACCCGCATTCACGCCTGCTGCGATTCCCGGGCTCTTCGTCGGATGCGTGCTGAGCAATATCCTGACCGGATGCCATCCTCTCGATGTCATCTTCGGATCTCTTGCAACACTTCTGGGTGGAATATTTACCTATCTCCTTACGCATAAGCGTGCAGATGGAAAATGGAATTTCGTGCCCGGAAAAAAGAGCATGTTCCTTGCTCCCATCCCTCCCATCGTGGCAAACACCCTGATCGTTCCTTTCGTGCTTGCTTACGTATACGGCTTCGAAGGATCATGGGGCATCTTCTCAGGAGTTACGTTCTTCATGATAACTGTCGGTGCAGGCGAGATCATGAGCTGCTTTGTACTGGGATTTGCACTCTATAATGCACTGCTTCCTTTCAGAAGACAGATATTCGGGGAAGATTAAGACACAACTATCAGTTCGTCATACAGACAATAAAAAGTATCATTCACCACATCATCGGTATGGAAATGTCCGAAATACCACGCTGTAAATTCAGTGTTGTCCGCAACTCTCTGTAAGTACTGTCTGAGTTCGGCTTCGTCATCGGACATTTCTCCGTACCCCATATATGCCGCTACCTCCCCAGGGGCGGTATGGGAGAAGATGTAATCCACTTTGAAATCTGCCTTTTCAAGATTCTCCCAGCCCTCTTCATATTCTTCCATAGTCGGTATTTCTTCGGGGAACCAGGAAATGCCTTCTCTTCGTCTGTATTTATCTATGCTGTATGCTCCTCCGAACGTGAAGAGCTTTCTGCTGTTCACCTCAAAAACCTGACCGCGCATCAGGTGAATGATCTTATCAGTGATCATATGCACCTTGCCGCCATTCCAGTCTATGACAGCATATGAATTAAGTTTTCCGAAATGTTCATGATTGCCGTCTATAAATAGTGTGGTGACGGGTAGTTCCTGAAGAATCTTTCGCACCTTCACTTCCTCGTCATCCAGAAATGCGCAGGCACTGACATCGCCGCAGATAATAAGATAATCATCTGCGGTGTATTCATCTTCATGTTCAGCGAAGAAATCTATGATCTTGTCGATATCTATTGTTCCGTGTATGTCACCGGAAATAATGAAGCTCATGTTTATCCCTCAATATATTATTTGTACAGTAAGGCTCTCCCGCCATCCTGTGATCTGATAATAAAGATATTATACAACAAACAGAAATGGACTGCAGATATATGTATCGCGACTATAATAGCATTTTTTTGCAAATATTAACGCTTTTTGCTATTATAATAGCAATGATAAAAGGAGAAGAATAATGGATTTTATGTGGGATACTCCCCAGGACGTTATGCTCAGGCTTGCCGGAAGAATGAAATCCGTCAGGAAAAGAAAAAAGATCACTCAGAAGCAGCTGGCCGCAAGAAGCAATGTCAGCTATGCTTCACTGCGCAAATTCGAACAGACCGGACAGATATCATTGGAGTCTTTCATCAAACTCTCAATGGAACTGGGACTGATCAATGAGATAAATGATCTTTTCACCGAACCTGTCTATGCCAGCATAGAGGAGGTAATCAATGACAGACAACAGAACTCTTGAGGTTCTTTACCACGGAAATACAGTCGGCACACTTGCCGAGATGCCGGACAGACGCATAGCATTCCAGTACAGCGAAGAGTGGATCAGGAACGGATTTTCCATCAGTCCACTCTCTCTTCCGCTTAACAGAAATGTTTTTGTCCCGCACGAAAGAACCAGAGATCGTTTTGAAGGCTTATTCGGAGTTTTCGCTGACTGTCTCCCCGATGCATGGGGAAGGCTTCTTCTGGACAGATATCTGGAATCCATAGGAATCAAAAGAGAAAACATAAAGACTCTGGACAGGCTTGCGTATATCGGCAGTTCCGGAATGGGGGCGCTGGAATATCACCCTTGCAAAAAAGCGGATTTTGACATTGCAGATGCCGAAATGGATATAGACACTATTGCTATGGAGTGTGAAAAGCTCTTATCCGCAGGGGATTCCGATGCATTCGACTTGATATACAAGATTGGGGCATCAAGCGGTGGCACAAGACCCAAGATTCTCATATCAGAAGCAGGCAAAGAGTGGATCATAAAATTCCCATCCAAAAACGATCCGGCCGAAAGCGGAAAAATGGAATACGACTATTACACCTGTGCTAAAAAAGCCGGAATAAAAATGTCCGACTCACAGCTTATTAAGTCATCCATATGTGACGGATATTTCAAGACTAAGCGATTCGACAGAATCAAAAGCGGCAAGCTGTTCACCATAACAATGGCAGCATTATTGGAGGCCGACTTCAGAGCACCATCCTGTAATTATGAATCTCTTTTCAAGCTGGTCAGGCTCCTCACTAAAGACAACCGTGAGGACAAGGAACAGCTATTCAGGACAATGTGTTTTAATGTGCTTGCCCATAACAAGGATGATCATGCCAAAAATTTCTCATTTACCTATTCAGAAGAAAAAGGATGGCGTCTCGCTCCGGCATATGACCTTACATACAGCGACACATACTGGGGAGAACAGACGACATCCGTTAACGGAAAAGGAACAGGCATTTCAAAAGACGACATTATAACTGTCGGAACAGGAGCAGGACTCAGCAAGAACATCTGCGAAAAGTGCTACGAAGAAGTCAGCTCAGCAATCAGTCCCCTGAAAAAGTATACTTCTAAATCAGGGACTGCAAAGGGCAGACATATTTCATTTTCCGAAAGGATAGCTGAGCTGGCGAAGGAATAGTCCGGGGATGAAATGTGTCATAGCTTATGATCATATCGACATGAAACGCTCTTTGATGTTTAACCGGTAACTTATTTGTATTTCTTATACTTTTCTTGTAGAAGCGCTGAAAACCATGCAAAATATGGGTGTGATCCTTCTTCTTTTTCTGATCAATCGCCACCGTCTGCGGTAACACTTTTTCAAACATTTCTAATTTGAATATTCTGTTTCTAAAGCCCTATAATCTACTTTACCACGTGAAGTACGCGGCAAATCAGTGCGAAATACTATTTCATCTGGAACCATGTACTCAGGTAGTGCTGATTTACAACTGTTAAGTATACTTTGCTTGGTCTCTTCGCTCTGAGGAATGCCATCTTTCAAAACAACAAACGCTTTGGGATAATTAATTCTGATTTTATGCGGAACACCGATTACACAAGATAACTCAACTATCGGATCAGAATCTAATGCCTTTTCTATTCGGTCTGGGAAAAGTTTAGTAGGCTGACCATCATTACCTTTTGTCATAACTATTCTCTTTATCCTTCCAGTGATATATACCTCTCCCGAATCATTAATGTATCCCAAATCGCCAGTATGGATCCATCGCTGTCCATCCTTATGAATCTTAATAAGTTCATCCGTTTCCTCTTTATTGTCATAATACTCTTTCATAAGTGTAGGACCAGATATACATATTTCTCCCTCTTCGTTATATCGTTTTTCAGTATAATCATCCGGATCCACTATCTTACATATCGATTTCACAAGAGGTATTCCAACGCTTTCTATATCATCCAGTTCCTTATATGTAGCTGTTGCAGCGCTGGTAAACTCTGTCATGCCAAGTCCTTTTTGGAGTTTTAATGGAGCTCCGCATTTTTTCAGAATTCTGTTGACTGCCTCTTCTGTTTCCAACGGCATGGCTTCTCCGCCATAGAACAGGTAACGTAAATTCGAAAAATCGCTCTTTTCTATTGACGGTATATTAAGTAATGCCTCCCAATATGGTGGAATTGAATTAACATGGTTCACCTTATACTTTTTGACATAGTTAGCAAATTGAGATGGCTCATATTTAGGGATCAATACAGTTTTCAATCCTATGCTCAACGGTTCCAACATACAGTTAACAAGACTATAATTTATAAATGGGGGTAAAACTGCCATCATAGTCTCCTGTCGGTTATTGGACATAGACTTAACAATTTGCCATATTTCAGCATTTACATTATAATCCGAGAAAACACATCCTTTCGGTTCGCCTGTAGTTCCGCCTGTATGAGATATGATTGCCATATCATGACAATCCTTTTTAACAAGATTGACCTCCG
>JAIKZQ010000012.1 GCA_024682075.1 Lachnospiraceae bacterium
CCTGATGAAGGATGTTATGACAGACAATGAAATAGTGGAGCTGTATCTGGCACGCAGGGAAGAGGCTTCTGAGTATGCATCTCAGAAATATGCCGTAAAACTGCTACGACTGGCATCAACGCTTCTTTCCGACAAGAGGGATGCAGAGGAGTGTGTGAATGACACTTTCCTGAAAGCCTGGAAATCAATACCGCCAAATAAGCCGGATGATCTGTATCCGTTTCTGGTAAGGATATGCCGATATACAGCAATCGACATCATCAGAAAAAACAATACGTCCAAGCGGGACGGTATGGTAGTGGAACTGACTCATGAAATGGAAGAATGCATACCTGATCCTCTTAGAACGGCAGAAATATCTGATGATACCTTGAAAAAACTTATAAATGAATTTCTCGGTTCTGTTTCAAGGGATAAAAGAATGATCTTCGTAAGGCACTACTGGTTTGGTGAGAGTATATCTGAGATATCCGAAAGATATGGCTTTTCCGAAAGCAAGATAAAAACATCACTTCATCGCACAAGAGAGAGTCTTAGAAAGTATCTGGAGAAGAAGGGAGTATCGGTATGAATGAGATAGACATGGTTCAGGCTATAAACGGAATTGATGAAAAATATATATCCGAATCCGAACAGTATAATAGTCACAGCCTGATAAAAATAGGATATAAAGCTGCAATCATTGCTGCAACTATACTGATAGCTGTCCCGGTATGTGCATTCACAATAAACGCGTTTATTCATCGTGATAATGTTGAACACTATATAGCCGGGGCTGATCTGATCGAACAACACAATCCCGATGCAGTAATGAATCAGGTTATGGAAAATGATGACTTCCGCGTAACACTGGACATGTTGCTCTCTGATGGTCATAACGTAATGATCATCTATACAGCTGAGGCAATCAGTGAAACAGGAAGGGGGCATTTTAACCGGTTGCATTATTGGCCTTACGGATGTCTGTCATATGCAGACGGGAGCAAAGGACCGTTTCACTGGATGGAGGATATATCGATTCCTTATATATTTGGCAGTTATGGTTATGAGGATCTTAGCGAGATCCGAGGACGTGATGATATCCGAAAGTCTTCAATCATCGAATGTGATGGGATAGATCTTGAAAAGGACATCCACGTGGAATTTTATATGAATGATATTCATACATTTGCCGAAGATTATTTCTACGGAAGAGATCCGGAACTGTCCGACGTGTTTTATGGAGGAGATCAGGAAATCACCAATTATTTTGACGGAATCGGCTTCACTGCAAGCTTTGCACCAAATGTCACATGCAATACACTATACAGCAGCGACGGCAGACAGATATATATGTCATCTTTTGAACTTTATGTCGATGATCCATCATTAATTCCAGAACTGAGGGCCGTGACCTTTATAAAGGATACCGGAGAAAGAGTTACTCTGGAAAGAAGTAACGGACGCATGCATTCTTACAAATCGGATGATCGGGCCTACCTTATCTTCGGAGAGATTATAGATCCTGATGAATATGTGGGCGTGGAAGTGAACGGAGTAGAGTATTATAAGTGAAAATTACGGTAATATCTATATGAGATTGGAAAAGCGCCCGCATTTTGCGAGCGCTTTTTCGTGGTTACATTTTCTGCTTTGCTTTCTGCTGCCTTCTGTGAGGCCTGTGCGGAGCGGACAGCCATGACGTTGGACATGTTGACCATTTTATTTCTTTCTGATCTCGAAGGTGACTTTTTCCCGGTCCGGCTTTGCGGTGATCTTAAGCTTCATGCGATTAAGAAGGTCCTTTGCAACGCTGAGTCCAAGACCGGAATTGGATCTTCCGGGAGTGTCATCGCCCGTGACGAATGCATCGAAGAAAAGATTTGGTTTCTTAATGAATTTATCTACGGGATTCCACTTGTTCTCAAGAGTCATGCCTGAACTGTTCGTCCTGATAACGACTGCAGAACCGCTCGCAGCATACTTAGCGGCGTTTCCGATGAGATTATCCATTGCCATTGAAAACAGAACCGTATCTCCCTCAAATTCGAATTTATCTGCATCATCCACTTTCCATTCAAGCTTTCTTTCTGCGTATATATTTTCATATTTTTCTATCAGTTTTTTGCATACCTCAGATGCATCAATTGTCTCGGAAACGGGTTCATATCCCGCGGCGCCTGTTCTGTAGAAGGAGAGGATCTTTTCAGTTGCTTCGTTCAGGCGGTCCGTCTCCGAAATGATCTTCTGCTCATACATGGTCTTCTTTTCACCGGGTACGCCCCAGGCCAGATTTTCTGCACAGCTTCTTAAAACCATAAGTGATGATTTGTAG
>JAIKZQ010000005.1 GCA_024682075.1 Lachnospiraceae bacterium
AGTCAGGAAGAGTATGGATGAACTCAACGACCTTGGAATATCGGGGCTTGCGATATCCGTTGTAGATGATAATGAACCCATCCCAAAAAGCATAATTAAAAGAGCAAATGATCTTTCACTTCCTCTTTTCTACGTGCGCTGGAAAGGAGCGACATTTGTAGACATAGACCAGAGTATCGGAAATCTTATCCTCGAAACCGGAATCATGAATAAACGCACCGGTGATTACTTGTATAACCTTCTGTTCGGATATGACGTAAATGGCAGATATGTCGAGAAGATATCGGGACAGTTCGGACTTGATTTCAGCAAACCATACAGGGTTGGAATAATTGCTGTAGACAGAACCTACGGCGTCAATCTGGAACAGGATGAACATCTTTACGAATACTATTCCAACTGTCTTAATCAGGAAATCGTAAAGATGAAAGGTCACCCGATGTTCATGAAGTTTTTGAATAAATTCGTTCTTCTTTTTGAGGCAAAAGAAAACAAAGAGGTCGAGCACGAACTGGAAAAGATGTTGAGAAAACTTGATGAATCACCGATGTTTAAAGGGCATATATGTTCCACGTGCATACTCGGAACTGCTTACAAGGATCCGTCCAAGTACGGTCAGAGTTATCAGGAGGCAAAAAGCCTTATACCTAAGAAGGATCTGCTTCCCAATCCTTCCGGCAAAAAAGTATTGAGTTCAAGTTCCATGGGCATATATAAATATATGTTCCGGGGAAACGATCAGAGGGAAATACTGAATTACTGCAATAACAAATTGAGCAAATTGGAAGAGTATGATCATGCAAACGGAACATTTCTGCAAGAGACATTGCTTGCATATTACATGAACGGATTCAATAGTGCAAAGACTGCGGAGGCATTGTTTATCCATAGGAATTCACTTGTTTACAGACTGAAGAAAATTGAGGAATTGCTTGAAATTGAGATCTCGGATTACATGGAATATCTCGACCTGCTGAACTGTATTTTGGTGAAGAGACTGATGTTTTTGTGACCGTTGTGCAAAATGCTCATACAGATTGTGCACATCGCACGTTGTAAGTTGATATATCTATGCGTAGAATCCATTTCAAGCAAAGGCGCTGACGAAACAAAAATTTCGCAGCGCCTTTTCTGATTAAAAGCCATGTTTTTTGAAAAACGTGACAAGGAGGAAAAAGTTATGAAAAAAATGATCAGATTCGGAAAAAGCATTTTAACCGCTGTGCTCACAGCATCCATGACCATGGCCCTTGCAGGCTGTGGCGGAGCATCAGGTTCCACCGGAAGCTCTGTGACAACTTCAGCCGGCCAGACAGCAGCAACAACTGAGGCAGGCGGATCCGGTGAAGAGAAGCCTGTTCTCAGAGTCGGAATGGAGTGCGCGTATCCTCCGTTCAACTGGACACAGGATGCAGCGACAACTCCTGACGGAAGCACAGCAGTCCCTATTTATGATTCAACACTTTATGCATATGGATATGATGTTGCAGTTGCCCAGATGATAGCAGATCAGCTCGGAATGGATCTCGAGATACACAAGGTTGAATGGTCGTCGATCGGTATATCAATGGATGCGGGAGATTATGACTGTATCATCGCCGGAATGGGACGCACCGCAGAAAGAGAGATGGCATATTCATTCACCACTCCTTATTACTACAGAGATAACTGCATCGTTGTAAAGAAGGATGGTCCTTACTCAGGCGTTACCGGACTTTCAGATCTCTTCGGAACAGGATGCAAGGTCAGCACACAGCTGGGTACAGGCTGGATTCCCCTTCTTGATCAGATTGAAGGCGCAGAGACAGGAATGAACTTTGAGACTACTTCCGAGTGCTTCATGGCAGTATCAAACGGTGTTGCAGATGTTTGTATCGTAGATCTTCCTACTGCACAGTCCGCACTTCTTACCAATAGTGACCTTATGATCATTACGTTTGATGAAGATGACAGTTTCGTTGGTGATGAAGAAATGGTAAATGTTTGTATAGCAACAAGAAAAGATGACACCGCACTTCGCGACAGGATCCAGGAAGCAATGGATGCACTGGGATGGAACGACAAAGCAGCAATGGACGAGCTTATGGAAAGAGTAATAGGACAGCAGCCTGCTGCAAACTAAGCTTTAATACAGTCTGCCGGGAAAATATCCCGGCAGACAATATAAAAGGATGAATTGACTATGGGATACTTATTTTCGGGAATAGAAGATCCCCAGACATCCCTCGAGTGGATGATATATCTGACAAATAAATATCTGAAAATGTTTCTGGACGGTACTAAGCTGACGCTGTACATAGCAGTTCTTGGAACGATACTCGGTTTCGTACTCGGATATGTAATAGGGATCATCCAGGATATGAAATCCGGCGAGGGAGATAACGTTGTCAAGAAGATATTTGTAAGGATCCTTAAGATGATAGCGGGAGCATACGTGGAGGTTTTTCGTGACACTCCCATGATCGTTCAGGCGATGATCATATACTACGGCATCAGGCAGCTGGGTGTGGATATGCAACCTGTCTTTGCGGGAATCCTGGTAACCCTTCTCAATACCGGCGCATATATGGCCGAGACTGTAAGAGCGGGTATCGGATCCATAGATATCGGTCAGAGAGAGGGAGCATGGGCAATGGGCATGTCACCCATGAAAACAATGCTCTACATCGTACTTCCTCAGGCCTTCAAAAACATCATTCCCGAAATGGCCAATACATTCTTAACCAATCTCAAGATGACTTCGGTCCTGAATGTAATAGCCGTACAGGAACTCTTCATGGCAGCTAAGACCGTCGGAGGCAACTACTACAAGTACTTTGAAAGTTATCTCGTAATAGCCGTGATCTATTTCGTGTTGTGTTTCTTCTTTAACAAGTTATTCAACATGCTCGAGAAAAAACTCAAAGACAAGACCGATTATGCACTGGCGGTTGAATATATGGACAATCAGTAGGGAGACGGATTATGGGTGAAACAGTTATCAGCATCAAGGATCTCAGTAAGTCATTCGGAAAACATGAAGTTCTCCGGAAAATAGATATGGATGTAAATGCAGGAGAGATCATATGTATTGTAGGTTCCTCCGGATCCGGAAAATCAACATTCTTAAGATGCATCAACAAGCTTGAGAGACAATCAGCCGGAAAGATCCTGTACCATGGAAAAGAGATCAGAGATGTCCAGCGAGACATCAACGAATATCGTGCGAAGGTGGGGATGGTTTTCCAATCCTTTAATCTCTTCAATAACATGACGGTACTTCAGAACTGCATGATATGTACCAGAAAGGTTCTCCGCATATCCAAGGAAGAGGCATTTGACAGAGCAATCAATCATCTTAAGGAAGTAGGGATGGCACCGTACATACATGCAAAACCTTTTCAGCTGTCAGGCGGACAAAAGCAGCGTGTCGCAATAGCAAGATCACTCTGCATGAATCCTGAGGTTCTGCTTTTTGATGAACCAACATCCGCACTGGATCCCGAGATGGTAGGAGAGGTCCTGAATGTCATGAAGGAACTTGCGACCACCGGACTTACGATGATCATTGTTACGCACGAGATGGCTTTCGCAAGGGACGTATCCACCAGAACGATCTTCATGGATAGAGGATTGGTTGCTGAAGATGCTCCTCCGTCGGAACTCTTCACAAATCCCAAGAACCCCAGAACAAGAGAATTCCTGAGCAGATATCTTGCCGGTTAAAACAGGAGGCGGTTTAGATGAAAAGATTTGTTGTTACATTTGCGAGAGGATTCGGATCCGGTGGAAAAGAGATAGCATCACTTCTTGCTCATGATCTCGGGATTCACTGTTATGAGAACAGGATCCTTACGCTTGCAAGCCAGCTGAGCGGACTGGATGAAAATGTTTTCAATGCTGTCAATGAGAAGATCAGGACAAACGGCGGATTTTCGGGATTCCTCAGAGGACTTCCAAGATCGAGGAATTATATAGCCAGAAATGAAAAGTTCGTTTCCGATGACAGGCTGTTTGAATATCAATGCGAGATAATCAGAAATCTTGCAGATCAGGAATCGTGTGTGATCGTAGGCAAATGCGCTGACTATGTTCTGAGAGACAGAGATAATGTG
>JAIKZQ010000016.1 GCA_024682075.1 Lachnospiraceae bacterium
TTTCCGAGAAACTTGGAAAGGAAGTTAAGTTCATCGCTGATTACACCGTTACCGGCGAAGCTACCACAGCTGCTGTTAACGCTATGAGCGAAGGCGATGTCATCCTCCTTCAGAATACCCGTTTCCGCATGGAAGAAGAGAACAAGCCCGAGAAGGCCGGTGAGGCTTTTGCCAAGGAACTTGCTGATCTTTGCGATGACTATGTATGCGATGCATTCGGATCATCTCACAGAGCTCATGCATCTGTTTCCGTTGTTACCAAGTATGTCCGCGAGAAGGGCGGCAACTGTGCAGTAGGATATCTCATGCAGAAGGAGATCGACTTCCTCGGAAATGCAGTTGAGAATCCCGTTCGTCCTTTCGTAGCAATCCTCGGCGGCGCTAAGGTTGCTGACAAACTCAACGTCATCAACAATCTCCTTGAGAAGTGTGATACCCTCATCATCGGCGGCGGAATGGCTTATACCTTCCTTAAGGCTAAGGGTTATGAAGTAGGTAAGTCACTTCTTGACGAGAGCAAGATCGATTACTGCAAGGAGATGATCGAAAAGGCTGAGAAGAACGGCAAGAAGCTTCTTCTTCCTGTTGATACTGTTCTTATCGACGCATTCCCTGATCCTATCGACAATCCCGACATCAAGACCGAGGTTGTTAAGGCTGATGCCATCCCTGCAGACAAGGAAGGCGCTGATATCGGACCTGAGACCCAGGCTCTTTATGCTGAGGCTGTCAAGACCGCTAAGACCGTTGTATGGAACGGACCTATGGGCGTATTCGAGAATCCCGTTCTTGCAGCAGGTACCAAAGCTGTAGCACAGGCTCTTGCAGATACCGATGCTACCACCATCATCGGCGGCGGCGATTCCGCAGCAGCTGTTAACCAGCTTGGTTATGCCGACAAGATGAGCCACATCTCCACCGGCGGCGGTGCTTCCCTTGAGTTCCTTGAGGGCAAGGTGCTTCCCGGAGTTGATGCTGCAGACGATAAGTAATCTGTATTGATTTATTGATAACAGGGTTCTGGCGAGTATATTTTAATTGTGCTGCCCGCCTGAGCCGGTGCGAAGTGTCCGAGCATAAATCGGTTCCCGAGGCCACTGTTTGAGCAGCTCGCGCCTCTTAGCGCGAGCGTCGTGAGTTGGCCGAGGGCGATTTAGGTTATGCGAGGACTGACGGAGCACCGAAAAGCGAAGGCATAGGCAAGCAATTAAAATATACTCGTCAGAACCCGTTTAGTATAAGGAGAATAATTATGGCACGTAGAAGAATCATTGCCGGAAACTGGAAGATGAACAAGACTCCTTCAGAAGCCGTAGCACTCTGTGCAGAGCTTAAGGACCTTGTTGTAAACGATGCTGTAGATGTTGTTTACTGCGTACCTGCTATCGACATTGTTCCCGTTGCTGAGGCAGTCAAGGGAACCAACGTACATGTAGGCGCAGAGAATTTCTACATCGAGGACAAGGGTGCTTTTACCGGTGAGATCTCAGCTCCCATGCTCAAAGAGGCTGGCGTAGAGTTTGTTATCATCGGACATTCCGAGAGAAGAGATATCTTCGGCGAGAATGACATCCTCATCAACGCTAAGGTCAAGAAGGCATTTGCATCAGGCCTTACGCCCATCCTTTGCTGCGGTGAGTCACTTGCACTCCGCAAGGCAGGAACCTACAAGGAATGGATCAAGAGACAGATCGAGTGGGATCTTACCGATGTTACCGCTGATCAGGTCAAGACTCTCGTTATCGCTTACGAACCTATCTGGGCTATCGGAACAGGCGAGACCGCAACCGCTGACCAGGCTGAAGAAGTCTGCGCAATGATCAGAGAGACCATCGCTGAGATGTATGATGCAGCCACCGCTGATGCAGTCCGCATCCAGTACGGCGGATCCATGAATGCAGGCAATGCTGCAGAGCTTCTTTCCAAGCCCAACATCGATGGCGGACTTATCGGAGGAGCATCTCTCAAGCCTGATTTCGGACAGATTGTAAATGCTTGATGTTTCTGATATAACAGAGGGAGACCACTTTGGTCTCTCTCTTTTTTTGTTATTAAAGGGTTTTGGAGCTTAAGTTGATAACACATCATGACCACAGGAAAATATGGAAATGCGCCTCGTATCTGATGGCTCTTGTCCTTGCCGGATGCGGTAATGCCGCAACCGTGCCAGCCGAAGATCCCGTGCCCGTAACGGAAGCGGTTCAGGAAACAGGAGAAATTCTGCAGGATGCGGAGACGGAAGAGATCCCTGAAAGCATTCCCGAGGAACCGGAAGGTCCTTCATCCGAAGATATAGCCGATGAGTGGATCAGGGAAAATGCAATCTACAGGGAGGCAACATATGTCGATATCTCCCACAGAGACGTGAGGGATGTGGACATCGATGCAGTGATATCCAGGCTTCCCAATCTCGAAAGACTCGTGATGATAGACTGCGGACTCGACAATGACAGATACGCAGCACTCCAGGACAGGCATCCCGACATAAAAATAGTGTGGGAGATAGTTCTTTCACACTGGACCATACGCACGGATTCCGTTGCATTCAGTACTTTTAAGACTACTGCCGAAGATTTTTTCATGGATAATGACGAGGCATATTATCTTAAGTACTGTAATGAACTTGTGGCACTGGATCTCGGACATAATTATGTGTCGGACCTGAGTTTCCTTGAATATATGCCGGAACTCAGGATCTTGATCCTTGTCGATAACGTTAAGTATAAGGACGATACCGTAACCAGGCATCTGACAGATCTGTCGGAACTGCAGTATGTGCCGAGGCTCAGATATCTTGAGATCTTTGCAAATAACGTATCTGATTTTTCCTTCATGCAGTATCTTACGGAGCTGGAGGACCTTAATATCAGCTATAACTCTGTATCCAGCATTGAGTACATGACCAATCTGCCCAATCTCAAGCGCCTGTGGATGGAACACACATACATTCCCTACAGCGGATACTGCACGCTCAGAGAACTGTATCCGAATGCCCAGATCGTATGCGTGGGTGAAGGGTCAGTGGATCAGGGCTGGCGCTCGGGCCCCAGGTACGTGGCGATGAGAAGGATGTTCCGTGAGAATGTCATTGATGATCTGTACAGGGACTGATGAGTGAAAACGATTTTTCTTGACACGGAAACGTTTTATATATATAATTTTCCTAAGTGAAAGGGAGTAGCCAAACGGTGGAAACTTTTCCCCGGGCTTGAGATCGTCATCCGGCACTGCGAACGGGATATAATCCGTATCGTGGGAGCCCGTATCAAGTTAGAAGGCAAGACTTTTACTGTAACTTAAACGGTTGCGGTAAAGGTCTTTTTTTTAACAGAAGATATGAACCGCATCCCAAACAATCAGTGACCGAGCAGCGCAGCCCGGAAACCCAATGCCGGAAAACGGCGGAAAGTGAGGAGAAAATGGAAGATTACATTGGCGCATTTGTTGTCGGAGGAATTATTTTGATCGTTCTGATCATAATATTCATCACCGGTTACGTGAAGGCATCGACTGATGAGGCATTCATCATCACGGGTCTTCATAAGGAACCCAGATACCTGATAGGTCGTGCCGGCATCAAGATTCCTTTCTTTGAGAAGAAAGATGTTCTGAAGCTTCAGTTGATCCCTATCGATGTCAAGACCAGTTCGGCAGTTCCCACCGCAGACTATATCAACATCATGGTTGATGCTACGGTAAACGTTCAGATCGGTCATACCCCTGACCTGATCAAGAAGGCATCCAAGAACTTCCTGAACAAGAAGCCCGAGTATATCGCAGCTGTGGCAAGAGAAGTACTTGAAGGTAATGTC
>JAIKZQ010000018.1 GCA_024682075.1 Lachnospiraceae bacterium
TGCATGATCAGATGCTTTGCATAAAGGCATCACATTTAGGAGGAATTTAGTAATGGCTCGTATCGAAGGTGTAGATCTCCCCAGAGATAAAAGGATTGAGATCGGTCTTACCTACATTTACGGAATCGGAAGAACCACGTCAAACAAGATCCTTGCTGACGCCGGCGTTGATCCCGATACCAGAGTTAGGGACATCACCGATGATGAAGTGAAGAAGATCACTGAATCAATTAACAAGCTGGGAGTAATGGTCGAAGGTGATCTCAGAAGAGAAGTTGCGATGAACATCAAGACTCTTCAGGAGATCGGCTGCTACCGTGGTGTACGTCACAGAAAGGGACTTCCCGTCCGTGGGCAGAACACCAAGAACAACGCTAGAACCCGTAAGGGACCCAAGCGTACCGTTGCAAACAAGAAGAAGTAATTAACGCATAACAGAAAGTAGGTTAGTTTATCATGGCAGATTCAAAATCAAGCTCTAAAAAGCGTGTCAAGAAAAACGTTGAACATGGCCAGGCACATATCCAGGCATCCTTCAATAACACTATCGTAACTCTTACGGATGCACAGGGAAATGCACTGAGCTGGGCAAGCGCAGGCGGACTGGGCTTCAGAGGTTCAAGGAAATCTACTCCTTATGCTGCACAGGTTGCTGCTGAAACCGCTACAAAGGCAGCTCTTGTACACGGCCTTAAGGATGTGGATGTATTCGTAAAGGGACCCGGAACCGGAAGAGAAGCAGCTATCAGAGCACTTGCTGCATCAGGACTTCAGGTTCTTTCCATCACTGACGTGACCCCCGTTCCTCACAACGGATGCAGACCTCCCAAGAGACGTCGCGTATAATCGTTTTGTATTTTTGTTAACCGGTAGGATGAAGGCTTTCGGATGAGCCGGGAGTTGTAAACTACATTTAGAAAGGAATTTTAAAAATGGCAGTAAATCGCGTACCCGTACTTAAGAGATGCAGAGCACTCGGCATCGAACCCGCTGTTCTCGGATATGACAAGAAGTCTAACCGTCAGAATCAGCATGTTGGCAAGAAAGTAAGTGAATATGGAACACAGCTTCGTGAGAAGCAGAAGGCTAAGTTCATCTATGGTGTTCTTGAGAAGCCTTTCCGTAACTACTACAAGAAGGCTGACCGCATGAAGGGAATGACCGGTGAGAACCTCATGGTCATGCTCGAGAGCCGTCTTGACAATGTCGTGTTCCGTCTCGGACTTGCAAGAACCCGCCGCGAGGCAAGACAGGTTGTTGGTCACAAGCACGTAATGGTAAACGGCAAGAAGATCAACATTCCTTCCTATCTTGTAAAGGCAGGAGATGTCATCGAACTTACCGAGAAGGCAAAGTCTCTTACCAGATATAAGGAGATCGCAGAGGTCACCGGCGGAAGACTTGTTCCCGAGTGGCTTGACGGAAACCTTGAGAACTTCAAGGGAACCGTAAAGAATCTTCCTACCAGAGAGATGATCGATGTTCCCGTAGACGAGATGCTTATCGTCGAGCTTTATTCCAAGTAATTAATTTAGGATCTGTAGTACAGTTAACCGAAAAAGTATTTGGAAAAATAAGGAGGGAAATTTAGTGACGGATTTTGAAAGACCTTCAATAAAGATTGAAAAGTCCGATGATAAGAGATACGGCCGCTTTGTCATAATGCCTCTGGAAAGAGGATATGGTCTTACACTCGGCAATTCGCTTCGCAGGATCATGCTTTCCTCACTTCCCGGATATGCAGTAAGCGAGATAAAGGTTGAAGGTGTTCAGCACGAGCTTAGCACCATCCCCGGTGTCAAGGAAGATATGACTGAGATCATCCTTAACATCAAGAGCCTTGCAATCAAATATACCGGTTCTTCGAACGAGCCCAAGACAATGTTCATCGAGGCAAACGGCGAAGGCGTTGTCAAGGCATCTGACATCCAGCATGATTCAGAGATTGAGATCGCTAATCCCGATCAGGTGATTGCAACTCTTTGCGGAAAGAATGCAAAGCTTTACATGGAGCTTACCGTTACCAGCGGAAGAGGATATGTCGGCGCAGACAGCGTTCGCCCCGGCGATCACAATATCGGCACCATCGCAGTGGATGCGATCTACACTCCCATTGAGAGAGTCAACTCCACCGTTGAGAACACCCGTGTGGGACAGAGCACCGATTATGACAAGCTTACCCTTGATGTCTACACAAAGGGTACCATGACTCCCGAAGAGGCAGTAAGCCTTGCAGCAAAGGTCCTTTCCGAGCATCTCGGACTTCTCATGGATCTTTCCGATAAGGAGATTGATGTATTTCCTCCTACCGAGGGAATCGAAGGCGGTGGCAAGCAGGTTGACGGCATGAGCATTGAAGATCTTGAGCTTTCGGTCAGATCTTTCAACTGCCTCAAGCGTGCCGGCATCAATACTGTTGCTGAACTTTGCGAGAGAACCATCGAGGATATGATGAAAGTCAGAAACCTCGGCAAGAAATCACTTGATGAGATCCAGCAGAAGCTCGAAGAGATCGGATCCGGATTCAAGGCATCAGATAACTAACAGATATGCGTCAGGGCGGTAATTCCGATGCGTTCGCCCTCGCGTCACGTGCGCGGAAGAAAGTTCATGAGCGGTAAGACCACAGGCGCGTTTTTGGACTCCGCAGTCACAGAAAGGAAAATGAAATGGCAGTACATTACAGAAAACTCGGAAGAACTTCCGATCAGAGAAAAGCACTTCTCAGAAACCAGGTCACCGCTCTTATCGAGCACGGCAGGATCACTACCACCGAAGCTAAGGCTGAGGAGATCCAGAGGATCGCTGAGAGACTCATCGCACTTGCTGTTAAGGAGAAGGATAACTTCGAGAACGTTAAGGTTACCGTTAAGGTTGCCCGCAAGGACAAGGACGGCAAGAGAGTAAAGCAGATCGTCGACAGGAAGACCAAAGAGGTTCTTTCAGAGAGCACCAGAGATGCAGACGGCAATCTTATCAAGAAGGAGAACGGCGTGACCGTTACCGTATATGATGAGGTTGAAAAGGAAGTAAAGAAGGACATGCCTTCAAGACTTCATGCAAGACGTCAGATGATGAAGGTTCTCTATCCTGTTACCGAAGTTTCTTCAGAGAACAAGGGCAAGAAGAGATCTGTCAAGGAAGTTGATCTTACAAACAAGCTTTTCGATGAGATCGCTCCCAAGTATGCTAACCGTAATGGCGGATATACCCGTATCGTCAAGCTCGGACAGAGAAAAGGCGATGCAGCTATGCAGGTTATCATCGAGCTCGTATAATTGCAGAAACAGCAATATGAAAGGCAGGTGCCCGAGGCACCTGCCTTTACAATTCCGGTAAATAGGGGACAGCTCCGCTGTTTAGGGTAGTCATTCCGACGGTACATTTGCATCCGTGGCATCGTCTTCCGCCGGAGCGCTTATGTATGCATCCTTCCAGCTGTTATCTGTCTGGGCATAAGCGGTTTCGGGATTGTTCTGAGCATAATCAATAAGGGTCTCGTTGCCAAGTCTGCTGATGGCAGAGATGAGACCGATCGCAAGAATGCCTATCAGGATGTAGAAAACCATTTGCCTGAATTTGTTGTCGTTCATCAGATTCTTCATAGAATAAAGAATACCACTGCCTGCAGGAATTGAAAAGCCTTATGCTTGCATGGGCAAACCACATAAGGTAAAATTAAAGTCTATGGATATCGTTAAGACAGACAATCTGGTGTTTGAGTATATAAGGCGTGACGATGAGGGAAACCCCACCGGAGTCACGACTGCGCTCGATCACGTGAATATAGATGTCAGACAGGGAGAATTTGTCGGCATACTGGGCCATAACGGTTCGGGCAAATCCACATTTGCCAAGCATCTGAATGCAATCCTCTATCCCACGGAAGGAACCGTCATTGTTAACGGCATGAACACGACCGATGAGGACAAGCTCTGGGATGTAAGGAGCAGTGCCGGTATGGTCTTCCAGAATCCCGATAACCAGATAATCGGACAGGTTGTCGAGGAGGATGTCGGATTTGGTCCGGAGAATCTGGGAGTTCCGACAAAAGAGATCTGGAGCAGGGTTGAGGAGAGCCTGAGAGCCGTAGGAATGCTTGAGCACAGGCTGAAATCTCCCGGCAAGCTTTCCGGCGGTCAAAAGCAGAGAGTGTCAATTGCGGGCGTCCTTGCAATGCATCCCAAATGCATCATCCTGGATGAACCGACCGCAATGCTTGATCCGTCCGGCAGAAGAGAAGTTGTCAGGGCCATAAGAGGCCTTAATGATGTAGAGAAGATGACTGTCATACTCATCACCCACTATATGGATGAAGTGGTGCATGCTGACAGGATATTTGTAATGGACAAGGGAAAGGTAGTAATGCAGGGCACTCCCAGGGAGATATTCTCGGAGGTTCCGGCCTTGGAGGCACTCAGACTTGACGTTCCGGGACCGACGCGAATTGCCTGGGAACTGAAGCGAAAAGGCCTTCCTTTGCCCGACGGCATACTGACCTGTGAGGAATTGATTACGGAGATAGAAAAATGCCGCTGATCCTTGATCACGTTAGTCAAATATATAATGCGGATACCGAGAATCCCGTCAAGGCACTTGATGACGTGAATCTGGTGATACCTGAAGGACAGTTCATCGGAGTGATCGGACATACCGGTTCGGGCAAGTCCACCCTCATCCAGCACATGAACGGCCTTATCCTTCCGACCTCCGGAAACGTCTATTATAACGGAAAGGATATCACCGATAAGGACTTCAATAAAAAAGAACTCCGCAAGCATGTCGGACTGGTCTTCCAATATCCCGAGCACCAGCTCTTTGAGACCGACGTGTTTGCCGATGTGTGCTTCGGTCCAGGGAATATAGGGATGACGAGAAAAGAAGCGGAAATGGCCGCTTTTGACGCACTCAGGAAGGTATCATTTCCCGAGGACCTGTATTATGCTTCGGTATTCGAACTGTCCGGAGGCCAGAAGAGACGTGCTGCCATTGCCGGCGTGCTCGCGATGAAGCCGGATTTCCTCATTCTGGATGAGCCCACGGCAGGTCTTGATCCGGTAGGGCGGACTGAGATCCTCGACATGGTATCCGAACTGCATAAAACAGCAGGGATCACCATCATACTTGTTTCCCATTCCATGGAGGATGTTGCCAGGTATGTCGAGAGGGTAGTGGTCATGGATAAAGGCAGGGTGGCTTATGACGATGTTCCCAGGGAAGTGTTCTCGCATTCCGAAGAACTCGAAGCGATGGGACTTGCCATTCCCGAACCCTCCAAGATAGCAAGACAGCTGGTGAAAAATGGACTTGACGTAGACCCCGGCGTGCTCACTTCGGAAGAAGCCGCCGATTCCATATATAAAGCATTGATGAAGAACAGATGATCCGCGACATAACGATCGGACAATATTATCAGACAAAGAGCGTGATGCACAGGCTCGATCCAAGAGTGAAACTTCTCGGAACTCTTCTGTTCGTCATTGCCATTTTTACCTACAAGAATCCCGTCGGATACGTCCTGGGGATCATTTTCCTGTGTACGGTGATCAAACTCTCGCACGTGCCGATAAAGTTCATCACAAAGGGCCTCAAGGGCATTCTGATGATCCTTTTGCTGACCGTGCTGATCAACCTGTTCCTTACTCCCGGAACGGCACTCGTGTCTTTCTGGAAGCTGACCATCACCTATGAGGGCGTCGCCGTCGCGCTCACGATGATACTCAGGCTGACCATGCTCATCATGGGATCTAGCATCGTGACGCTCACGACCACTCCCAACAATCTTACTGACGGCCTGGAAAAAGGACTGGGATTCATGAAAATCTTCCGCGTCCCTGTAGGGGATGTGGCCATGATGATGTCCATTGCACTCCGGTTCATCCCGATCCTTCTCGAGGAGACCGACAGGATAATGAAGGCACAGCTTGCAAGAGGCGCTGATTTTGAGAGCGGTAACCTCGTAAAGAAAGCAAGGGCTCTTGTTCCCGTGCTCGTTCCTCTTTTCGTTTCTGCGTTCAGAAGGGCCGGCGATCTCGCCATGGCAATGGAAGCCAGATGCTATCGCGGCGGTGACGGAAGGACCAAGATGAAGCCTCTTATCTACAAAAAGAGGGATGTGATCGCATATATCGTTCTGTTTGCTTTTATGGTCATAAGCATCTGGATGGGCAGATGGTCCGTGATCACGGACTTCTTTAATTCCCTGTATACAGATCTCATTCTCAAGTGAGCTTCATGAGCAAAAGAGTCAGGCTGAAAATTTCATATGACGGGACATCCTATCACGGATGGCAGATCCAGGAAGGCGTCGTGACCGTCGAAGGGGTGCTGACCGAGGCCATACGTGAGGCAACGGGTGAGGATATCACGGTCATAGGTGCCAGCAGGACCGATGCGGGAGTTCATGCCATGGGCAACATTGCCGTATTTGACACGGATTCCAGGATCCCTGCCGACAAGATGTTCATGGTCCTTAATAAGCTGCTTCCGGATGACATCATTGTGGTTTCGTCGGATGAAGTGTCTTCCGACTGGCATCCGAGAAAACAGGAATGCCGCAAGACTTATGAATACCGCATATACATGTCGCCTGTAAGAATGCCTTTAAAGCGCCTGTATGCGCATTACACGTACAATGAACTGAATATAGAGGAAATGAACAGGGCAGCCGGAGCTTTCCGCGGAGAGCATGATTTTACCGCTTTCTGCGCAGCAGGATCGCAGGCCACATCCTTTACCCGCACCATTTACGATTGCAGTGTGAGAAAAGAAGGAAATGAAGCTGTCATAAGCGTCACCGGCAACGGCTTTTTGTATAACATGGTGAGGATAATATCGGGTACTCTCATGGATGTGGGACTTTGCAGGAAGAGTGCCGATCAGATCTCCGGCATAATCGACTCGCTGGACAGAAGACAGGCGGGCCCCACGCTCCCGGCATGCGGGCTGACGCTTATAGGCTATGAGTATGATGAGTGAAGTGAACGGGGGGGCGGTTCCTGCGTTCACCTTTTTGACGGAAAACATTGAAATTTGTTGACTTAACAGGAACTGTGTTGTAAAATGTGAATTCGTGGCGGGTTTTTTATGCGGCCCGGACATCCGCATAAATGCTAACAGCCGGTCACTTATATGCCTAAGGGGGCAGGAACCCCATGACGGATGCGTCTCCCAAACGCTTGAGTCTGCGGCATGATGCTTATTTTCTTTTGTGTTCTATTTGGAGGAAAAAAATGAAAACTTATATGCCCAGTGCGGCTGCCATCGAGAGAAAGTGGTATGTCGTCGACGCAACAGATAAGACTCTCGGACGTCGTGCATCGGAAGTTGCATCAGTCCTCAGAGGAAAGAATAAGCCGATCTTCACTCCCAACCTTGATTGCGGCGATTATGTCATTGTTATCAACGCTTCCAAGATCAAGGTAACCGGCAAGAAGCTTGATCAGAAGATTTACTACGATCATTCCGATTATGTAGGTGGAATGAAGTCAGAGACCCTTAAGGACAGACTTGCAAACAGCCCCTGTGAGGTTGTAGAGGATGCTGTCAAGGGAATGCTTCCCAAGGGACCTCTCGGAAGACAGATGTACACCAAGCTTCATGTATACGCAGGTGCAGAGCACAACCAGGCTGCACAGAAGCCTGAAGTACTTGAGTTTTAAGAAGGAGATAAGAAATGGCTAAGAAGGCAGATGTAAAATATTACGGAACCGGAAGAAGAAAGTCTTCTGTTGCTAGAGTATATCTTACCGCCGGAAAGGGTGAGATTACCATTAACGGAAGAACTATCGATGATTATTTCGGAACCGAGATCCTTAAGACAATAGTTCGTCAGCCCCTTGTTGTAACCGATACCGAGGGCAAGTTCGATATCAACGTTACCGTTAAGGGCGGCGGAACCACAGGTCAGGCAGGTGCAGTTCGTCACGGAATTTCAAGAGCACTCCTTGAGGCAGATGCAGATTACAGACCTGCACTCAAGAAGGAAGGATTCCTTACCAGAGATCCTCGTATGAAGGAAAGAAAGAAGTACGGTCTCAAGAAAGCACGTCGTGCACCTCAGTTCTCAAAGAGATAATTTCAAAACTCCCCTCCATTCGGAGGGGAGTTTTAAAATTGCCTCAGTTCCTGAGGATGCTTCTCGGCACAGCCTCAAAGCGTTAATCGAGATCAACAAGAGTCGAAAAAACCCGGAAATTCAACGCTTCCGGGGTTTTTTCATGCCAAAATCCTTTTGATTTGTTTTCGCAAAATCTGACGAAATCAGTGACCGGGCTTTTTCCATTTCTGCAGGCTCTGCAGGACAAACAAGGGGGTTACCCTCTGTTTGAAATTGTCAGGAGGCAATTGTATAATGACCTCGAACTTAGGGCAAATACGTCCAAAGTAAGAGGTAAAAAGAACCAGCGCGAAATTGACTTTGTCGTCAACGACGGGGACAAACGTATTTATATTCAGTCTGCCTATCAAATAGATACAGAAAAAAAGGAGAGTGCGGAATTACAGTCAATGAAGCTGACGGGAGATTTCTTCAGGAAGATCGTCATCCGCCTGGATATACCACATAACTACTATGACGATAACGGCTTCTTCCACTGTAATCTGATGGACTTTCTTCTTGGAAACATAGAGCTGTTCTGATGCTCAGGACTGCCTTTCGCAGTCACTTTTCACACCGCTCCGGTCCCAGACCATTGAGGGCCTCGGTAGTTGCATTTTGCGCAGGAATTTCTATTGTATTATTCGGGGCAGGATTATCATGGAGAAGGCAACAAGAAAATACCTGGCGGAGGTTGCGAAGAAAGCGGCTCAAACCCCTTTTCATGGTTATATTGAGGGGAAGGAATCAAATCTCGAGCCGATCATTCGGTTTTTCCCGAAGTGG
>JAIKZQ010000052.1 GCA_024682075.1 Lachnospiraceae bacterium
CGCAAAGGTGGTAGAGGATGAGGCTATAGAGCAGATAAGACGAATGTGCGATTACCCTATGACAGAGGGGGCAAAGATCAGGATAATGCCTGACGTTCATGCGGGCAAGGGCTGCACGATTGGAACGACAATGACTATCACAGATAAAGCAGTGCCTAACGTGGTCGGTGTGGATATTGGATGTGGCATGTATACGGTTAATCTGGGCAAGCAGAAGATTGACCTTGAGAGATTTGACATGGCTGCCTTCACTATACCTTCCGGAAGAGATGTGTGGGATGGCAGAGTCGAGAAGTTTGACCTTACTGAGCTTCGCTGCTATCGCCAGTTAAAGGAGACAAAGCGCCTTGAGAGATCATTGGGGACGCTTGGCGGCGGAAATCACTTCATTGAGATTGATAAGGCCGCCGATGGTACCCAGTATCTTGTAATACATTCAGGCTCAAGAAATCTCGGAAAGCAGGTGGCAGAGCTGTATCAGACTCTTGCTGTTGACCTTGCAAAGGGAATAGGAGACTATCTTGAGGCAAGAGTGCAACTGATAAATGAGTACAAGGAGCAGGGAAGACGAGCTGAGATTCAGACAGCATTGAAAGATCTCTATAACAAAAAGTATGTGGAGCATCCGGCCACTATGCCCGAGGATCTGTGCTACTTATCAAGCAGATACCTTGAGGACTACCTTCATGACGTGGAGATATGCCAGAGGTTTGCAAGAAGAAATCGTGAGAAAATGGCAGAGATCCTTTTGGAAAAGAATGGTCTTTCAGCTGGTGACTCTTTTCACACGATTCATAATTACATCGACACTGAGGAGATGATCCTCAGGAAGGGCTCTATTGCCGCCCATAAAGGTGAGAAGGTGCTTATCCCCATCAATATGAGGGATGGGTCTGTTCTTGCCATCGGCAAAGGAAATCCAGAGTGGAATTACTCGGCACCTCACGGTGCAGGAAGACTCATGTCCAGAACTGCAGCAAAAAGCAACCTCTCCATGGAGGAGTATAAGGAGTCTATGAAGGGAATCTATACTTCATCTGTCTGCGAGGCGACAATCGATGAGGCACCAATGGCTTACAAGTCCCTGGAGGATATCATCGATGTGATCAGGGAGTCAGTGGAGATAATTGATGTGATGAAGCCCATATATAATTTCAAGGCTTCGAACTGAGGTGGATTATTTTATGCTATGAGTATATGAAGAAGCAGGTGATTAACCTGCTTCTTCATATCTAAAAATATATTATATTAAAAAAATGCTATGTTTTAGTGCTGCTTCTTGGATTTGTTTTTTCTTTTTATCCTCTATGCCATCAAGGGCTTCTATGATTTTTTTGATGTCTTCTTTGAAAGGATCTACTTTTTCTACTGAATTTAAAACCTTTATCATTACCGCGGCAATACTAATAGGGTATTTGGCTGCTAAGTTTTTTTGCAATAGTGAATGCCAAAATATATTATCTATTTTATTTGGAATAGAACCTTTACATATAATACTAACTGCCTCTTCAAAAACAAAATCCAATTCTGGTAATAAATTCAAAATATTGCTAAACTCTGATTCATACAATGGTATGGGCTTGTTGCTTTTCCTGTTTTCAAAGAAGCGTTTAAGCCATTTATCCCACCATTTCTTATTATCTGCTTCGCTATAATTATTTAATCTTCGTTCTATGGTATGAATAAAAAGGTTTATATCTTTTTCTGATGCATACTTATACAATTCTGGAATGAATTTAAGCGTAGGTTTGTCGACGACAAAGATTAATAAAGTAAGAAGCAATTCTATAAAACCATGTTTTGTATGTTCGTCTAGCCAATTAATATGCTTAATGGCTTTATAGAAAATTGGTGTAATAATATCTGCTGTATTTGTATCAATTCTTCTTGAAAAGTATATAAGTCCATCCCAAGCACTAGAAAATGTATTGTTATCCGATTTGATCAGATAATGAACTAGATTTGTATCAGACCATTCTTTATCACGGTAACAGAAGAAGTTAAAGTGCCCCACCAAAATGCATATTGCGACATGTCTTTCCCATGAACGCAACTTCAAAGATTGTTCAAAAATATCTTTGTATTTTTGTGGAATAGATAAATCTTCTATATATGATAGACAATAAATCAATGAAAGAAGTATATTGCCAATTGGTGAGTTTATTGCGACATCGATTGTTCTATTAAGATGGGGCTTGGAGTGGCTTCTTTTATTCCATAATGTTTTGGTTATGCTAAGTAGTTTATTTTCAATATCATTAAAAGATTCTTTAGCGCTATCTTTTCTAATGGTTTGAAGCAGATAATTGGAAAGAAAATAATCATATTTATGTTCGGAAACATGATCAACAAGTAACTCCAATAATGCTATAGATTCATTTATTGTGAAATTAGAGTTAGTAAGCCCCTCATAAACATGATTCCAAACATCAGACTGTTTGTTCTTCTGATTAATTAATTCAGATGTGACACTATAAGCCCAATGGTAATCTTTAGATATACATACTGAAAAAACATCTAATAGACCATATCTATTAGGGCCATGAATAGGATCACCATTAAACGTAGATATGTAATGCACAGCATCTTCAATTGACAGAACTTTCAGTCTTTCTTCAGAAAGAGGGCTTTCATCTTTTTCACAAATGATTAAGGAGTCCGGGTCTCTCTCAGGATGTAGGCTTGGAGTAAACTGATGTTGAGACAGAATTTTGCTTATGATTTTCTGTATCCGTGAATTGTTAGGAGCTTCTTCTTGAAGCCAATTACACCACTGATATACTTTATAGGAGTTATCAGAGTTAGAACCTAGATTCTCGATAGAATCAAGAAATCTATTTTTTTCTTTTGTACTTAAGCTACTGAAAATATTCTTTGCCAGTAAAAATGTTTGCTCTTTAAAATATAGATTATCTAATGAATTCTCTGCTAATATAAACTCTAATTTTTCACTAGCGGTAAAGACGTTAGTTAACCTTATAGTTTTCAATGCTATTTTTCGGAGAAGTATAGAATTTGAATGAATGCTTTGATATAGAGAACTCCTTAACAGCTCTGGATTTTGATTTTGCAATTCTAATGAACCTTCCAAGTACATATTTTCCAATGCATGAAGATCTTCATCTCTATAAATTGGTTCTTCATGCTTTTCAATAATAAGCATAGACATGCATGGGGGTTCATATTCATCCGTCGCTTGATCAACAAATGAATAGAGGTTGTGAAGCTCCTGTATTTTCTCCTGGACGAATGTAATTATAGAATATGATAAATTCTTAGTGGATACATCTTTTATCACATTCCAAATTCGGAATAAATCATGAGGTTCGCCTTGAAAAGCATGCGTATATTCATATGAATTATTTAGACTATAAATCGTATTTGGAGAAAGCGTTGCCTTGAAAAGCTTAGTATATAAACGAAAACATAGTAAATGTTGATTGATATTATATAATCGTTCTATGAGTTTGGATAACATCCATGATTCGTGTATATAATTTTCAACTAAGATAACATACTCGGTTAAAGTTTCTGATTTAATATTTGAATTTTTAAGAAGTCTAAAAACTAGAATATTGGCAAATTCATCGTTAAATGTATTGTTGTGTTTGAAGAACAAGTGTAATAAAGCGTCATCTTCAGATCCTATGAAATTGTTGCAAAGCCAATAGCCCCAATAGTTTCCGCCTTCTGATAGATTTTTTCCTTTGGAAAAGCACTCTTCAAAAACCTTTTTATCGTCTAAGTAATCAATCCAATCCTTTCCGTTTATACATTGAACTAATATTTTGGTGATTTCTTTGTTGCTTAGACAATATTCTATTTCTGAATCGATTGTTAAATCTTTTGGCGGCGCATCTCGCATAGATAAAAATTGATTATTCCAATCTATCAAGCCTTTTTTGACATATAATCCAAGCTTTACTAAAGCTTCTCTAGCTGAAGCATGACTTTTTTTGTAATATGAAATTGGAATTATTCCTAGAGCGTCCCAATCGGATTTTTCATCTTTTGTGAGGATGAATTTTTTTCCGGAATTTAATCTGGACATAGCTCTTGTGAGATAACGCAAAATGGTATCATTATAGCTATATCCAATAAATAAAACAGTATAAGTTTCAAATAGCTGCACTAAAAACTTTGAAACATACCCTTCAGTTAGGTATGCTTTTCCAAAATCTTCGTCTGTAACAACCATATATCTATAATCATCAACATTTCCATGAATATGTACTATTCCATTAATATCCTTTCCAAGAGGGAGCGCAGGACTGTTGTATACTAAAGGAGAAATGCCCCTAGAAGTTAAAACATGCTCAAACATTTGATCATAATTTGTCGTAACAATTTTGATGGATTCCGGGGATGGAAATAAGTCAACAATAGCTTCATGTAGTTTGTTGTGTTCTCTACAGGTGCTAGATAGAATAGTAGCAGCTTGCTTGTTGACTGGAATTCCTTTTGCTTTAAGTTTTCCTAAGAATACTTCACAAGAATCCTTTTTTGTTAAGTTATATATTGTATCTTCCGCAATTTTTTTTGCAAGATTTTCAAAATTGGGTAATGATGTTGGCGGATCTACAGAGGCTCCTGCACCAGCAAATACAACAAATCTATCAGTTTTTATTGCATCTAATAATTGATTAGGAAAGTTAAGATTATTGCAATACAATTTTTTTCTCCCACTAGTTAAGTAAACGGACAATAATAAGAGCAACTAGATATGATTTAATATTGTATTTACTAAATTTCGGATATTTATAGAAATTCTAACAGTTACTTATGCAAAAATTATATCATATCAAGGATAAAAGGATGTACTTATGTGGTGGGAGCTAAAAAGTACATAGAGTATTTTTTCAGTGGAGCTTATACTGTTCTATGGGAGACAATTACTAATTCCAAAAGAAATTTAAATAACAGTGGATTGGGTGTATTATGAAATCGAACTTAGTGTCTTTATAATGTTTGTTATTAAGAGGGAGGATATACCATGCACTAATTTTAGATTTATAAGGAATGTTTAATTATTTAACTGTTGATTGCGACCCTAAATACTTATATATGATTAGTATTTGCGTTAGCAAAAATAGCTTAATTCTTGCAGTTTTTTAGACTGTTCATTAAGACAGTATGCAATGTAGTGGACCGCATTCGCTTCTTCACAATCATGTCCGTTCTTGAGCTCGATTCCATAAGCAATATACATTAGAGAATCTGCTGCAAGACTTATGCGGTATATGATGTCATCTGCATCATTATTCATTCTTTTCACCTCCCAAATAAGCATACCGTAATTTCTCTGGGAATAATAATCTTCAGATGTGTAATGAAATTCTACATATGGGTAATAAGTATCAGAAGGTATCTTTTGCTTTTCGATAAACGGGGTTCACTTTTATAGTAGTTTTTTCTACGGATTCGTACTACGTTTTTACTACTTTTGAAAACTGTAATATGCCAGGTTATGCCAGGTTTTGCGATTTTCGCACATTTTCTGTAAAATATATGAGTTACTACACGTTTGGCATATAGGCGCATAACACAGCATACTTTGCCATTTTGAAGAGGTTTTTTAAATGATAAAGATACTGTTTGTCTGCTGGGGCAACATCTGCCGTTCCCCGATGGCTGAGTTTATTATGAAGGATCTGGTTGAAAAAAACGGCCTGTCCTCAGAATTCTATATTGAATCCGCAGCGACCAGCACCGAGGAGATCGGTAATGGTGTGTATCCTCCGGCAAAGTCGGAACTTGCCCGTCACGGGATAGGAGTGCCCGGAAATGAACTCGGCCTTAGTCTCAAGCGTGCAAGACAGATGACAAGGTCCGATTATGATAAGTACGATTACATCATAGGCATGGAGAACCTGAATCTCAGCTATATGAACCGCATTCTGGGCGGCGATCCCGATGGAAAAGTACATCTGATGATGGATTTCACCGATCATCCGGAGGATATTGACGATCCGTGGTATACCGGCGATTTTTCCGGTGTATACAAGCAGATCCTCGAAGGCTGTGAATGTCTGTTGAAAAAGTGCAATTCATAGTATAATTACGTAAGTTAGGAGGCGTTTATGGCTAAACTTATCGTGGTCGTAGATATGCAGAAGGATTTTATCGACGGAGCTCTCGGATCGGCTGAGGCAGTTAAGATCGTAGACCGTTGTGCTGAAAAGATCGCATCAGCCCGTGAAGCCGGTGATATCGTGGTCTTTACCAGGGATACGCATGGTGATGATTATATGCAGACAGAGGAGGGTAAGAATCTTCCTGTGCCTCATTGCATCAAGGGAAGCGACGGGTGGGAGATCTCATCCAAGCTTAAATGCATAGCCCCGGATGCAAAGCTCATCGATAAGGAAACGTTCGGAAGCAGGGCACTCGGTGAGTATGCCGCAGAACTTGTGAAGGACGGAAAGATAGAAAGCGTCGAACTCTTCGGCCTCTGCACCGATATATGTGTCATCAGCAATGCACTCCTTATAAAAGCTTTCTGTCCGAATATCCCGATTGAAGTGGATGCATCCTGCAGTGCGGGAGTCAGCCCGGAAAGTCATGATAATGCCCTGAGAGCAATGGAAAGCTGTCAGATACACATAACAGGTAAAGGTGAAGAGCCTTGGAGATAGCAGGCAGACCCAAAACAGCAATATTCGGCGGAACATTCGATCCCATCCATGTGGGACACATTGAGTTGCTCACAAATATTTATGAAGAGATACGCCCGGACAGAATTGTCATAATTCCGTCCGGGCATCCTTATATGAAGGAAGAGAAAGGGATGCTGATAACTTCGTCGGAAGACCGCATCGGCATGCTGGAAGCCGGACTGAAAAGTCTTAATCTGCCGATAGAGATATCGCGTATCGAAACAGACAAGGATACGCCCAGTTATTCGATCGATACCGTTACCGAACTCAAGGCAAAAGACATCGAAACGGGCAGCAGATATGCGGACGGAGATTATTATTTCCTTTGCGGCAGTGATATACTTTTTGAAATAGAAAAGTGGCATGAATATGAGAAGCTTCTGAGAGAAGTCATCCTTACCGTGACTCCGAGAGGCGAGGACGATGTCAATGTCATTCTTGAGAAAAAACAGAAATTAAAGAAAAAGTACGGAGCGAAAATACTCATATCTTCATTCAGGGGAAGGGTGCTGTCGTCAACGCTCATTCGGGAGAATCCGGGGGAGTACCGCGACCTGATCCCTGAAGGGGTATATGAATACATCACGGAACATCATTTGTACGAGAGGAAGGAATGAATATGGATCAGATCATTAACAGCTTGCTTGAAACCGATCTTTACAAGTTTTCCATGGGACAGGCGATCTATCATCAGTTTCCCAGCTATACCACAACATGGACTTTCAAATGCAGAAACGAGGATGTTCATTTCACTCCGGAAATGGTGGAGGAGATCAGGAAACAGATCAGGCTGTACTGTGACTTGAAATTCACGGAGGAAGAGCTTGAATATCTTGGGAACATCACATGGTTCAGAAGATCCTATGTGGATTTCCTCAGACTCTGGCATCCCAGGTTCGAAGATTTCGAGATAGGAACCGACGATCCCTGCGGCCTGACGATAGAGACCAGGGGAACATGGCTCAATACTTCCATGTATGAGATACCGACTCTTGCGATAGTTAATGGAGTCTTTTTCAGGATGGGATATGATTACGATAAGCTGCTGCAGAGCTTCCGTGAAAGACTTTCCGAAAAGATCAGAAAACTTGAGGACGGAACCTGGAAGATCGGGGCGTTTTCCGAATTCGGCATCAGGAGAAGGCTCTCTGCAGAGGCACAGGAACTTGCGGTTTCCAAGCTTGCCAAGGCAAAGCTGGACGGTTCTTTCTTTGTCGGAACTTCAAATGTGTATCTTGCCAGGAAATTCGGCCTTAAGCCTGTAGGAACGATGGCTCATGAGTGGATCATGTGTGTAGGCCAGGGCAATCACAAGCACAATCCGGCTTATTCCAACTGGTATGCACTCGATGTCTGGGTTAAGGAATACGGAGTGCTGAACGGAACAGCTCTTACGGATGCCATTACGACAGACTGTTTCCTCAGGGATTTCCAGCTGACTTATGCGACCCTGTTTTCCGGTGTCAGACAGGACAGCGGCGATCCTCTTGCATGGGGAGACAAGATGATTCGGCATTATGAAGAGCTGGGCATCGATCCTAAGACCAAGACTCTTTTGTTCTCTGATTCGCTTGATTTCGAAAAAGCAAGCAACATCAATGCATATTTTCAGGGAAGAGCCAAGGTTGCGTTCGGTATCGGAACATACGTTGCCAATGACACCGACGTCCCTGCTCTTAACATAGTCATGAAGACGACCGAATGTAACGGTCAGGATGTTGCCAAGATTTCCGACACCGAAGGCAAGGGAATGTGCAAGAATCCGGACTATGTTCATTATCTGAAGCGCTGCATCAAATGGCGAATGGAGCATGAGCAGTAATGCACGTGCCCGGGTCCGCATCTTGAGAATGGTTTATCTGAATGGAGGATGACATGCTGAAAAATGTTGAAAAAACCGTTAATGACATAACCGAATGGATCAGGGATTTTTTTGAGAAGAATGGTCCTTCATGCAGTGCAGTGCTGGGAATATCCGGCGGAAAGGACTCGAGCGTGACAGCAGCGTTGCTTGCACGTGCTCTTGGCAAAGAAAGAGTTGTGGGAGTTATGATGCCTGACGGAGTTCAGCCGGACATCGATGATTCGAAGACACTTGTGGACTTCCTCGGGATCAGGCATTTTACCGTCAATATCGGCGGTGCCACTTCGACACTAAAGGATGCTCTTAGCGAAGCAGGTTCACAGATCACTAAGGATGTGCAGATAAATATTCCTCCGAGAGTCAGGATGACCACTCTGTATGCCGTGGCACAGGGGCTGGAAACAGGCGGAAGAGTCATCAATACATGTAATAAATCCGAGGATTATATCGGTTACAGCACCAAGTACGGTGATGCTGCGGGAGACATGTCCATCCTTGCCGGACTTACCGTTGAAGAAGTAATTCAGATAGGAGAGTATCTCGGACTTCCGGACAGCCTGGTACACAAGAAGCCTTCGGATGGTCTGAGTGGAATGAGTGATGAGGACAAGATCGGTTTCTCATATAAGACTCTCGACAGATATATCGCAACCGGAATCTGCGAGGATGAGGAGATCAAAAACAAGATTGACAGGATGCACAGGCTGAACCTGCATAAAATTCAGCTCATGCCTCATTTTGAGCCTTCGGATTCCGAGGCTTGAGCCGGATTTTGAATTTAAAATATGACTGGAGAATGATTCATCATGGATTTTACTATCGATAAAAACACAGTTTTATGTCTTGATGAAAATGACTGGCCCGGAGTCATCAGAGTTGCTGATAAGGTCAGAAATGACATGGAGATGGTCTTCGGAAAGAGTGAGGACGATAACACTGCATCCGGCAGGATCTATGCGGGATGCATAGGCAGGTCTGCAGTCATCAATGATCTTGAATCAAAAGGTATCATTGACCTTTCTCAGGTGCGCGGCAGGAGAGAAGTCTATCTGTTTACGACAGCTGAAGTGGACGGCAACGCGGCTCTGGTCATAGCAGGAAGCGACAAGAGGGGTACGATCTACGGCTTGTTCCATATTTCCGAACTTATGAATGTGAGTCCCTGGGTATGGTTTGCAGATGTTACACCCGAAAAGAAAGAATCGGTGCCGGTTACCGATAAAGACTGCATGATCAGCAAAGAACCCTCGGTACGTTTCAGGGGTTTTTTCATCAATGATGAGTGGCCTTCATTCGGAACCTGGTCGAGGGATAATTTCGGCGGATTTAATGCCAGGGTTTACGATCATGTATTCGAGCTGCTGCTCAGAATGCACGGCAATTATCTCTGGCCCGCAATGTGGTCTTCATGTTTTTCAGAGGACGGACCGGGCATCGAGAGTGCAAAACTTGCGGATGAATACGGTGTTGTTATGGGCACATCGCATCATGAGCCCTGCATGAGACACGGCGAAGAGTTTTCACACGTCAAGGGTCTAGGTTCAGTCTACGGAAATGACTGGAATTTCAATAGAAACAGAGAGGGCCTGATCAATTTCTGGAGAGACGGTCTTAAGAGAAATGCTCCTTTTGAAAATGTCGTGACTGTAGGCATGAGAGGAGAGGCGGATTCCGAGATGCTCGGAAGAGAGTGCACCGTCCTTGACAATATCAACTATCTCAAGGATGTCATCACAACTCAGGAAGAACTCATTCGTGAAGTATATGGAGACAGGGCTTCTGAGATTGACAAAGTATTTGCGGTATATAAGGAAGTAGAAAGTTTCTATTACGGGGATGAAGAAAATGAAGGACTGAGGTCGTGGGAAGGACTGGACGGCACGATCATCCTTCTTTCCGATGATAATCACGGCAATATGAGACTTCTTCCGCCCAAAGAGGACAGGGATCACAAGGGCGGATTCGGAATGTATTACCATCTGGATTATCACGGCGGACCCATTTCCTACGAGTGGGTGAACAGTACATATATTCCCAGGATTGCAGAGCAGATGGGACAGGCATGGGAATGCGGAGTAAGGGATCTGTGGATCGTGAATGTCGGAGACATCAAGCCTGTTGAGTTTCCTCTGAATTATTTCATGGATCTTGCATATGATTATGACCGTTACAGCGATGCATATGCTTCCTATGCGGAGATGTGGGCCAAGGCTCAGTTCGGATACGAAAGCGAAGATATCGCCTCCGCGGCTGCAGGACTTCTTGAAGACTATACCCGCATCAATTCTATCAGAAGACCCGAGACCATCAGTCCCATGACTTACAGCACGACTTACTTTGACGAAGTCAGATATATGCTGCTCAAGGCTGAAAAGGTCATTGAACGTGCTGATGCGGCAATGGATAAGCTTAAGGGAAGCCCGCTTCATGATGCGTTTTTCCAGCTGGTGTATTTCCCAGCCAAGGCTTCCATGAACGTCCTGGAGATGAATCTCTATGCCGGAATGAACATGCTTTATGCTCAGCGCGGTTGTCCGAGCGCCAACTGTTATGCGGAGCGTATAAGAAAGTGCACCTATCTGGACGAAAGGCTCTGCAATGAGTACAATTCGCTCGGAAACGGCAAGTGGAGCGGCATGATGCTCTCGGAGCATATTGGATTCGTCAATTGGAATGAAGAGGAGCACAGGCTGCCTGTAAGAGCATATGTGAAGCCTTATGACAGGGCAAGAATATGTGTCAGCGTGGACACTCTTCCCGCATATACCATGGGTGGCGACTGGACGCGTAAAGAGCTTCTGATGACGGACCTGCTGGTTCCCGGAAAAGAAGGACACATCAGGATTGAGAACTGCTGCAGTGATCCGGCAGAGTGGAAAGCAGAGGCGGATTCCGACTGGATCGTTTTGTCATCATGTGAGGGTATGATCCCGGGCGCTGTTGAGGAAAGTCATCCTGAGTGCATGGAACCTGACTTTTCCGTTATGACCTTAACTGTCAGGGCTGACAGGAATCTGCTTCATAAGGCATGTGAAGAGGCCGGAACCCGGAATGTGACCGGATCGGTAAAGATCGTGTCAGGTCCTGCCAAGGTATGGGTGAAGGTGTGCGCAAGAGACTTTTCGGATGAAGAGATAAATGCCGCTCACTATGTTCCTTATATACCGGAGGATGTGAAACTTCCCCGCGGCGGGGCATCACTTGCATGTGCGATCGAGGCTGCGGAATATGAGAGCATCGAAGCAGGCAAAAACTGTGCCTTTAAAGTTTATGATCCTTACGGAAAATATCACAGTGCAATGAGAGTCGTTCCTGCGGATGCTTCCGGAAATCCCGGGGAAATGCCTTCAGCTTCATATAGGACATACATTCCCGAAGAAGGCGAGTATGAGTTCACGCTCTGCACCGCACCCGGAGGACCGATCTTCAAGGGAACTTCTTCAGCGCTTGCTCTGAAAATAAATGACGGGCCTGTCATAAAAATCAGCATGGTCGGAGATGATTACAGGGCCGGTGAAAACAGCTGCGGAGAATGGTGCACGGTCGCACTCGTGCATGAAAAGAAGCGTTCATTTACCGCTCATTGCACAAAAGGTGAGAATGTCATCACGGTTTACGGCCTTGATCCGGGAAGCGTTCTGATGAGAATGGTGATCAGAAATGCACGCGGTGAAATGCCGGAATCGTATCTCGGTCCGATCCCGGGATACGTGTGTGATTGATGAGATAAGGATAAGTGAGATCATCTTGAAAGGGGAAGAATATGCAGGTAGATCAGTCGCGTCCGGTGTATGTCATCGGACACAAGAATCCCGATACCGATTCAGTCTGTTCTGCGATCGGATATGCTGACCTTAAAAGAAGGCTTACCGGCGGGGATTACAGGGCTGTCAGATGCGGTCATCTGAATGATGAGACCAAGTTTGTTCTGGCCAGGTTCGGCCTGAAGGCTCCCGATTATGTGAAGGATATCAGGATCCAGGTCATGGACATGGATATCAAGAGACTTCCCGGAGCTTCACCGCTCCTTTCGCTTAAGAATGCCTGGAAAGCCATGCATGATGCGGATGTTGTTACTCTCTGCATCACAGAAGGCAGTGCTCTCAAGGGACTGATAACACTCGGAGATATCGTTGATTCATACATGGATACTGATGACAACGGGATCCTTGCTCTTGCGCATACTCCGTATGCCAATATCATCGAGACTCTTGAAGGAACGCTTCTTACGGGTGATGAAAAAGGCACCGTCGAGGGCGGAAGAGTGGTGGTTTCCCAGGTTGGTGCCGTGGGAGTATCTTCCGGAGATATTGTGATAATTCCCGACGGGACAGAAGATTCCGCCGAGTGCATCGAAGCCGGCGCTTCCTGCCTCATCACCTGCTCCGGAACCAGACCCGGCGATGATGTGAGAAATCTTGCATCCGATAAGGGGATCAGGATAATCGAGACGAAGTATGATGCTTTTTCCGTTTCCAAGATGATAGATCAGTCCATTCCTGTCGTGTATTTCATGAAGTCACAGGACCTTGTTACATTCAGGATGACGGATTATGTTGATGATGTGCGTCCTGTAATGGCACAGGCTCATCACAGGTATTTTCCCGTGCTTGATGAAAAGGGTGATTATGTCGGCATGATCTCCAGAAGGAACCTTCTCGGTGCCAAGCGCAAGCAGGTCATACTGATGGATCACAATGAGAAAAACCAGGCTGTCACGGGGATTGATTCAGCCACGATACTGGAGATAATAGATCATCACCGGCTGAGTGCGGTTGAGACCGTGTCTCCCGTGTTTTTCAGAAATCAGCCACTGGGTTCTGCCTCGACGATCGTATATCTTATGTACAAGGAAGCTCATGTAGAGGTAAAGCCCGAGATCGCAGGACTTCTGTGTGCTGCGATCCTTTCCGATACTCTGATATATAAGAGCCCGACCTGCACGGATGTGGACATTCAGTGCGGCAATGAGCTTGCTCACATAGCGGGGATCATGCAGGATGAATTCGCCAGGGAGATGTTCAGGGCCGGAAGTGACTTTGAGCATAAGTCGGGCGAGGAACTTCTCAGGAGAGATTTCAAGAAGTTCACCATTGAAGGCTACTCTGTGGGAATATCGCAGGTCAATGCCATGATGAAGGAAGAGATAGACATCGCCGAAAACAAGGCGATTGATTCCCTGAAGGGATTCATGAGTTCGGAGAAACTCGACATGGCATTCATGATGGTCACTCTTATTCCTTCCGAATCATCGAGGGTCATCTGGGCCGGAGAAAATGCGAGAGAGGTATTGAAAAACGGCTTTCAGACCGAGATCCGTGAAGACCGCACGGACGTGCTCTTAAATGGCATTGTTTCCAGAAAGCAGCAGTTCCTTCCCGCGATAGTCGAAGGGATATCTGCTCTTTCCCAGGGATGATCATTCCCTGTGATTCTTACACCAAAAACCCTCACAGCCGGATGACTGTGAGGGTTATTTTTTTCCGGATCAAAACCCGGTGAACGGAGGAACCGTCCCCCCGTTCACCCGATTATTTTGCGTTAAGCTGCTTGTGGGTGAGGGCTGCAAGAGCTGCTCCGACCAAAGGTCCCACGATGAACACCCAGAGACATGCAATGGGAGCCGTGTTGCCGCTTACTGCAGCGAAGACTGCGGGAGCAATGCTTCTTGCGGGGTTGACACTTGTTCCGGTGAGACCGATTCCGACGATGTGCACGAATGTAAGAGTAAGGCCTATGACGAGACCGCCGAATGATCCGTGTCCTGCTTCCTTGGAGGTGACCCCGAGGATGGTGAGCACGAAAATGAAGGTGAGGATGATCTCAACGAGAAGGCCGGAAACCATGCTTCCGTTTACGCCTGCAAGACCGTTTGAACCGAATCCGCCTGTCATGTCGGTAACGCTTCCGGTTCCGAACACGCATGCGAGAAGTCCTGATCCCACAAAAGCACCGAGCACCTGGGAGACCGCATATCCGCAGAATTCATTGGCTTTCATTCCGCCGTTCATGAAGACAGCCAGTGATACGGCAGGATTGACATGGCATCCCGATACGTTTCCGATACAGTAAGCCTCGGCAACGATCGCAAGTCCGAATGCAAGTGCCGTGAGAAGATAGCCCGATCCGTTAGCCGAATCGCATCCTACCAGCATTGCAGTGCCACAGCCCATGAATACGAGGACCGCTGTCCCGATAAGTTCAGCAACATATTTTTTCATATCCATTCACTCCTTTTATAAAATTTGGATTAAACATCCAAATTGATTATATATGTAATTGTTTCAATGTGGTAGGATAATATGCGTAAGTTTTTGAAAAAAATGTTCGGAGGTAATTCATGGCATTTAAGATAATTGGCGACAGCTGCTGCGATTTCACCAAGCTTCAGATGAAAAAAGGCAATATCACCAGAGTTCCGATGTCGATAATCATCGGCGGCGTCGAATACAGGGACGATGGGTTAAGGAGTCAGGAAGACTGGATAAAGCTGGTCAAGGATGATCCCGGATACCCCAAGTCCGCATGTCCTTCTCCGGATGCTTTTTTCAGCGCATATGATGAAAAGTGTGATAACTATGTCGTGACGCTGTCCGGCAAGCTGAGCGGAGTCTACAACAGCGCGATGGTTGCCAGGGAGATGTTTGAGGAAGAGCATGAGGGCGCAAGGATCCACGTGTTCGATTCCAAGAGTGCCGCAGCGGGACAGTCCCTTCTTGTCGGCAGGATAATAGAACTTGCGGAAGCGGGGCTTCCTTTTGATGAGATAGTTAAGAAAGTCGAGAAGATACGCGATGAGATGTTTACCATCTTCGTGCTCGATGATCTGGAGACCTTCAAGAAGAACGGAAGACTTAAGGGCGTGAAGGCACTCGTTGCCACGACCATGAACGTCAAGCCCGTGCTTATAGGTGATGACGGTGAGATAAAGCAGATCGATCAGGCCATCGGAATGACCAGGGCTGTGAACAGGATGCTCTATCATATAGAAAAGAAAGACTTCGACAGATCGCTTCAGGTCAGGATCACCCAGTGCGACAGCAAGGAGCTGTGTACCAAGATCGCGAAGATCATGACCGAGCGTTTCGGTTTTACGGATGTGAAGATCATCAATGCCGGCGGCATATCCACCACTTATGAGAATCCGGGCGGAGTCGTCATGGCCATCGGATGATCAGTCGGTTCTCCTGCAGACCAGGACATCACCGTTTTTGAGTTTAATATTTCTGGTAGGGACTGCGCATACGCCGTCCCTTATGAGGACCAGGATATCCATATCTTCTTTGTTTTCAATCTTGCCGATCTCTTTGCCTATGTACGGGGTCTCCTGACCGACCGTGATGGTGATGAGACCGGCTTTTTCTTCACCGGCGTTCTGGCTGCGGCGGATCGCGGTATATTTCTCAACGAAGCCTGCGGAGATGATTCCGGTGGGTATCGCCACAACTGCCATTGCAAGGAAATCCACGATGATCCCTATGGCCTTGCCTATCAGCGTCACGGGATGCACATCACCGTATCCGACAGTAAAAATTGTCGTTGCGGCCCACCAGAGTCCGGAAAGAGCATTGGGAAACGCCTCGGGCTGAACTTCGTGCTCAACGGAATACATGCAGAGACTCGAGGAGAGCATCAGTATCAGTATGATGAGGACCGAAGCACCGATCTGGCTTATCTTTTCCTTGAATACCGACAGTATCACATGGAAGGAATCGTATGTTGAGTTGATCTTGAACAGCCTGAAGATCCTTGCAACTCTGAGAAGCCTGAACACCACGAAGCCCGACAGATAATAGAAGGGCAGTATTGTCAGAAGCTCGATCACGCCATCAAAAGAGGTGATGAATCTAAATAACGATCCGGCTTTGGACTTGCCCGGATACAGATAGTCCGATGTGATCAGCCTTAGAACGTATTCGACCATGAAAAAGCAGATGCTGAAAATGTCCAGGAATTTGAAGAATCCCGCAAGATATGAAAACTGCTCGAAGGATTCGAGTATGAGGGAAAGTATGTTAAGGAGAATGATCGTGATCAGTACCATGTCGAAAGCAGTGCTTGCAACGTCAGTTCTGGTGCCGATCTGAATGATCTCGAAGAGTCTTTGTCTTGTGAATTTTTTCTTTTTGTTCTTCTTTTTGCTGCCCATCTTTTTCCTCTTTGGAAATAGTTTTTTCAAAAAAATATTACATTCAAGGCAAAATAATGTCAAAAAAGAAAAACAATTTCCGTGTCACGGTTTCCATACAAATGTCGAAAATATGCCGTTTTAGAAAACCCGCAAAAGGACATCGAGTTTCCAAATTCGTCAAAATAACGGAAAATATTGTAAAAAAACGTTTTCTTTTTATCTTTCTTGTGTTATATTCATAAACGAAGGACGCGAAAACGATTTCGGAACAGTTCCGTCACGTTGCGTCCGATAGTTAAACGGAGGATGAAAATATGAAACGTAAGTTACTTAGTCTTGTGCTTAGTGCAGGACTCGTAGCAACATCTCTTACCTCTCTTGCCGGCTGCGGAAAGGCTACCGGAGAGATCAAGATCTGGGTTGCAGAGAATGTTGTTGAGTTTACCCAGGCTCAGGTTGCAGCTTTCCAGGCAGCAAATCCCGAGTATTCAGGCTACACCATCGTTGTTGAGCCCGTTGGTGAAGGCGATGCAGCTACCAACATGGTTACCGACGTTGAGGCAGGAGCTGACATCTACGGCTTCCCTCAGGACCAGCTTTCACGTCTGGTTGCAGCTCAGGCAATCACCCCCATCGGTGATGAGGACGCTGAATGGGTAGCAGGTGCAAATGATGCAGGTTCCGTCGCAGCTGCTAAGGTTGGCGATGTCACCTATGCATATCCCATTACTTCCGACAACGGATATTTCCTTTATTATGACAAGTCTGTCATTTCCGATCCTTCAACCCTTGAAGGCATCGTGGCAGCATGTGAGAGCGCAGGAAAGAGCTTCTACATGGAGATCAACTCTGGCTGGTATCAGACCGCATTCTTCTTCGGAGACAACGGCTGCACACTTACCTATGATACCGACTCCACCGGAGCATTCACCGCTTGCAATGCAACATATGCATCCGATGCAGGTGTCAGAGCTTTGAGGAACATGATCAATCTTCATATGTCTCCCGCATTTGTTAACGGCTCATCCATCAGCAATGCTACCAACGTTGGTGCGATCGTTGACGGAACCTGGGATTCAGGTGCAGCTAAGGATCTCTTCGGAGACAACTATGCAGCAGCTCCTCTTCCTACCGTAGGCGGCATTCAGATGTCCGGATTCGGCGGATTCAAGCTTCTCGGCATTAAGCCTCAGACTGATTCCAACAAGCTTGCAGCATGCAGAGCAATCGCAAGATATCTCTCATCCGCAGATGTACAGCTTGCTCGTTACGATGAGGTAGGCTGGGGACCTTCAAACCTCACCGCTCAGGCTTCTGAGAAGATCACCGGAGATGCAGCTCTTTCAGCACTTGGTCAGCAGCTCGCTTATACCGTTCCTCAGGGACAGTATCCCGGCGAATACTGGTCACTTGCAACCGCACTCGGCGACAGCATCATCGCAGGCGATTATGACAACGCTACCGATGCAGAGCTTCTGCAGGTACTTCAGGACTTCCAGGATACCTGCGCAAGTTATGCACAGTAAGGACCTGCAGAGACCATAGTCAGTAAGTGAAGTTTGTCAGGGGCAGGGGACCTTTCGGCTCCCTGCCTCTTTTGTAAAAGACGATCCGACGGGAAGCATCCGGGGGAAATCTCTAATGGATAAATTCAAGAAAAATGTAGAGGCATTTAAGGAAGTGTGCAGATCTTTGGCTGCCACATTCCGTTTTACAGGGGAAGCGATCGCAAAAGGAAGCTGGAAGGTGAAGGCTTCTGCGGTCATTTTTGGCTTTGGTCACATTCTCAGGAAACAGTTCCTGAGAGGTTTTGCATTTCTTGCAGGCGAGGCTGCTTTATTATGGGTGGTATTCGGCTTCGGCTGGCAGTATATTTCCAAATTCGCATCGCTCGGTGATTCAAGCGGCGGATACAATCCCGACGGTACCATTTCATACGGTGATAATTCTTTCTTCATTCTGCTCTACGGCATACTGGTCATAATTGCCATCGTTGGTTTTTTCATCTTGTGGGGCATGAATCTGAGAGACAGTTATAGATGTGAGAAGAGACTTGCAGAGGGCAGGAAACTTCCCACCAGCAAGGAGGACTGGCATAGTCTTTTTGACAAGAACTTTGCCCAGACTCTTCTTACCATACCCGTCATCGGCATCTTCGTGTTCACGGTTCTGCCAATCCTGTTCATGATCTGTATCGCGTTCACGAATTACGACAAGGATCATACTCCTCCTGCCGCACTTTTCGACTGGGTGGGATTTGAGAACTTCCGTAAGATCTTCGATTTCGGCGGAGCGGGCCTCGGCTCGACATTCTTCAAGGTCCTTGGCTGGACGCTGTGCTGGGCTTTCTTCGCAACATTCCTTAACTATTTCCTGGGAATGGGAGTTGCGATCCTCATTAACAGAAACGGCATCAAGTTCAAGAAGTTCTGGAGGACCATCCTGGTCATGACCATCGCTGTTCCCCAGATCGTAAGCCTTCTGTATATCGGCAAGCTCTTTGCGACAGACGGACTGATCAATCTGTTCCTTATGAACCACGGCATCATTGACAGGGCAATACCGTTCTGGACTGATGCGAATTATGCAAGGGTATTGATCATCCTTATCAATCTGTGGGTCGGCATACCTTATATGATGCTGATCGCAACGGGACTTCTGATGAACATTCCCGCAGATCTGTACGAATCCGCAAGGATAGACGGAGCGAACTCATTCCAGATGTTCAGGAAGATCACACTTCCCTATATGCTTTTCGTCACCGGACCTTTCCTTCTGACGAGCTTTACCGGCAACCTGAACAACTTCAACGTCATCTACCTGCTGAACAAAGGACAGCCCAAGAGCATGTCACTGTCGGACGGAGCAGGTGCAACGGACCTTCTTGTCACATGGCTCTATACCGTGACCGTCACCAACAACGATTACAAGATCGCGGCAGTCATAGGTATCATGATCTTCATTGTCACGGCTGTCATTGCACTGGTTGTATACGGAATGCTGCCTTCGGTTAAGGATGAGGAGGGATTCCAATAATGAGCAGAAAAAGAAAAATAGGAAACTTCTTTGCATATGTCCTGCTGGTCATCATAAGCGTCATCTGGCTGTTCCCTTTCGTGGGACTCGTGCTTCAGTCGTTCAGGTCGTATAACACCGAATTCGGCGGAATGGTCGGATATCTTGTTCCGAAGCATTTCTCGCTCGACTCGTACATCTATTTGTTCTCCGGTGAGTGCAAATTCGTCAGATGGTATCTGAATACCCTGATCATCGCGCTTTTTGTGACGGCGGGACAGACCGTTGTGGTCGTATGCGTAAGCTATGCACTTTCGAGAATGAGATTTGTGGGAAGAACGTTCCTCATGAAGACCTGGCTCATCCTCGGAATGTTCCCCGGATTCCTTACCATGATATGTCTGTACTTCCTGCTGAAACTCCTCGGACTGACTCAGGCCGGCGCTGTTCCCGGACTCATCCTGATCGGAGTTGCAAGCTCCGGAATGGGATATTATGTCTGTAAGGGATACTTTGATACCATCCCCAAGTCACTTGATGAAGCAGCAAGGATAGACGGTGCTACGAGAGCACAGATACTGATAAGCATGATCGTGCCTCTTTCCAAACCGATCATCATCTACACAGCGCTTGTTGCTTTCATGGCTCCCTGGTGCGATTACGTATTTGCTTCATACGTGGCATTCGGTCACTCCAACAGTTATAATGTAGCTGTATCGCTGCAGAACTGGGTATGGACCAATGACTATCAGGGATTCTTCACCAGGTTCTGCGCGGGCGGAATACTGGTCGCAATACCTGTGACGATATTGTTCATGTGCCTTCAGAAGTATTATGTTGAAGGTGTCACCGGCGGTGCAGTCAAAGGTTAACGAACTTATTAAGGGCCGTGCGCTCAGGCGTGCGGCCCTTTTTGAAAACGAGGGTTTACAGATGAAAAGAAAAAGAATGCTTGCGGGCATAACATCCATCCTGCTTTCATCGGTCATTGCACTCGGCGGATGCGGTGCATCCTCTTCCGAACCGAAGTGCGGGGAACTGATGGATGTGACTGCAAGGGAAGTGTCCGTCTCTGTCAGCAGGATAGATAACCTTCCGGCGGATTTTGTCATGGGTGCCGATATAAGCTCGTATTATTCGATAGATAAGAGCGGTGCGACATTTTATGACTTTGACGGCAATAAGATTGATATGGACGGCTTCTTTAAACTACTGAAGGAAAGCGGGCTTGACCTTGTAAGGTTCAGGGTATGGAATGATCCTTATGACGAAAAGGGCAGGGGCTACGGCGGAGGAAATTGTGACACGCAGGCTGCTGTGACCATGGGAAAGAGTGCCACGGCTGCAGGACTTCAGGTGATGATCGATTATCATTACTCGGACTTCTGGGCCGATCCTAATAAGCAGATGACACCCAAGGCATGGCTGCTCATGTCGGATGAAGAGAAAGCAGCGGCACTTGAAGAGTTTACAAGGCAGTCCCTTACGGAACTTAAGGAAGCAGGCGTCAATGTCACGATCGTCTCTGTCGGCAACGAGACCGATAACGGAATGAGCGGTGAAAAGGGATGGACTGAAAAGTGTGCCCTCTACAACGCAGGCAGCAGGGCGGTCAGGGAAGTGTTCCCGGGTGCAATGGTTGCGGTACATTATTCCAATCCCGAGCATGATTATGTCACATATGCAAGACACCTTTCTGACTGTGACGTGGACTACGATATCTTCGGAACATCTTATTATCCTTACTGGCACGGAACTTTGGAGAATCTCACCGAAGTAATGGCAGAGATCGCAGAGATAACCGGAAAGCGCGTTATGGTGCTCGAGACTTCATGGGCATATACTCTTGAAGACGGTGACGGAAGCGGTAATACCGTATCGCACGAGAGTAATTCCGCCGATCCTTTCTACAGCTTCAGCGTGCAGGGTCAGGCCGACGAGATAGCATCCGTGACACAGGCGATAGCAAATGTCGGTGATGCTGCTCTCGGAATGCTGTACTGGGAGCCTGCGTGGATACCGGTTCAGTATTATAATTCCCGCGGATCCGATGCCGGGAGAGTCCTTGAATCGAACAAAAAGAAATGGGAGAAGTACGGTTCCGGATGGGCATCAAGTTATGCCTCGGTTTATGACCCTGATGATGCCGGAGTTTATTACGGCGGAAGCGCAGTCGATAATCAGGCACTGTTTGATTTTGCCGGACATCCGCTTGATTCCCTCAACACATTCAGATATATGAGGGAAGGACATGAGATGGAGGGACTTACTCTTTCACAGGTGATAATGCCTGCACCGATATCGATAGAGATCGGAGAGGATGTTCATGATTATCTTCCCATGACCGTAAGAGGCGAGCTGAACAATAAGCAGAGACTGACATTTAATGTCGAGTGGGATGAGGCAGAACTTGCACAGCTGTCTTCCGTTGGGGAGTATACGGTTCACTGCACGATAACCGATGAGATACCGGGCGGTGACGGCACGCCCAGAAAGGTAATGCTGAAAGTGAATGTCCTGCCGCACAACCTTCTGATAAACGGTGATTTTGAAAAGGGCGATAATACCGGATGGGAGATAAGTGATCCGATGGCCGGTGTCACGAGAGATGATCCATACCGCGGAGATTATGCACTGCATTTCTGGAGCGAGGGAGCTGTAAGCTTCACGGCGTCCCAGACTGTCACGGCAGGAGAAAGCGGTGAAATGGTCTATTCGATGAAGGCTCAGGGAGGTGACCTTGGTGACGGTCATATTGTAAAGCTTGTCATCATCAATGAATCGACTGGCCTGACATATGAAGGAAGCGTCACACTGACAGGATGGCAGAGCTGGAAGGAAACGGGATATTATATTGAGAATGCCCCGGCCGCATTTACGGTATCCGAGGGTGACAGGATCACCGTCACGATCGAGGTAAGCGGCGCTGCCGGAGGATGGGGCACGATAGACGATGTGTTCCTCGCATATAAGGAGTAAACTGATGTGGCCTGCCGCAATGTGCGGCAGGTCACAGTTTATTTTTGCATTTCCTTATGCTAAAATTTTTAAAGTTAAATCAGTTTCGGAGGAAACAAAAAAATGATCACTTTACTTGTGATACTTATATTGCTGGCTGTTATCTGGATACTTCTCAAGATCCTTGGCCTTGTCATAAAGATCCCTTTCAAGATAATCGGATTTATCTTCAAACAGCCATTTGCAACCATTTTCTGGATAATAGTCATAGGCTATGTATTGTATTATTTTCTGATCTGATGCGGGAGTCAGGGCGTCGCAGGATCGGTGAGCGCTATATGAGCGTGAGTGATTTCTTAAGAGGAGATAAAGGGTGAATTTATACAATTTCGATCTTTGGGAATATATTGAAAACATCGTGACCGGATCGGGTTCTGCAGTGTATTCGATCATATCCGGGTTCGGCAATTTCTACAGGCTCGTGATGGCTATCCTGATGGTCATCGGAATGTGGAAGATGTTTGCCAAGGCCGGAGAGAATGACTGGGGAGCACTTATTCCTTTTTACAACAGGTACCTTCTTTTTAAGATAGCCGACATGAAGAACTGGTTCTGGGCATATCTCGGAATCTCGATATTTTATGTCATAACGCTCGTGGCTCTTATCTGTGCACTGGTGGCTGCTTTATTTTCGAGCATTGCCGGATCGGCTGATTATGATTCGATCCTCACCATGCTCGGTGCATCGATGCTGATCTGTTTTATACTTGCAATTCTGACATTCGCACTGAATCTTGCCAGGAACATAAAGCTTGCGAAGAATTTTAATCTGAGCGGATGGTTTGTTGTCGGATTCATCTTTTTCCCCGGCATTTTCTTCATGATCGTGGGATGCTCCGAAAAGATACATTTTAAGGACAGGCTTCCTAACGGTTTACAGCCCGGACAGATGCCGTATGATCAGCCTCAGGGTGCCGGGTCCGCCACCTACGATCCTTACGCTGCACAGGGCACATATGCTCAGGGTGCGCAGCAGAACATGTATGGTGCAAACGGACAGTACGGCGCAAACGGACAGTACGGCGCAAATAACGGATTTGCAGGCAATGATCCTTACGGTGCACAGAACGATCCTTACGGCGCGCAGAACGTATACAGTCAGAATGCGTACGGCCAGAGCGCAAATGGTCAGAACAGCTCTGCGTCTGATTCATATGCTCCCGCAAAGGGTACAAGAGATGAAGAAGTCTGGAAGACTATCTATGATGAAAATGCAAATAATCTGTAATTGAAATAATGCATTTTTTCCTTGACAGTAACGATGAATTTGGTTAATATAATCGTTGTCTGTTTTGTGTCCGTAGCTCAGCTGGATAGAGCAACGGCCTTCTAAGCCGTGGGTCGGGGGTTCGAATCCCTTCGGGCACGTTCGTGGTGGGTATAGCACAGTTGGTTAGCGCGTCAGATTGTGGTTCTGAAGGTCGAGGGTTCGAGTCCCTCTACCCACCCTCGCCAACAGGCGATTTTTTTTATGAAGCAGGTTTATCGCATTCGGACCTGCCGTAGGGCTATCGCCAAGCGGTAAGGCACAGGACTTTGACTCCTGCACTCGTGGGTTCGAATCCCGCTAGCCCTGTTAGGAAGTAAACGTGATCTCAGATGACGTTGCATATATGAGACACTAGCTCAGTCGGTAGAGCACTTGACTTTTAATCAAGTTGTCGTGGGTTCGATTCCCACGTGTCTCACGCTTATAACACAAGGGAAGCCTGGAAAATACGGGCTTCCTTTTAATTTTCCCTTCTTTTATGTATGGGCGTGTATAGGCGTATAAAAGTGTATGTTTTATATGTTTTTGGGGGTACAAATGGGGGTACAAATAGGGGTACGGAAATGGCCTTCAAAGCCGCATAAACATTGAATATTATAAATTCCAATAGTATAATATTGGGCTAACCAGCGTCCGAGTGCATCGCGTTTAGGCGTATTTGCCTTCGGATATGAGATGTATCGTGACAGTGCCCTGAAGGGAGGCTACGGGCAGATACTGTTAAGAAATGATCGCACGTGATAGAATATTCATTGGAGCTGTAACCGGGTTTTGAAATGTGGGGAGGGCATATGACAAAAGCAGAATTCAATGACAAGTTGAAAGTATTTTTGTACGGAGAAGAGAAGATTCCCTGTGGTGAGATAGATGAGATCTTCTCACGTGTGGATGATGAGAACGGGATCAGTGCCAAGAAACTTCTGCTGGAAAGCGGCAAGATGACTGAGATGGAATATGCACATGCATATGCGTGTACCACGAAGACTACTTGCTGTGATTTGAAGACCATTAAGGTTGACGAAAAGGTCTTAAGTCTTATTCCCGCAGAGACCGCCATGAAATATTGCGTTTTTCCGCTTGGTATTTCAGAAACGGATGAAGGAGAGCTGCTGGTTGTGACCGATGAACCCGAAACTCCCGGACTGGCCGAGGAACTTAAGAGAGTCACCGGAAAAGAGATCAAGCTTATTATCGGTGTACGAGACGATATAGCTGATAGGATCAAACAGTATTACATCTGAACATAATACAAGAGCGAAGCCACGGGGCTTCGCTCTTGATTTTTTAACCGTTTAATTCAAGTTGTCGTGGGTTCGATTCCCACGTGTCTCACGCTTATAACACAAAGGAAGCCTGGAAAATACGGGCTTCCTTTTAATTTTCCGTTTGCTGAATGCTTCAAAGTATTCTTATGCTAATTGGAATAAATAAGATGTAGATATTTTTATCCTTTATTGAGAATGCAGGTGTATTAGGCTAGTATATGTTCGTTGCCTCCTCTATTCCGGCAAGGAAAGGAGGTGAGAACGATGAATAACATGTTTGTTGCGTTTGTAGTTTCCGTTGTGGCGAGTATAGTTGCCTACTATATTTGCAAATGGCTGGACGGAAGCGAATAAGGCAACCGGCCTGAGGTTTGATCCACCTCGCAGAAACGGATAAGAAAACCCCGGAGGGTGCGACCTCCGGGGTTTTCGTTGAGAACTTGAATAACATGTTTGTTTTATTGCCTACAAGTAATCTATCACATAATATTTCTTATATCAATAAATTATGGACTATTTATTGAATAAGGATATAATTCAATCTAATCATATCACATTATCTTGAAATGGTTTCTTTTTTGCTAAATAGTTCTTGCCAACACAATTCTCTTATTGTAGAATACATTCAGAAAACGGTTTCCAAGAGAGCTTGGATTTTGCAATATCGGAGATATCATCATGAGCAAGACAGAACATATAAGAAGAGCAGGAGTGCTGCTTCCCATTTCATCGCTTCCCGGAAAATACGGCATAGGCACGTTCGGAAAGGCAGCATATGACTGGGTGGATTATCTGAAGGCTTCGGGCCAGTCGCTCTGGCAGATCCTTCCGCTAGGACCTACCGGATACGGTGATTCACCTTATCAGAGTTTCTCAACATTTGCAGGCAATCCCTATTTCATTGACCTTGAGAAGCTGATAGAAGAGGGACTTATCAAGCAGGCTGAATGTGATGCGCTTGACTGGGGCGGAAGCGAGAGATATGTGGACTACGAGAAGATGTTCACATCACGCTTTGCAATCCTGCGCAAGGCTTATGCAAGAGCAGTGAAAGCGGGACTTCTTACGGACAAGGCTTTTCAGTCTTTTTGCAGGAAGAACAGATCCTGGCTCGATGACTACGCACTTTACATGGCGCTCAAGAATCATTTCGGAGGCAAGAGTTATCTGCTGTGGGATGATGACATAAGGCTCCGTGAGAAGAAGGCGATGGAGAAGTATTCCAAGCTCCTTGCGAAGGATGCCTATTTCTACAGATTCCAGCAGTTCAAGTTCGATGAGCAGTGGAAAGCACTTAAGAAGTATGCGAACGACAACGACATCCGCATCATAGGCGATATTCCTATCTATGTTGCACCCGACGGAGCTGATACCTGGTCCGAGCCCGAACTGTTCCAGCTGGATGAGAAGGGTTATCCTACCGCGGTTGCGGGATGTCCTCCCGACTGTTTTACGGAGGACGGACAGCTCTGGGGCAATCCGCTCTATGACTGGGATTATCACAAGAAGACCGGATATAAGTGGTGGATGAAGAGACTCCGGGCGTGCTTCGACATGTATGACATCGTGCGCATAGATCACTTCAGGGGATTTTATTCCTACTGGTCGGTGCCTTACGGTGACAAGAATGCAAGAGGCGGCAAGTGGATCAAGGGCCCCGGTTATGACTTCTTCGCATTCATGAAAAAAGAACTCGGAGACAGACCCGTGATCGCAGAGGACCTCGGATTCCTTACGGACGGAGTCATCAAGATGGTGGAGCGCACCGGTTATCCGGGAATGAAGATCCTGCAGTTCGGCTTCGATCCTTCGGGAAACAGCGAGCATGCTCCGCATAACTATGACCGCAACTTCGTGGTCTATACAGGAACCCATGACAATGACACGATACTTCACTGGTCACTGAACTGTGACAGGAAGACCGCCAAGTTCGCGATGAAGTATCTGGGAGTAGACAAGAGGAAGGATCTTCCCTCGGCACTTGTAAGAGCATGCTATTCGAGCGTTGCCGATACATGCATCATACCTCTCCAGGATTTCCTGGAACTGGATAACGAGGCGCGCATCAACATGCCTTCGACTCTTGGGGAGAACTGGAAGTGGAGGAGTTCATATTCGGACTGGACCATCAAGCTCTCCAAGCGGATGAACAAGCTGGTCAGACAGTACGGACGCGGCGGCGAACCCGCACCTAGGTAGAGCAGATGCCGGGCAGAACTCCAAAATTATCGAGACGTAAAAACGCTCTTCGGATAATAGGTCCGAAGAGCGTTTTTTTATTTGATTCAGATTAATGACATTGCGTCAAAAGGTGCCGTCTGCCATGCGCAAAACTTAAAATGCACTTTCTTTGGTCAGGTCTGTCATGGCCATGTGGGAATTGTGATACTTGGGCTCGTATGTGACGTCTTTGCCGAACCACTCCGGAGGGAGGAAGTTCTGTGCAGCCTCGATGCTTCCGAATTCAACCTCCGCCATGATGAGCGGATCGAACGGCTTGTCAAATATGTCAAGCTCGATCATCAGCGTGTACTCGTCGGGCGGCTTGGGAGTGCCCTCGATGACCTGGGGATGTTCGAGAGGAATGAGGTATCTTTTCTTGGAGATGACATTTCCGTCCGCCTTGGTCAGAAGGTGATAGTATCCTTCGGATGTGAGAGGGAGATTGGATTCTTCCCTTTGCATCAGGCCTGAGCCCTTGTAGGTGAGATAGAAGTTCTCGTCCTCTCTGCGGATCCTGATCACGGGATTGGTGCAGAGGTATGCCTGCTCAATGCGGTGGAAAGGATAGCTTTCTATGTCATCGGGGAGCTTGTCTATTAAGAATTTTCTTTCTATTTCCATTATCTGATTTCCTTAATCTTGTGTGTTTGATATCCTTATCATTCGGCCGGAGCCCTGTAACATATCGCTTCTGCGATGGAATCTGCCTTTTCACTGCCTGCCATGATCCCGGTGATGGCAAGAGCGAATGCAATCGATGCCCCCATTCCCTGTCCCGTGATGATACCCGAATCTATCTCGACGGGGTTGCGGGTAAGGAATGCGCCGCCCTTTTCAAGGTGCTCTTCGAAAGCAGGGTGGCAGGTTGCCTTCTTGCCCATGAGGAATCCCCTGTGTGCGAAGATGCTGGGAGCTGCGCAGATGGCCGCGATGTATTTTCCGGCTCCGTAGAATCCTCCGATCAGGTCGAGAAGCTGGTCACAGTTTTCGAGATTCTCGGTTCCGGCTTTGCCGCCGGGAAGGACCAACATGTTGTATTCATCGGGATTGATGTCCGCAATGATCTTGTCGGCCCTTATCTGGATATCGTGGGAACCCTTGACCTCCAGTCTTGAGTTTATGGAGACCATGTCAATCTGAACACCGGCACGTCTGACTATGTCCACCACGGTCAGACCTTCGATCTCTTCAAAACCGTCTGCCATAAATATTGCGATCTTACTCATGTTCACCCTCCGTTTCAGCTCTTACATTGATGCCGTTTACCACGACTTCGCCGTTCAGTTCGATGACCAGACAGTCTTTTCCGTCTACTGACTTTTCGTTAACGAGATCCGTTCTGTCAGGTTTTACCTTGACCACGACATCGGGAGTCTTTACATCGAATGATCTTGCGCTGTAGACATTGCTCATCATCAGAGGCTTGTCATCGGGAGCGACTTTTTCATATGTGGCATCAAATGCCTTGAGCTTTTTGTTGCTTGAACCGCTGGCTTCGAGCAGTCCCTTGATGTCCTTCTTTTCCATCGTGAGGGGAGCGAGCTGTTCCTCGGCATCCGCGATCATTCTGGACATCTCCTCGTGGATGTTCTTGACGCTGTTAAAGCTGCATTCTTCTCCGAGGGTCTCCTCGACTATGGCTTCGAAGGTTTCTTTCTGCGACCCTGCACTCATCGGCTCGAACGCTCCGAGCATCATGTCTATGAACTGTTCGTTCAGGTTCTCGGAATCCTTGGAATAGTACATTATCGAGTGGATGTCGGAATTCCTGTCGTTGAAAGCCGGGAAGAGATATCCCAGCATGGGCAGCTTGACTATCCAGTCCCTTTTCCTGTCATGGAATTCATTGGTGTCGGGGTCGTAAGCAAGTCCCGCATCCGTCAGGTCCACGGGACAGATGACAGTCAGGATGTACTCATAGATGTCATCCGAAGCATCCTCGTTGAATTCGCCGTCATTGGTCTTCTGGGGGATGTCGTATACATCGTGTGCCACGAGGATCAGGTAATTGCCGACATATTCAAGCGACGAGATGATGCGGTTGTAGTAATCATCCAGAAGATCGTCGTCCCCAAGCTTTGATTCCCTGAGTTTTAAAAGGAAGTCCTGCTGACCGCCTTCTTCCTCTGCTTCATTGGTCACATCCAGGGTGAGAGCACTCTTTCCGATGCTTCCGGACAGCGCCTTTCTGAATATGTCGAAGTACTTGTACATCTCTTCTTCGGGAAGGGAGGTGAAGGGCTTTGCAAAGACCGATCTTTTATTCTTTTCCCCGTCGACATAGCATCCTGCTATCCTTGTCACGGAACAGTTTTTGGGTGTGTAGAGCTTCTTGATCTCACTGAGTTCTGACTTGATCATGATTGTGCCTCCGGACTGAAAGTATGTGTGCATTTTACCATAAATCGATCATTAATTGTAGTGACGCATGAAGCGTTTTTATCAGGTTGAAAAGAACACGCTTAATTGTTAAAATACTATGAGCACGGTGATGAGTATGATCGCTTTTCACCAGATAATTAATACAGTGAGGAAGATATGGAACAGTACAAGCAGGAATTCATCGATTTCATGATCGAGTGCCAGGTTCTCAAATTCGGGGATTTTACCCTTAAAAGCGGAAGAAAGTCGCCTTTTTTCATGAACGCGGGAGCGTATGTTACCGGTTCACAGCTCGGAAGGCTCGGCGAATATTATGCCAAGGCGATCCACGACAATTTTGGAGATGATTTTGACGTCCTTTTCGGACCGGCATATAAGGGCATCCCTCTCGGAGTCGCAACGGCCATAGCTTACTCGAACCTCTACGGCAAGGAAGTAAGGTACTGCTCGAACAGAAAGGAAGTCAAGGATCACGGCGATACCGGAATACTTCTCGGTTCCAAGCTTAATGACGGAGACAGGGTCATTATGATCGAGGATGTTACCACCTCCGGTAAGTCCATCGAGGAGACTTTCCCCATCATCAAGGCACAGGCAAATGTGGAGATCAAGGGCCTGATCGTATCGCTCAACCGCATGGAGAAGGGTCTTCATTCCGACAGCAGCGCGCTTGACGAGATAAAGAGCACATACGGATTTGACACGGCCGCTATCGTCACTATGAAAGAAGTGACCGAATACCTGTACGGTACCGAAAGACAGGGCAGGGTCTGGATAGACGATACGCTTAAGAAAGCGATAGATGAGTATTACGAACAGTACGGTGCTAAGTGATGACCTAACGGCAGTCACACAGGCCTCCGTGGCGATCTGAAAGGAGAAAAACATGGAAGAAGAGAAGGTTTATAAAGTAGTCAGGGCAACAGGCGCATGGAATATCGCGATCGGCATCGCAACGATAATCCTCGGACTCGGTGCGGGCATCATGCTTGTCATCAGCGGGGCAAAGCTCCTGTCATCAAGATCCAAGATAATGTTCTGATGATCTGAAAAATGCGCAGATCTTACATGTTTACAAACAGACGGCATCCCTACGTCGGGATAATGTCCGTCATACTGGGTGCGATAGCTCTCGGATCCTTGATTTACGGGATCGGAAGCAGCTACCTTTTGAGCGGGGACGTGCCGATGGGATTCGGCGTCGGCTGCGCTCTTGCCACCCTTTACTCACTTGTGGGATGGTTCATGGGGGTGATGGCGGTGAGGATACCCGACTCATACCATATCACCGGCATCATAGGGATAATACTGAATTCCGTATCCCTCATCATAGAGGCCTTCATCCTGTGGATCCCGGCATGACTTACAAGCTTCGGACTGGTTCCGGAGCTTTTTTGTGTCACACCAAATATGGTGAAAAAACCTTTTAATACTCTTTAAGAATTACTAAATATAGTTATTTTATGTTGCATGAACAGGGCAAGTTTAGTAAAATCATCATGGGTATGCATTTTTATATATTATTAGGTAAGGACCTCTCATAATGAGCAGATCCTTAAAATGCAGGAGGTTTTTGCGATGAGCACAGCAAAAAAGAGTCCCGCCGCTGAGGTAGGGATAGTCATGGGCAGCGATTCCGACATGCCCGTAATGGCGAAGGCAGCCGAGATCCTTGATAAACTCGGCGTAGGATATGAGATGACCATCATCTCCGCACACAGAGAGCCGGATGTGTTCTTTGAATATGCCTCCACAGCCGAGAAGAAGGGATTCAAAGTCATAATCGCAGGTGCCGGAATGGCAGCTCATCTTCCCGGAATGTGTGCTGCGATATTCCCCATGCCTGTCATAGGAATTCCCATGCACACCACTTCACTCGGAGGAAGGGATTCCCTTTATTCGATAGTGCAGATGCCCAGCGGCATCCCCGTTGCGACGGTAGCGATCAACGGAGGAGCGAATGCCGGACTCCTTGCTGCGAAGATCCTCGCAGTGTCGGACAAGAAGCTTCTCGGAAAACTCAAGAAGTATTCGGCTGATCTTAAGAAGCAGGTCCAGGATAAGGATGCGAAGCTTCAGGAGATCGGATACAAGAAATATCTCGAGAACAAATAAAAAACAGTTATAGAAAAGGAAAAGAAAATGGCACTTGATTACAAGGCAGCAGGCGTAGACATCGAAGCAGGATACAGATCGGTTGAACTGATCAAGAAATGTGTCGCTGAGACTAACAGGCCCGAAGTCATGGGAGGACTCGGAGGATTCTCCGGAGCATTCTCCGCAGCGGCTTTCAAGGGCATGGAGGAACCGGTTCTCCTTTCCGGAACCGACGGAGTGGGAACCAAGCTTAAGGCTGCGATGATACTCGATAAGCATGACACGATCGGAATAGACTGTGTCGCAATGTGCGTGAATGATGTTGCCTGTGCGGGCGGTGAGCCTCTTTTCTTCCTCGACTACATTGCATGCGGCAAGAACATCCCTGAGAAGATCGCAGAGATCGTGAAGGGAGTTGCCGAAGGATGCAAGATGTCAGAGTGCGCTCTCGTTGGCGGTGAGACTGCGGAGCATCCCGGAATGATGCCCGATGATGAATATGACATCGCAGGTTTTTCCGTAGGTGTCGTTGACAGGAAGGATCTTATCACCGGTGCTGACATCAAGGCAGGTGACACGCTTGTCGGAATCGCTTCAAGCGGCATCCACTCCAACGGCTTCTCACTCATCAGGAAGGTATTCGAGATGAGCGAAGAGTCATTGAAGAAGTATTATGATGAACTTGGCGAGACTCTCGGTGAAGCCCTTCTTACCCCGACCAGAATCTACGTCAAGGCTCTCAAGGCCCTTAAGAACGGCGGCATCAAAGTAAAGGGATGCAGCCACATCACCGGCGGCGGATTCTACGAGAATATTCCCAGGATGCTTCCTGATAACATCAATGCTCAGATCGAAAAGAACAGCTATGACATTCCTCCCATCTTCGGACTCATTGCGAAGACCGGCGGTATCGAGGAGCACATGATGTACAACACTTACAACATGGGACTCGGAATGGTCCTTGCACTCGATCCTTCGGATGCGGACAAGGCTGTAGAGATCCTGAACGGTGCCGGAGAGAAGGCATTCGTTGTAGGTAAGTGTGTCGAAGGTGAAAAGGGAGTGACCTTATGCTGAGGATAGTCGTCTGTGTAAGTGGAGGCGGTACGAATCTCCAGGCCATAATAGACGGGATAAAAGCCGGCACCATCACCAATACCGAGATAGTCGGAGTGATAAGCAACAATCCCGGAGTTAAGAGCCTCGAAAGAGCTGCCGCTGCGCAGATCCCTGCTTTTGTGATCAGGCCCAGGGACTTTGCCGAGAGGGAAGAATTCCACAAGGCATTTCTTGACAGGCTTGCGGAGCTTTCACCTGACCTCATAGTTCTTGCGGGATTCCTTGTAAAGATACCCGAAGAGATGGTAAGCCGTTATCCCGGAAGGATCATCAACATCCATCCCTCACTCATTCCTTCTTTTTGCGGAACGGGTTATTACGGCCTCAAGGTTCACGAGAAGGCTCTTGAAAGAGGCGTGAAAGTAACAGGCGCGACGGTGCACTTCGTCAACGAGGGAATGGATGAAGGCCCGATCATTTCCCAGAAAGCGGTTCAGGTCCTTGAGGGCGATACTCCCGAGATACTCCAGAAGAGAGTGATGGAGGAGGCGGAATGGGTTCTGCTCCCTCAGGCGATTGATGATATTGCGAACGGACGCGTATGCATGGAAAACGGACGCAGCGTCAGAAAGGTGTGAAATGAAAGTACTTATAGTCGGTAGCGGCGGAAGAGAGCATGCGATCGCTCAGGCTGTCTCGAAGAGCAGCAGGTGTGACAAGCTTTACTGTGCTCCCGGAAATGCAGGCATTGCGGCACTTGCGGAATGCGTTCCCATCGGTGCCATGGAATTCGACAAGATCGTCTCTTTTTCCAAAGAAAAAGAAATAGACATGGTCGTGGTCGGAATGGATGATCCTCTTGTCGGCGGACTTGTTGATGAACTCGAAAAGGCAGGCATCAGGGCATTCGGCCCCAGAGCAAATGCCGCGATCATCGAGGGAAGCAAGGCGTTCTCCAAGGATCTCATGAAAAAATACGGCATCCCCACCGCAGCTTATGAGACTTTTGAAGATGCGGATAAGGCACTCGAGTATTTAAGGACCAAGGCTGAATTCCCCATCGTGCTGAAGGCTGACGGCCTCGCTCTCGGAAAGGGCGTTCTCATCTGTGAGACACTTGCGGATGCGGAGGAAGGCGTCAAGACCATCATGCAGGACAAGAAATTCGGAAGTGCCGGCAACAAGATGGTCATTGAGGAATTCATGACAGGCCGTGAAGTCAGTGTTCTGTCATTCGTGGATGGCAAGACGGTCAAGATCATGTCCTCCGCTCAGGATCACAAGAGAGCGGGAGACGGTGACACCGGTCTTAACACCGGAGGAATGGGCAACTTTTCGCCCAGCCCCTTCTATACAAAGGAAGTCGATGAATTCTGTCAGAAGAATATCTTCCAGCCCACAGTCGATGCCATGGCTTCCGAAGGAAGACCTTTCCACGGAGTCATCTTCTTCGGACTGATGCTTACGCCCAAGGGACCCAGAGTCCTTGAATATAACGCAAGGTTCGGAGATCCCGAAGCACAGGTCGTTCTTCCCAGACTTGAGAATGACATACTCGATGTGTTCGATGCTTGCATAGACGGTAAGCTCGGCGACATAGACCTTAAGTTCTCCGACAAGGCTGCCGTGTGCGTTGTACTTGCAAGTGACGGATATCCCGTCAAGTACGAAAAGGGATTTCCCATCGAGGGACTTGATGCCTTCGACGGCAAGGAAGATGCATTCTGTTTCCATGCGGGAACGAAGTTCGATGAAAACGGCCGCATCGTGACAAACGGCGGAAGAGTGCTGGGCATCACCGCACTCGGAACCGATCTTAAGGATGCGAGAAGAAAAGCATACGAAGCTACAGAATGGGTTTCTTTTGAAAATAAGTACATGAGACATGACATCGGTAAGGCAATCGATGAAGCATGATGCGGAGGTAAATCGGAAAAATGAAAACTAAGACAATGAGTGAAAAGATCAGACAGGTTTTTCTGACGATCGCTATCGTCACTGCTGTTCTCATGGTTCTCTTCGCCAAGCAGCTTGCACTGACCGTATTTGCAAGTGCGGGAAGAGTCACATCGACAACGGCAAATGTCAGGGCATCCGCATCCACCACTTCGGATGCGATCGCAAGCCTTCAAAAGGGCGATGTCGTGGACATAAAGAGCCAGGTTACCGGAACGGACGGATATGTTTGGTATCAGATCTCCGTTGATGCCAACACTACCGGATATATCAGATCCGACCTCGTGGAGATCACTGACGGAACAACTCCTGCCACATCCACCACAACCACAACAACGACCACCACAACAACCACAACAACCGCAACACCCGCTGTTAATACCGAAGGCATTACTCAGGTTGAGCCGGTCAGCGGAACCACAACCGCAGATGTCAACGTCAGGGCAGACGCATCCACCAACAGTGAGATAGTCGCAAAGGCTGCAAACGGCCTCACCCTTACCGTTACCGGTACCAAGGTAGGAACTGACGGCAATACATGGTATTATCTCACCTTCACCAAGGACGGCGTCACCACCACAGGCTACATCAGATCCGATTACGTTAATCTTTCCGGTGAGCTCAGGGAGCCTGTTGCTGACAGCGGTGAGCCCGAGCCCACTCCTACCACTACCGAGACAACTCAGACCACTATCCAGAAGCGCTGGGAGACTCAGGAGCAGGCAGACGGATGGTTCCTTCTCGATTACGAGGCAGGACAGCAGTACAACATCGATAATCTTTTCAAGACCAACGAGACCAATACCGAGCTGATCGAAAAGCAGGAGAGCAGGATCAAGTCCCTCAGGACCGGACTCATCATAGTCATAATCCTTCTCGTCGCTGTTGTCGGCGCTGCTGTATTCTTCTTCATGAAGTGGAAGGATCTCGATGACAGGGCAGCATTTGCCGAGGCTGAAAGAGAAAGAGCCAAGAGGATCGCAGGACACGGAGAAGGCAGAAGGACCCAGGGCCAGAATCCCGAGCGTGCAGGACGCAGTGCAGCACCCCGTGATGGAGTAAGAAGAGAAGCTCCTTCGGGCGAAAGAAGAAGACCTGCAGAGGGTGGCACAAGACCTTCCGAAAGACCTGCAGGAGAAAGACCCGCAGCAAGGCCTGCTGCAGGCGAAAGAAGAACAGTTGATGTACAGAAAGGACAGAGCTCACATACCGTGAGACCTTCCGAGAATCCCGAGAGAAGAGCGGCAGCTCCCCAGGAAGCACCTGTCAGGGAAGAGCCTAAGGCACCTGCAGCTCCCCAGGCTACCGCAGAACCGGAAAGAAAAGCTCACAGACCCAGACCCGCAAGTGAGCCCGCACCCAAGGAGCATCACAGAAAGCCTCCCGTTGACGATGACGATGATGAATTCGAATTCGGCTTCCTCAACTGGGACGATGATGACAAATAATCCATAAGATATGCTAAGGACGGACCTGAAAACGGCCCGTCCTTTTTTACGTTTTTCATTGACCCGTGATGCGTATTGTTATATCTTATATATAACAGTTTGGAAAGGAGGAAGAGATGTATATAGAGATAGATTTCAACAGCGATGAAGCCATATACAACCAGCTTTGCGATCAGATAATCATGGGCATTGCAGCAGCAAGATTAAATGACGGAGATCCTCTTCCTTCCGTAAGACAGCTTGCAGATGACATCGGCATCAACATGCACACGGTCAATAAGGCATACACCGTTCTGAGACAGCAGGGATATGTCAAAGTCGACAGAAGACGCGGTGCCGTGATAAGTGTCGAACCCGACAAGGCCAATGCTCTTGCGGAACTCAAGGAAAGCCTCAGGGTCGACATTGCAAGGGCTTTCTGCAGGAATATCACAAGAGAAGATGTCCATAAACTGGTGGATCAGATATTCGAAGAATACGAAAGCCGGAAAATGTGACGACCGGATTATTTGACAGCCGGTAATACAGACATCCGGATGAAATGACATGCACGACAGGAGATAAAGGTGGAAGGTAATTTTTCTGAAAAAGCAAAAATGTCTCTGGGCATCGCCGTCAAGTGGGCGAAGAAACTGCGTCAGAGTTATGTCGGATCCGAGCACATACTGCTCGGGCTTGTGCTGAATTCGGAGAGCATGGCAGGCTCTGTGCTTGCCGCCAATGAAGTGGATTCTTCCAAGCTCATAGACATGATCAGGGACATGATCAGTTTCAACACCGCACTTGCGATCGAGTCCAGGGAGGAGTATTCTCCCAGGGCCAGGGGCATACTGGAAGAGTCCGCAAGACTTGCGGCAAGGTTCAATCAGGAGCTTGTCGGAACCGAACATATACTTCTTGCTCTTATCAAGGAGGGCGAGAATGTTGCGGTAAGACTCCTTGCGACAATGGGAGTCAATCCCATGAAAGTATATGCCGACACTCTTGCGGCGATGGGACAGGACCCCAGGCTCGCAAGAGAAGATCTTATGCAGCACGGCTCAGATCAGGGTGACAAGATGTCCATCCTCGACCAGTATTCGAGGGACCTGACAAAGCTTGCATCCGAAGGAAAACTGGATCCCGTCATCGGAAGGAAGGATGAGATCAAGAGGATCATCCAGATCCTTTCCCGCAGGACCAAGAACAATCCCTGCCTTATCGGTGAGCCCGGCGTGGGCAAGACTGCCGTGGTTGAAGGACTTGCGCAGCTCATAGCTTCGGGGGAGGCTCCCGATACGGTCAAGAATAAGAGACTCCTTACGCTCGATCTTCCCGGAATGGTTGCAGGCTCGAAATACCGCGGAGAATTCGAGGAGAGGATCAAGAGAGTCATCAGGGAAGTTGAGGAAAGCGGCAACATCATCCTGTTCCTCGATGAGATTCACACGCTGATAGGCGCGGGCGGAGCCGAGGGGTCGATCGATGCGTCGAACATCATGAAGCCTTCGCTTGCAAGGGGAGAGCTCCAGCTTATCGGTGCTACCACCATTGCCGAATATCATAAATATGTTGAGAAGGATGCAGCACTTGAGAGACGTTTCCAGCCGGTCATGGTCGAGGAACCTTCGGAAGAAGAGACTGTACGCATCCTTGAGGGTATCAAGCACAAATACGAAGATCATCATAACATCGAGATCACGACGGATGCCATTGAAGCTGCGGTCAGGCTTTCAGCCAGATATATCAATGACCGCAATCTTCCCGACAAGGCGATCGACCTGATCGACGAGGCAGCCGCAAGCGCGCATCTGAGGACTCTCGAAGTCCCCGAGAAGCACAAGGCAATGCTCGATGAGATCAACAAGATGGACAGGCAGATCGAGCTTTCCATCAGGATGGAAGCTTTCCTGCAGGCAAGGGAGATCAAGCTCAAGCAGGATGAGCTCATCAGGAAATATGACAAGGCTCTCAAGAAGAGTGAGAGCAAAAAGGGCGAGCGTAAGGGAAGCATAGGCGAGGATGACATCGCTAAAGTCGTTGCAATGTGGACCAAGATTCCCGTCACGAAGCTGAACGAAAAAGAAAGTGAAAGACTTCTTAAGCTCGAGTCGATCCTTCATAAGAGAGTCATAGGTCAGGAAGAGGCCGTGGAGGGCATATCCAAGGCAATGAGAAGAGGGCGTGTCGGACTCAAGGATCCGAGAAGGCCCGTCGGATCATTCCTTTTCCTCGGACCTACCGGTGTCGGAAAGACGGAGCTGAGCAAGGCACTTGCCGAGGCAATGTTCGGATCGGAGGATTCGCTCATCAGGATCGACATGTCCGAATACATGGAGAGCTTCTCGACCACGAAGATGATCGGATCGCCTCCGGGATATGTGGGCTTTTCCGAGGGCGGACAGCTTACCGACAAGATCAGGAACAATCCTTACTCGGTGGTGCTCTTTGACGAGATTGAAAAGGCTCACCCCGACGTGTTCAACATTCTGCTGCAGGTGCTCGATGACGGACATCTGACGGATTCGAAGGGACGCAAGGTATCGTTCAAGAACACGATCATCATCATGACTTCAAATGCCGGAGCGCAGAGAATAGTCGATCCGAAGAATCTCGGGTTCGGTGCTTCATCCGGCGGCGAGAAGGCTGATTATGAGAGAATGAAGTCCGGAGTGATGGAAGAGGTCAAGAGAGTCTTCAAGCCCGAATTCATCAACCGTATCGATGACATCGTCGTCTTCTCTCAGCTGAGCGACCAAAACCTTAAGGATATCGTGGATCTGCTTGCATCACAGCTGTCACACAGATGCAAGGAGCAGATGGACATAGAATTAAAGCTTGCTCCTTCCGTGAAGAAGTACCTCATTGAGAAGTATGCGGATAAGAAGATGGGAGCAAGACCCCTGAAGCGTGCGATCCAGAATGTCGTGGAGGACAGGCTCGCTGAGGAGATCCTTAGAAAGAATGTTAAGCCCGGAGACAGCGTGACATGCTCATGGTCGGGCACAGATGTAGTATTTAAAACAGGCAAGCCTAAAAAATCAAACGGAGGAAAAACTAATGGCTGAGATACTGTATACCGGTGAGGACGGAACTGTTTCATTCGGAGATTACACCCTCAGGGAGAAGACCAAGGTTGAGGATTTCCCCTTTGGCGGAGACCTTCTCAAGGTCAAGACCTACGAGGACATCACCAGATTCGAAAGGAACGGTCTCTTCGTCTATGAGTCCGTGCCCGGCACTACCGTAACAGGCTTTAAGGAGACTGCTGATGCGATGGAATTCACCGTCAGCGGAAAGGGAGCCGTATCCATCACTCTCGGTCTTCAGGATGACACTCTTTATGAGATCACCGAGGACGGAAAAGAGGCCGGCGCAGTCAAGACCGGACTCGGCGGAAAACTCAGTCTTTCTATCGATCTTTCTGACGGAAGAAAGGCAGTAGTCGCGGTTAAGAAAGCGTAAGTATGGCTAAGGCAAAACAGGCAAATATATATTTCTGTCAGAGCTGCGGATATGAATCTGCCAAGTGGATGGGGCAGTGCCCGGGATGCCATGAGTGGAACACCTTTGTTGAGGAGCCCGTGTCGAAGGGTGAGCCGGGAAGTGCTTCGTTCAGGATAGCCTCGGCAGCAAAAGGACCTGCACGCGGAGATATTTCTGGTGATGTGACACTTCTGAAGGATGTTGCCCTGTCTGAAGGAACACGTATGCCTTCCGGAATAAGCGAACTTGACAGAGTGCTCGGTGGCGGAGTGATGCAGGGCTCGCTGACACTGATCGGCGGCGATCCCGGTATCGGAAAGTCCACGCTGCTTCTTCAGGTGTGCAGAAACATGTCAGCTTCTGGATTTAAGGTCCTGTATGTGTCGGGAGAGGAATCCAAGGCTCAGATCAAGATGAGGGCTGACAGAATCGGAGATTTTTCGGGAGACATGCACCTGTTCTGTGAAACCAGTCTGGATGCCGTTTCCGAAGTTCTTCGCAGCATGAAGCCCGATGTGTGCGTTATCGACTCGATACAGACCATGTACAATGAGGCGGTATCCTCGGCACCCGGCTCCGTGTCACAGGTGCGCGAATCCACACAGGTACTGATGCAGCTTGCCAAGGTGCTCGGAATATCGATCTTCATCGTGGGACATGTGACAAAGGAAGGGACCGTTGCAGGCCCCAGAGTACTGGAGCACATGGTCGATACGGTGCTGTATTTTGAAGGCGACAGACATGTCTCCTACAGGATACTCAGAGGCGTGAAGAACCGTTTCGGATCCACCAACGAGATAGGCGTGTTCGAGATGAGAAGCGAAGGTCTTGCGGAGGTTTCCAATCCTTCGGAATACCTGCTGGACGGACGCCCGCTCGATGCATCCGGATGCATAGTGTCCTGCAGCGTGGAGGGCACCAGACCGATCCTCATAGAGATACAGAGCCTTGTCTGCAAGTCCAATCTGGGCATTCCCAGAAGGCAGGCTTCGGGCGTGGACATAAACAGGGTCAACCTTCTGATGGCCGTGCTGGAAAAAAGGTGCGGCATTCATCTCGGAGACTGTGATGCCTATGTTAATCTTACAGGTGGAATGAAGATCTCCGAGCCTGCACTGGATCTTGCGATCGTGCTGGTGATGGTCTCATCGTTCAAGAATAAGAGCATTTCGCCGGGAGTCGTGGCATTCGGAGAAGTCGGTTTGTCCGGAGAAGTAAGGACTGTCTCACAGGTGTCACAGAGAGTATCGGAGGCCGTCAGACTTGGCTTTACGACGATCATCGTACCGGCATCGACACTTAAGGAAGCACAGAAATCTGCCGGAAAAGGGGCCGAGATCATAGGTGTTTCCAATGTGAGGGAAGCGGCTGACCGCATCATCTGATCGGCGAAGCATAATTACTGAAAATTTTTCTTGCCTCACATATGCCCTTGGTGTATAATCATTTTCGGTCGTTTTTCAGACCGATAGGGGAATAGTACAATGGTAGTGCGACGGTCTCCAAAACCGTTAATGGGAGTTCGATCCTCTCTTCCCCTGCTTCCATAAGAAAAGAGCAGACCATGCGGTCTGCTCTTTTCTTATGAAACAGCGGGACAGTTCCGTTATTTTCCATTTTATTAGCGGGTCCTGTCGCTGCAGAAAATGTCTCCTTACTTCAGCGCCAAGCGGAAGCACCTGTCTGGAGCTGACTTTAATTCTTGCCGCAGGCCACTCACTTCGTTCGGGCCAAGCGAACGTGCTTCTTCGCAGGCGCTTCGACGTCGACATTTTCTGGCTGCGCCACCCGCTGACCAAGAGAAAAACACCTGAATTGTCCCGCTGTTTTATTCTGCCTTGAGCACGTACAGTTTTATGGATCCTATTGATGTGACGGGCTCGGCCTGCCTTTCGAAAATGGGTGCTCCGTCCTCGAACACCGCACTCACCGCGGGTACCGCCACGTAACAGTCTTCTGCGGGAAGAGGACCTTCATAAGACTCGTAGTAATCATTGACCCATGTATAACCGTTGGACAGGACATCGACGAACATCGGTCCCGATGATATCAGCCTGCAAATGTCGGTTTCATGAGATCTGTCATATATGTATACGGTATCGATCCCGTTTTCCTCACAGTATCTTACCAGCTCGCGGTATTCCGCATGCACGTCGCCTTCCCAGTTGTATATATTGGTGATGTTCCTGTAGCATCCAAACAGCATCATGAAGATGAAACCGAGATAACAGACGATCATCGGGATCTTCAGGTTCTTCTTTCGTGCATCGTAGATGCCGGTGAGGCGCTCTGCAAGAAGGAGTACTGCGGGAATGGTGCCGATGAGATAATATCTGTATTCGAAGGTGGGGGATCCGGCTCTTACGTCTGCAACAAGTATTATCAGAAGGTTCCAGAAGAAAGCGCTGATCATCATCAGGTCGCGGAGTGTTGTATTCTCCGGACTTTCACATAAGGCGACAGTTCCCGCACTTCCCGGATTGTCTGAAGGAGCAGTACATTTTCCGGTACGGTCTGACATGCTCCCTGCCACGGACTTTACGGAAGCAATGATACCTCCGATCAGCGCCAGGACAAACAGTATCCTTAAGAAGAGGAAGATTCCGTAAGTCGAGGTGATGTACACATTGCCGTTAACGGTCGCCCCGCCAAAAAGAGAGAAGAATCCCGCAAGAGCGCGCAGGATGTATCCGTCGCAGTATTCATAGAAAGTGACGAAGGAAAGAGAGTCTGCCCTGGTTCCGCCCATGACTTTGCGGTTCAGAAGGATTCCTGCTCCGCACAGTACTATGGCGCATGCTGCGAGGATGATCCAGATGCGGGGGATGGGCTTCTTATTCACGACATGATATGCGATGAAGGACACAACGATCGGGAATATGCCGCATATGCAGACGTACACTCCGCTTGATGCGGTCGTTACAAACAAAAGGAAAAGAAGTGCGGCCGAGGCGATGATGAAAGGAAGGTCTTTTTTGCCGCCTTCAGCTTTTTTTCCTGCGTGAAGGGACACTCCGATGAGCAGGAGGGGAACGATGACCTTGATGCTGTACTGGCTTCCTCCGTAGAAGAGCATGTTGTAATAGGAGAGTATGCCGAATTCGTAAGGGATGAACAGAAGGTTAGCCGCAACAAGAGCACTTCTTTTATCATTGAAAATGAAAAAGCATACGGCTGCGAACATCAGGGAGATCAGAAGATTTCCGATCGAAAGAGACAGATACAGGTTCTTCGTGATCATGTACAAAGGAAGCGCAAAGAGCGTGACGCAGTCCCATTCCGCCGTTGTGGTATATTTCCATCCGGGAATGGCAAGCCGGCCGTTTTCGGCCATCTCGACGATGTGAGTCGCAAGCTTGGCAAAGTCCCCGTCCAGATATTTGGGGAGATACATGAGATTGCAGACAAATATGAGCAGTATCTGGAGTGCGAGAAGAATCCATAGGATAATCATCCCTGCATTTGATGCATTTGCGGCCCGATCCTTTTTTTTCATGATCTGTGTCCTTCTTTTCTTAAATAATGCTTATAAAAGTATATTTTAATCGGCAGACCCCTGCAAGAGCGAAAATGACACGAATGCACATAAATGCTTCTTATATGTTATAATCGTATTGTTTTGTACGAATGATCAATGTGCTAAGGAGATAAAGGTTTTGAGCAAGATTTCCATAATCGTTCCGGTCTATTACAATTCGGACACACTGATGGATCTGTATGATGATCTGAAGGCCAAGGTCCTGGAGAAAGTCGAAGAATACGAGATAGTGTTCGTGGATGACGGATCGGGCGATGATTCCTGGAAAATAATGAATGACATCCGTGTCGGTGATGAGAATGTCAAATGCGTGAAGCTTTCGAGGAATTTCGGCGAGCATGCAGCACTCTTTGCGGGCCTGTCGGTCTGTACCGGTGACTGTGCCGTCACGAAGCAGGCGGATCTGCAGGAAGATTCAGCACTCATTCTCGAGATGTATGACAGCTGGAAGAAGGGCAATGAGATCGTTCTTGCGGCAAGACGTACCAGGAAGGACAATCCTTTGTATGTCATGTTTGCCAACATGTACTATCGCATGATCCGCAAGATGGTCAATAAGAACATGCCGATCGGCGGGTGTGACTGCTATCTGGTCGGACGCAAGGCGATAAATGAACTGATCAAGCTCAATGAAAAGAATTCTTCGCTCACGCTGCAGGTCATGTGGCTGGGCTTTCAGACGGATATCGTCTATTTCGACAGACAGGAAAGAGAAAAGGGCAAGGGCAGATGGACCATGGGCAAGAAGATCAAGCTTGTCATGGACTCCATCCTGAGCTTCTCATATGCACCCTTAAGGTTCATGATGTATGCGGGATTCATCTTCGACCTATTCGCAGTCATCATATTCATAAGCGTTCTGGTGGAGTATTTCACTGTTGACGAGCCCATCGCAGGATGGTCCTCACTGATGTCCGTCATACTGCTGGGCTTCGGAATGATCATGACAATGATAGGAATAATCGGAGAATATATCTGGAGAGCTCTTGATGCTTCAAGGAACAGGCCTCCGTTCATCATTGACATCGTAAAGGAAGGAAAGGAAGATCAGACATGACGGACCGGGAAGTTCTTCACGGATATATAACGGGTCTGGGCGGCAGTGAGGAACTCTGGAACAGGATCCTTGCGTGCGAAGGCGTCATGAAGGAACTGACCTTCTGGTGCGAGAACGGCAACCTTCTCGGGGAGTTTGCGCCCGAAGGGATAACCATTGCTGATGCAATTGCCTGGCAGGTGGATCACTTCAAGGCGTATATGGACAGGGAAGAAAACAACAGATGGCACAGGGACAGACTGTTCATTCAGAGCCTTGAGACTCTGCTTGACATAAATGACGGTGATTCGGCCATTCTTGGCAAGATCCGCGGCGAGTCCGGCGAATCCGGCACCGACAGAGAGGATGTATAAGTGAATCTTCGTCAGCTCGTAAGAAAATACCGTCTTATCCTGCTCCTTGAGATCATCGTTTTATTCATTTCGGGAGCATGGCTCGCTGTCAGAAAAAACCATTCTTATGCCGTTTCGCCCGCAGAACTGATCTTTACGCAGGAAGCTGCGGCAGACGGTTACTCATCGACACCTGAGGACGCTCTTTTAAGGATAAGCGTTCCGGAAGAAGCCTGTCTCGATGAATATGATCTCTGCCTTTTCAGGACTTTTGTTCCGTCAGGCATCTATGAATTCAGGATTGATTACAGCACTGTCTATGATACCTCTATGGAAAACAAGCCTCTCGTCAGCTTCATCACATTTGATGAGGGTGGCGATATTTCCCGTTTTTCCGACAGGGCGTATCTCTATGATCACATGACTCTCAGTTCTTCAAGGCTGTATGTTCCGAGGGGCGGCGAGACCGTCTATTCTATGATCCGCCTGTGCGGTAACGGGGATGCCGTCATCGATTCCGTCACCATAACCGAGTACAGACCATGGAAGATCATGGTATTTTGCGGCATCTTCCTCTTTTTCGTTCTTGCGGATGCTTTCGCATTCTTCATGATCAGCGCTTCGCGTTCTGACAGGGCAGTGCTTTGCACTCTTGTCATCATCACTGCGGTTTCCGTATATCCTTTGTTTGCTTCGTATTCCATATCCGGACATGACCTTGCTTTCCACCTGCACCGGGTCGGTTCTCTTGCGGAGGAGATGATGCACGGACATTTCCCTGTCAGGTATATGTCCGATGCCTATTACGGTCACGGATATATCATCGACGTGTTCTACGCCAATATCTTCCTTGTTCCCTCAGCACTTTTGTACATGCTCGGAGCCCCTTTATATGCAGCTTATAATTCATATCTGATCCTTGCCTGCATCATCACGGTCATTTCTTCTTATGTCTCTTTTAAAGGCATGTTCGGAGAAAAGAAATGGGGGATCGCCGGGGCATGTATCTATACCTTCAGTCTTTACAGGCTGTGCGATCTTTACGTCAGGAGCGATGCGGGAGAGCTGACTGCCATGGCATTTCTTCCGCTCATCATATACGGACTAGCACAGATTTACCGCTCGGAAAAAAGAGATCTCTCCAAATGCCTTCCGTTTATCATCGGTGCATTCGGTGTGGTGCAGAGCCATATCCTTTCGGTGATCCTGTGCATCTTTTTCATTCTGCTGTTTTGCCTGGTGGTGCTGCCCGTGACTGTCAGAAAGCTCCCTGAACTGCTTTTTTCCGGAGCGGTGCTTCTTGTCATCAATGCTTTTTATCTTGTTCCTGTTCTTTCTTCCTTCGTGGGAATGGGCATGAGCGTGGGAAGGGCGGCGGTTTCCGGAATGAGCGATGCGGCACTTGAATTTGTGCAGATCTTCGAGATGCCCTTCGGTTACGGTGACATCGCATCTGCGGTTCATATGCCAAATGAAATGCATTTCGGCGCAGGTGCTGCTGCGGTCCTCGGAACCGTTCTTTTTGCGGTTTTGAGCGCATATGCCCTGATCCGGAAGAAAAAAGAGATACTGCCGCAGATAAAGACCGGCGGCATCTGTCTTATCCTTGGACTTGTCGCGGCTTTCATATCAAGCAGGGCTTTTCCCTGGGACGGAGTCAATAAGGCGGGAGCATTAGGTCAGGTGTTTACCTCAATGCAGTTTCCCTGGAGATTTATGGAGATGGCAGATCCGCTCCTGTGCTTTACGGCGGTGTCAGGAATGGTTCTTCTTGAAAAGCTCATCCCGGAAAAGAAGAAGCCGGCAGCTGTCATCATATGCATCATCGCTGCCTTGTCTGTCGCATCCGGAGTGCTGTTTGCCTGCGATTACGACCGGATGTATGCTGCAGAGAGGGAAAGGCAGAGAGACGATGCGGTTGCGATAAGGCCTGACTGGACTTATTTTCCGGAGGGACTCAACAGGTACCTGTCACAGGATACGAGAGCAGTGGCTGATAATATCGTGCGCCGTCTTGAAGGCGAAGCCGTGATGGAAGAAGGGGTGCTTTCCTACGAAGTGCTCACATCGATAAGTGATGTCAAGGAATTCAGGATCGTGAACGGCAGGGGTGAATGCAGCATCGAACTTCCGGTCTTTGCTCTGGATAATGTGAAGGTTACGGACGTTTTGACAGGACAGGAACTCACTTATTCAAGGAGCGCAGCCTGCAAGGTCAGCCTGCAGATCCCGGCCGGATATGACGGAAATGTCAGGATAACCTACAGGGTCCCCGTTTTGTGGAGGATCGCGGATCTGATCTCTCTCCTGGGGATCGCGGGATATGCCGCATTTTGCTGTCGCATCTCCTGCGGAGAAAAGTCTGAGAAGAAAGACCGATCTGTGATATAATCAGATTTGCCGGCATGTCGTTTTTGCGGAGGCCGGCTGCAAGAATACAGATAACGTTTGCGTATAATGCATAAGCATTTGGAGGCTGATGATGCACAACATAGATAACGTCAGAATGCTGGAACTTCCCGAACTGGGAGATGAGAAGGGCAATCTTGTCATAGCCGAATCCGGTAAGGACATTCCGTTCGAAATAAAGAGAGTGTTCTATATATACGGATCGGATCCTCATGTCGTCAGAGGGTGCCACGCCAACAAGGTGTCGGAATTCGTGCTGATCAATGTGGCAGGCTCCAGCAAGGTCAAGGTACTCGACGGAGAGGGCAACGAGATCATATACAGCCTCAACCGCCCCAAGACCGGCATTTACCTTCCGAGCATGGTCTGGAAGGAAATGTACGATTTCAGCTCCGATTCCGTTCTTCTGGTCCTTGCCAGCACTCATTACGATGAAAATGAGTACGTAAGGGACCTTGAGGAATACAAAAAGCTCGTCAGGGAGTGCTGACTTAAACTCTGTACAAATCACCGAAATATGGTAAAATAGTTGGTGTCTGCCCCTTAGGGGTTGTCCCAAAGCCGAAAATGCCGGTATCAGGAATACTATTATGGGAAATTCTACTGATTCATCCGAATACCTGCGTGCGCTGATGCAGGATTATAAGATGAAGATAACTCCTCTCACGGATTATCTTCCGTGGCTTCAGCAGGCTTCGGAATCTGCGGTCGTCAACAATTACTCGGGAAACGGTGTGAGCGAGAACAGCATTACCTTCCCGGTGTATTCATCCGAACTGATGAATTTCATCAAGGCATGCAATGTCTCGGGACTGATGGATCGCAATTATCCGTACGCATATTCCAGAAAAGGCATTAAGACTCACGACCAGGAACGCAGGTTCATAGTGGGTGCCACATGGAAAGACTGGGACATACTCTGCGGGATACTGAGCAAATATGTGCTCGGAGGCCGCACCAGAGCCGTTCTCTGGAAAGAGGGGGTCACGGAGCAGATCTTCTATCTTACGGTCAGCAAGATGAGAGAGATCGTTGACTACTGGGATGGCAACACGGCAAAATAAAGATCACATTATTGCAGGAGGTTTGGGAGATTTCTCATGGGTGACAAATCTAATCAGAAAAGGCAGTACATAATTGATGTTGCGGCTAGGGTGTTTGCCGAAAAAGGCTACAAGAATGTGACCATGAAGGACGTGGTCGATGCCTGCGACATTTCAAGAGGCGGACTTTATCTTTACTATGAGAGCACCTCTGAGCTCTTTCTTGACGTGATGAAGTCACAGGCCGAGTCGGGCAAGGATTTCATGTCCATTATCAGCGATGATGCCACTGCAGCTGACATTCTCCTTCTTTTCCTTCAGGAAGAGAAGAAGGACCTGTTCAAGAAGAAGAACAACTTAAACCGTGCATATTACGAGTATCTCTTTGATTACAAGCCCGCAAAGGGAGATAACTATTACAAGAAGAAATTCGACGGCAATGTCAAGATGGTCGCCAAGATCATCGAGATCGGAGCAGAGAGCGGAGAGTTCACCTGTGAGAATCCCGTCATTGCCGCGTTCAACATAATCTACCTTATCGAAGGAATGAAGTCCTCGGCTCTTACACTCGGGATCTCACCTGATTCCTTCGACAAACAGATCCTCTTTATCTTACAGTCACTCGGGGTAGATGCATGAACTGAAAGGTCACTATAATACAAAAGGCTTCAGAAGGGGTAAACACTTTTTCTGAGGCCTTTTTTAAGGATTTATGGAACATAAGCTATTAAGAAAGGCAAGATTATTATGAGCGTCAGAAGAGTCTATGTTGAAAAGAAAAAACCTTATGCGGTGCAGGCAAGGCATTTGAGGCACGACATCAGGAACTTCCTCGGAATTAAGATCGAGGATATCAGAGTATTTATCAGGTACGATTCCGAGAATATCTCTGATGCAACCTTTGAGGATGCGTGCAAAACTGTTTTCTCTGAACCGCCTGTAGATGACCTCTATATGGAGGATCTTCCCGGAGATGCGGGAGATAAGGTGTTCTCTGTTGAGTTCCTGCCCGGACAGTTCGACCAGAGAGCGGATTCGGCTGTTCAGTGTGTGAGATTCCTTAACGAGAATGAAAACCCTGTCATTCAAACCGCAGTATGCTATGCGGTAATCGGCAATATAACCGATGATGAGTTTGACCGTATCAAGGGCTATCTCATCAATCCCGTCGATTCAAGAGAAGCCGGAATGGACAAGCCCGAGACTCTGATCGTGAATTATCCCGAGCCCGAAGACGTGAAGTCCTTTGACGGATTTGCGGACAGCCCCGAGGACGAGCTGAAGAAGCTGTATGATTCTCTCGGACTTGCAATGACCTTCAAGGATTTCCTTCATATCCAGAATTACTTTAAGAATGACGAGCACCGTGATCCCACCGTTACCGAGATCAGGGTTCTCGATACTTACTGGTCGGATCATTGCCGCCATACCACATTCTCCACGGAACTTACCGGCGTCAGGTTCGATGACGGCGCATACAAGGCAGCTTTCGAGAAGTCCTTTGAAGAGTACATGAATACCAGAAAGGATCTGTTCGCAGACCGTCCCGACAAGTTCTCATGTCTCATGGACCTCGGCACCATCGCAGCAAAGCGTCTCAGAAAAGAAGGCAAGCTCGAGGACGAGGAGAAGTCCGACGAGATCAATGCATGCTCCATAGTCGTTCCCGTTGAGATCGAAAAGGACGGAAAGAAAGAGACCGAGGAGTGGCTTGTATTTTTCAAGAACGAGACTCATAACCATCCCACCGAGATCGAGCCTTTCGGAGGTGCCGCAACATGTCTTGGCGGAGCCATCAGAGATCCCCTTTCCGGAAGAGGATATGTATATCAGGCAATGAGAGTCACCGGCGCTGCGGATCCCACCAGACCCGTATCCGAGACCCTTCCCGGCAAGCTTCCCCAGAAGAAGCTGGTCAGGACCGCTGCAAGCGGATATTCATCCTACGGTAACCAGATAGGACTTGCAACAGGCTATGTCAAGGAAGTATATCATCCCGACTATGTAGCCAAGAGAATGGAGATCGGTGCTGTCATGGGTGCCGCTCCCAGGAAGAATGTCATCAGGGAAAATTCCGATCCCGGCGACATTATCATCCTTCTCGGCGGAAGGACCGGACGTGACGGCATCGGCGGTGCAACCGGTTCATCCAAGGCTCATAATGTCAAGTCAATCGATACATGCGGTGCTGAGGTCCAGAAGGGTAATGCACCCACCGAAAGAAAGATACAGAGACTCTTCAGACGTCCCGAAGTAACGAAGCTCATCAAGAAGTGTAATGACTTCGGTGCGGGCGGAGTAAGCGTTGCAATCGGTGAACTTGCAGACGGCCTTGTCGTCAACATGGACAAGGTTCCCAAGAAGTATGCCGGTCTCGACGGAACGGAGCTTGCAATCTCCGAATCCCAGGAGAGAATGGCAGTTGTCGTAGCACCTAAGGATGTTCAGGAATTCCTTAAGTATGCCGCAGAGGAGAACCTTGAAGCTGTCGAGGTTGCTGTTGTGACCGAGGAGCCCAGACTCCGTCTTCAGTGGAGAGGCGTAGACGTAGTCAACATCGCAAGGGCATTCCTTGATACCAACGGCGCACATCAGGAGACAGAGGTTGAAGTCGAATCTCCTTCGGCTGATTCCTATTTTGACAAGTATGCTCTGGACAGCGTTGCAGAGGATGTTAAGAACGCCGATTACGGCAAGGCACTTACCGATACTCTTTCCGATCTCAACGAGTGCTCTCAGAAGGGACTTGTCGAGATGTTCGATTCTTCGATCGGAGCAGGCAGCGTTGTGATGCCTTACGGCGGAAAATACCAGCTTACCGAAGAGCAGGCAATGATCGCAAAACTTCCCGTTCTTGACGGCAAGACCGATACCGTCACCATGATGGCATACGGATTCGATCCTTACCTTTCAAGCTGGTCACCTTATCACGGTGCTATCTATGCCGTGACCGAGTCTCTTGCAAGGATTGCTGCATCTGGTGGTGATGTCAGCAAAGTAAGGCTTACTTTCCAGGAATATTTCAGACGCATGGATGAGAGACCGACCAGATGGAGCCAGCCTTTTGCCGCACTTCTCGGATCGTTCGATGCACAGATCGGATACGGACTTCCTTCCATCGGAGGCAAGGACTCCATGTCCGGAACATTCGGCGACATAGATGTTCCTCCGACACTTGTGTCATTTGCAGTGGACATCGCAAGTCTTAAGACGGTCATCACTCCCGAACTTAAGAAGGCAGGCAACAAGCTTGTTCTGTTCTCGATTGAGAAGGATGCCGATAAGAAGCCTGTTTACGCACAGGTACTGAAGCTCTATGATGCAGTTTATAACCTTATTAAGGATAAGACTGTTGTCAGTGCATATGCTCTTGATTCAAAGGGCCTTGCTGTGGCTGTCGCAAAGATGGGCATGGGCTGCGGACTCGGAGTTAAGATAGCTGATGATGTAACTGCAGAAACAGTATTCGGAAACGGTCTCGGCAATATCGTTGCCGAGGTCCCTGCTGACAGGATCTCCGCACTTGACGGTATTCAGGGTGTGAGTGTTGTCGGTGAGGTTACCTCTTCCGGATTCGAATATGCCGGATGCAGGGTATCTTACGATGATATGAAGAATGCATGGTGCGGCACTCTTGAAGGTGTGTTCCATTCTGTATCGACCGATGATAAGGATAAGGTTGACGTACCCGTATACAAGGCTTCCGAAGTATATGTATGCAAGAACAAGGTTGCAAAGCCCACCGTATTCATTCCTGTTTTCCCGGGAACAAACTGTGAGTACGATTCTGCCAAGGCATTCGAAAGAGCCGGGGCAAAGGCTGACATAAGGATCTTCAGAAATCTTACCGCTGAAGACATCAGAGAATCGGTTGCCGAGTTCAGACAGGCCATTTCACAGGCTCAGATGATCATGTTCCCCGGCGGATTCTCCGCAGGTGATGAGCCCGACGGATCGGCCAAGTTCTTCGCTACCGCATTCAGGAATGCTGCCATCAAGGAAGCTGTTGAGGAGATGCTCGATAAGCGCGACGGCCTCGTGCTCGGTATCTGTAACGGTTTCCAGGCTATCATCAAGCTCGGACTTGTGCCTAACGGCAAGATCACCGGCCAGAACGCTGATTCGCCCACTCTGACATTCAACACCATCGGCAGACATATCTCCAAGATGGCATATATCAAGGTTGTGTCCGACAAGAGCCCCTGGCTGCAGGAAGCAGGCCTTGAGAATGTATATGCGAATCCCGCATCACACGGTGAAGGACGTTTCATTGCACCCGACAGCGTGATAGAAGATCTCTTCAAAAACGGTCAGGTTGCAACCGTGTACTCGGATCCCGATGGCAATACTTCAATGGATGAGTACTACAACATCAACGGTTCCTTCAGATGCATAGAGGGTATCACTTCACCCGACGGAAGGGTTCTCGGCAAGATGTGCCATTCGGAACGTATCGGAGACGGAGTCGCAGTCAATATTTACGGCGAGCAGGATCTTAAGATCTTCGAATCGGGCGTTAAGTACTTCAAATAAATGTCACGCGGGCCGGCGATGAGTCGGCCCGCTACTGTTATGAACAAGATCAACTATGACAACTTAATGGAAGAGATGCTGGGTGAACGGGGGGACGGTTCCTTCGTTCACCTCCTCCTTCACTCATGCTGCGCGCCGTGTTCGAGTGCATGCATCGAAAGGCTCTGTGACCGGTGTGATGTCACCGTGTATTATTACAACCCGAACATCGGGAATGAGACGGAGTATCTCAAGAGAAAAGAGGAACAGATCAGACTCATAAATGCATATAATGACGAAGGCAAGGGAAAGTTTCCCATTAAGATCCTGGATGCGGATTATGATCCCGATTCATTCTATGCAATGGCTAAAGGGCTGGAGAACTGCCCTGAAAGAGGTGAAAGGTGCCATAAATGCTATGAGCTGAGAATGCGCAGGACCGCACTTGCTGCAATCGAAGCCGGAGGGTATGACTTCTTTGCCACGACTCTTACGCTCTCACCGCTGAAGGATTCGGAAGCAATCAACAGGATAGGCTTTGAGATCGAGGCAGATACAGGAATGAAGTACCTTCCTTCCGATTTCAAGAAGAGAAACGGATATCTCAGATCGATAGAATTATCCAGGGAATATGACCTGTACAGACAGAATTTTTGCGGATGTGTTTATTCAAAGGTGCAAAGTGAGCAGAATTCAGGTATAATCCGATAAATAGCTTTTTTCATAAATGGATTTTGAAATAAACGGATTTTGAATTTGAAAAGGTGATCATATGAACTGTCCCAATTGCGGAGCAAATCTTAAATACGAAGGAAACATGCTGATATGCGAGTATTGCGGATATCAGGAAATGATGCCTGCATATACGAACCCCGCAGACAGCGACAATTTCTTCAACCTCATCGTCATCAATGAGGCGCTGTATGATACTGTTGAAGTCAGCATTCCGGACTGCAACATAGGATTCGTCATCAGAAACGGAGAAGCGGTTGCCAAGGACATCCCGCCCGGATATCATTCCGTGATATTCTCAAGCGAGGGCAAGACCGAGTACAGAAGCGTGAACATTCCTGCGGACGGAAGAGCCTGCAAGGTATATGTCAATGTCGGTTCTCTCGGACTGGTCATCAGAGTCTCCGATCTGGAAGGCAGAGCGAACGGAAGAGCTACCGTTGACATGAATGCCAGAAACAGACAGCTCTTTCCCGTTCTGGCACTTGTCTTCAGCATCATGTTCCCAATAGTCGGAATCGTTTTCTGTATATTGGACATCACGATGGCCAAGAAGGAAAACAGGAAGCCGTCCAATATGACAATTGCCGCATTTGTGATAATAGGAATAAGAATAGCGGTCATTGTGCTTATATACATTGTGACCATATTTGCAGCGGTCCATAATATGTAGAGGAGATCGTTATGAAAAAGATACTTGAATTGTTAAGCGAAGAAGTCGGCAAGGCTTTTGAAGAGTCCGGCTATAAGAAGTCGGCGGGAAGGGTCTCGGTATCGAACCGCCCCGACCTGTGTGAATACCAGTGTAACGGCGCAATGGCGCTTGCCAAGGAATTTAAGTGTGCCCCAATTGCGATAGCTGGTGCAGTTGCCGAAAAGCTTGCAAATAATGAGGCTTTTGAATCCGTCGAGGCTGTCATGCCCGGATTCATCAACATGAACTTAAGCGGTGCATATCTTGCCGATTACATCAGGAAGATGTCGGAGGATGAAAAGTACGGAGTCGACCTTCCGGATTCTCGTACGATAATCGTTGATTACGGCGGACCCAATGTGGCCAAGGCTCTTCACGTCGGACATCTGCGCCCTGCCATAATAGGAGAGAGCATCAAGCACATCCTGAAATTCATGGGACATAATGTCATAGGTGACGTGCATATGGGAGACTGGGGCAAGCCCATGGGCCTTGTCATGACCGAGATACAGGAACGTCAGCCGGATCTTCCCTATTTCGATGAGTCATATACGGGTGAATATCCTAAAGAGCCTCCTTTTACCGTAAGGGATCTTGAGGAGATCTATCCCACCGCATCTGCCAAGAGTAAGGAAGATGCAGATTATAACGCACGTGCACTTGAGGCTACACTTAAGCTTCAGTCCGGTGTAAGGGGATACCGCGCACTGTGGGATCACATAATTGATGTATCCGTATCCGACATGAAGCGTATTTATGAGAAGCTTCATGTTGATTTTGATCTCTGGAACGGTGAGAGCACCGTACAGTACCTGATCCCCGATATGGTAAAGGAAATGAAGGAAAGCGGCGTTGCATACGAAAGCGACGGTGCTCTTGTCATCGATGTCAAGCAGGATACCGACACCAAGGAGATCCCTCCCTGCATAGTTGTCAAGTCGGATGGAGCAAGTCTCTACAACACAACCGACCTTGCCACCATCAAGGAGCGCGTCGCAAAATACGATCCCGCACAGATCATCTACATCACCGACAAGCGCCAGGATCTGTATTTCGAGCAGGTCTTCAGGGCTGCAAGGAAAGCAGGACTCGTATCCGACAAGGTAACTCTTTCCCATATCGGATTCGGCACAATGAACGGCAAGGACGGCAAGCCCTTCAAGACACGTGACGGCGGAGTCATGCGCCTTGAGGATCTCATCGCTGACATTCAGAATGAGATGTATTCCAAGATAAAAGAGAACAAGGACATAGACGATGCAGAGGCAAGGCAGACAGCTGACACGGTAGGACTTTCCGCATTGCTTTATGGGGATCTGTCGAATCAGGCCGTGAAGGATTATGTCTTCGACATGGAGAGGTTCATTTCCTTCGAAGGAAACACAGGCCCTTACATCCTCTATACCATAGTGCGAATCAAGTCCATCATATCCAAATATGTCGCGCAGGGTGGAGATATGAGCGGTCTTAAGATCGGTGATCCGGTCAATGCGTCAGAGAAGGATCTGATGAAGGCTCTGTCATCCTTCGCACAGACTATGGAGAGCGCAGAGGACGAACTTGCACCTCACAGGATATGCGCATTCATCTATGATCTCGCCAATGCTCTCAATTCCTTCTATCATGAGACCAAGATCCTTAGCGAAGAGGATGAGGCTAAGAAAGGCGAATACATCGCCCTGATCGATTTTACCAGGAAGGTGCTTGAGACCTGCATAGATCTTCTCGGATTCTCAGCTCCCGACAGAATGTGATGCAGATGCCCGGAAATGCCGAAATATCGGCGTTTTCCGGGCATGAATAATCTTCCGAAAAAAAATAAAATCTTTTGTTGACAAGTACGGCCTTAATGTGTAGAATATCCTTTGTCGGCAAAAAGCCGATACCCGAAATGGAATCTTAGCTCAGCTGGGAGAGCATCTGCCTTACAAGCAGAGGGTCATAGGTTCGAGCCCTATAGGTTCCATTTTTTATGGCGAGGTAGCTCAGTTGGCTAGAGCACGCGGTTCATACCCGCGGTGTCGAGAGTT
>JAIKZQ010000010.1 GCA_024682075.1 Lachnospiraceae bacterium
AACAAAGAGACTGTGGTTGGAGCCTTTATTAAACCGTCTACGCGGTAGGAGGTTGAACCAATCCACAGCATCTTTAACAGCATACCCGATACCTATAGAGAAGGTAAAGAATGGGTATGACTATATAATACGAGGAGGAAATGAAATGATGAGATTAAAGAGGTTAAAGGATCTGATGCTTGAGGAAGACGGAATGGGGACGGTGGAGATCATCCTCATAATCGTGGTGCTGGTGGGACTTGTGATCATTTTTAAAGGAAGGATCACCCAGATAGTTGAGAATCTTTTCGACAAGATCACCACACAGACCGATTCCGTATGATGAGCAAAACCGGCGGGTATCTCACGGTTTATATGACTATGACATTGGCGATACTTATAAGCCTTTGCCTTACCATGATCGAAGGAGCAAGAAGAAGCGCCATGAGAATGGAGGCGGAACTGATCACGGATACGGCAATGAGGAGTGTCTTTGCTGAATACAATCGTGAGCTGATGAGACAATACAACATTTTTGCCATCGATTCATCCTATGGCTCTTCTTATTCCGGAGCAGAGATGGCTTCAGCGCATTTCAGGGAATATATGGAGAAGAATTATACCAGTGAAGTACAGATGCCCTGGCTGGATCACCGTGATCTTATAGGCGCTTATCCGGAAAGCGCGGGTATAGAGCGTGTTACATATCTGACAGATGATGCGGGCCGGGTTTTCAGAAGATGTGCGATCGACGCGATCAGAGATGATTACGGGATCACTGCCGCTGAAGAAGTGCTGGGATGGATCTCTTCTTCCGAACTTATCGCATCTGATTCAAGGAACATTCTTGAAGAGATGAATGAAGAAGCCTCAAGTGTTTCCGGCGAGGCACTTTCCGAAAGAGAAAGGCGCGAATCCGAGCGAAGTGAACAGGAGGCTGCATATGAACAGGCATGCGCCGAGGCTGAGGAAAATGGTGAACAACTACCTGATAAGCCGGAACTGACCGAGCTGCCGGAAGAATACAGGTCTCCTGTATCAGGTGTTGCGGAAAACGTGAATACCGGGATATTGGGACTTCTCGTAGATGATCCTGAAAATCTGTCACGAAGACAGCTTAACCTGAGCGGGATAATTTCCGGACGAATTGCATCGGGAAATGTCAATGAAGGAAGTCTCGAGTATATGGATGAAGAATCCGGAATGGCTGATGAGATGCTTGAAAAGGCTTTGTTCGGCGAGTATCTGATCAGATATATGGGAAGATACGGCGATGTCGATGAAAGTGATGCCCTGTGGTATCAGATAGAGTATCTTATCGCGGGAGAAAGCACGGATGTCGGGAATCTTAATTCCATTGCTCTCAGGATAATGGGCATACGTGCCGGGATGGACATAATTTATCTTGAATCGGATCAGGGTAAGAAAGCGGAAGCACAGGTGCTTGCAACGGCCATTTGCACAGCGTGCATGATCGAATGGATGATCCCTGTTCTGACGCATGTGATCCTCCTGGCCTGGGCTCTTATTGAAGCCAGATATGATACTGCGTCGTTGCTGGCAGGAAAAAAGATACCGTTCATGAAAGATTCTTCTACCTGGCATTGCGACCTTGACAGCGCTTTGTCCGGGTCGTGGTCCGGAAAAGACACCGATTCGGATTCGGGTCTGTCCTATAAGGATTATTTAAGGATTTTCCTTTTCATGACCGATATGGGTGAACTTACGCTTAGAGCAATGGATATCGTCGAGTCGGATATCAGACTGAGCGGAGGCAATTCCGGATTCAGAATGGATTCGTGTATAGAAATGGCTGAGTTTGGAGCGGTCATTACCAGTCCGTTCGGAAGCAGGGTAAGGATTACAAGGCGATTCAGATATTAACATCAGTTCTTAATGAAGAGGAACAGGGCGGAGATGTCTTTTTTATGCGGGACAAATTGTGCTTTTCCCTATAAACGTGCAAACAGTTCGGGTAGCTATAATGTCAATCCTTCTCCGGGACGATCAACTCCAATATGTAAGTCCCGCATAGAGAAGACATCCCCGCTACGTGGCAGCATGACATTGGAAGCAGCGGTGATACTGCCATGCTTTCTGTTCTTCTTCATTAATCTCTCCTCCTCACTGGAGATGATCAGACTTTACGGAAACATTCAATACGCTCTTCACAGTGCCGGAGATGAGACATGTCTGTATGGAGCACTGCTTACCGATGAAATGAAAGATCTTGGAAGTACCGGACATGTGTCTGCATCCGGCGATCCGGATTCATCGGAAAATCTCTCCGTATCGGAGGATCCGGGAGATCCGTCGGCAGGGGGTGAAGAGAATGCAGACCCGGCATCTCTGATCAGAGGCTCCGCACTTTCATATACATACATAAAGTACAGAATGGTGGAGTCACTCGGTGAGGAGTATCTGGCTTCTTCTCCGCTGCGAAACGGGTCGATGAGTCTGGATTTTCTCGGAAGCAGTTTTGGCGAGACAAACGATATTGTGGATATCCGGTTATCCTATGCCGTATGCACTCCGCTGAACCTTATGGGGACAGATGCATTCTATCTGTCCGGAAGATATTACGGTCATTTGTGGAATGGTTATGAGGTGCATGGGAGCAGCACGGAGCCGGTTCAGGAGCAGATAGTTTATATCACGGCCGACAGCGAAGTGTATCACATCACCACGGCATGTACGCATTTAAGACTGACCATAAGAGGTGTGGAATACGGCAACCTGCAGGATGAAAGAAACCGAAGCGGGGGAAGATATTATCCGTGCGAGGTATGTTCGCACGGTGATGTGCCGGACATTGTGTATGTGGGGGCAGAGGGTGACAGGTATCATTTTGATCCCGACTGTTACACACTTACGAGGACATACTCGGCTGTTCCTCTATCGGATGTTTCGGATTCGCACAGGCCCTGCTCGAGATGCGGAGGTGGATGATGGGATTGACTGAAATGGCATTGTCCGGATATTTATGCGTTCTTTCCGTTAGTGATATCAGATTCAGGGCTATACGAGGGCCTTACATCATCATAGGCATAGTGGCCGGAATGATCCATCTGATCATGATGGCTGTATCCGGCGGGCCTTTAACGGAACGGTTCAGGATGATCCTGGTCGCTCTGTTGGGGGCCCTCCCGGGATTACTTATCACGATATTGTCTTTTTATACGGATAAGGTCGGAAGAGGAGACGGACTTGTGCTGATGATCATAGGCTTATTTGAAAGCTGCATGATGTCCTCGATCATCATATGCATGGGCTGCATGATGCTTGGAGCAGTATCGATCGTGCTTCTGATGTTTCATAAGGTGAGCCGTAATACGCAAATGCCTTATATCCCTTTTGTAACTTTATCTTATATTCTTTTGAAATCATATGAAGGGAGTTATCTGGGAATATGAATCTACGCAGATCGGATCAGGGATATTTTACACTGGAGGCTTCACTGATCCTCCCTTTTGCACTGGGAGTGATCCTGCTGGTCATACAGATCTGGTTTTTTAAATATGACAGGGTTTTGCAGGATATGGACACTGATGCAGTCATTATCCGTTCCCTTGAGCAGCATGACATGTCACCTGATGAGAAAGCCGCTTATGCGATTGCTCAGATGCAGGACCGGTACAAGGAAGCATATATTGCCTGGAATTTCGGCGATCTGAGAGTGAATGCTTCACTGAATTCGGTCGCCCTCGAAACTACCGGAAGCAGTTTTTCATTTCGCGGAACCGGACCTCTGGGAATTTACGGATCATTATCATGCGTGACGACGAGGAGCAGGAGTTCGCCGAATGAAGTATTTGTCATAAGGACATACAGGAAAGCACTTCGGGCCGAAGATGCCCTGAACGAACATATGCAGGAAGGCTGACTATGAGAGGAGAATCAGAAGGATGATCGTAAGCGAGTATGTAAACGGACTGAAAAACAATTATGTGAGAATAAGGGAATTATCTCTTCCCGATGAAAGAAAATACCAGTATTGCATCATGAAAAGAGGCGGCATATCCGGGTTTCTTCCTTTTGAGATCCGGTATATCGATTCCGATGCATATATGTATTATGACATCACCTCAAAGCAGAATATCAGCACGATTTATTCACAGAAGCCTCTTACCGGAAAGTGGGTAAAAGCTTTTTTCTCATCAATGAAAAGAATAAGGAATGAGGCCGTCAGGTTCCTGCTCAATCCGGGAAATCTGATCTGGAATCCTACCAATGTGTATCAGGATCTGAAAGATGACAGTTTCTGGTATCTGTATGTTCCTTATCTCGATGAAGATAACGGGATGTCAGAACTGATGGATTTTCTGGTAAGCCACATAGATTTTACGGATGACGAGCTGGTCAAATGCATATATTCCATGGCTGAGCAGTATAAAACCGGAGGGGAGGCATATCTTCAGGAGAAGATCTTTCTTGATGCTGAGGCTCTGACCATTGCACCGGAATGCGAAGAGTCGGACATGCCTTATGATAGTGGCGTGAAGGTTGCTGAGAGTGATCCCGACGTGGATGACGATGTGAACCGTTCACCGGGAAAAGATTTGGATGACATCTACGACCAGGCTGAAAAGATTGGAGAAGTTTTTGCGACTCCGGGGGAAAAGAAGCCCAAACTAAAACCACGTCTGAAACGTTCATCAAAGACTTTCGAGAAAAAAACCTTTTGGGGGAAGATACGTCAAAAGGATGGCAGAATGCGCGAAGAATACGACTATGGCGGAGGCTGGGAAGTAATAGGGGCCGTGGCCGATGAGATCAAATACAGCGATCAGGGCGAGGGCGATACGTCCGAGGGAACGGTGTTTGTTGATCTGTCTTCAGAGGAAAAAACCGGAAAGCTGAAAAGTGAAACAGGACAGATCTTATATGAACTGAGCAGCGAATCCTGTGTCATAGGAAAAAAGGAGGATGCGGATCTTATCATTGATGAGACCGGGATCAGCCGGATGCACGCCAGGATCTTTATAAAGGATGATGAATACTACCTTGAAGATCTGAATTCCACAAACGGAACTTTCAAAAACGGTCTTAAGCTGAAGCCTTATGAGAAGAAGAAACTAAGCAAAGGAGACGAGATAAGGCTGGCAACAAAAAAGATGATCTTTTCCTAGGAAACCTATGTGATAAATAAGAGTAAACCATAAGTAATTTTGCAACGGCCGTTGCAGGATTCATAATCAGCCGGATCACTTCCGGCTGTTTTCTTTAATGAACAGGACTGCCTTATATGGTATATTATTTCATAGATGAATTCCGAGAATAAATTCTTTGATAAGGCACTTTCCGACATGAAAGACAGTTTCGCCGGCAGGGATGGTATAAAGCATCTTGCCGGCCTTGGGTATTCCATGCACGAAATACAGAGCAGTCTGGATTTCCCCTTCCCGATCGAGAAGATCGGAAAGATCCTGTGGGATCACTATGTATCCACTGAGACTATCCTTCTCAAGGCTCCCGGCTCGGGCAGCGGAACCGTCAATTCCACATATGTCAAGAAGACCGATGCCTACGGAAAGCAGTCATTCATAAAGGTCACCGGAGAAAAGGATAATCTCCCGGATCTTACCTGGAAAAAAGTCGTTTTCAGGAATGAGCATGATATCTTTCAGACTCCTTTCATGAACGAAAACGGCCGGATCAGGGAATTCATATCGGAGAATACCTCGGGAGGCCCCGACTATGTCAGCCTCGATCTCGGAAGATTAAAGAGCAGAGGCGGTAATGAATGGTCGGTCCTTTTATCACTTCTTGGCGACGAAGAGCGTGAATATGCCGAATACATGCCCTGGGAAAACAGCCTTACAAGCGTTTATCACAGGATTGACGAGAGGATCATCAGGATGCTCTGCCGTCTTGAGAAGACAGGATTTATGCCCGGGGTTTATTATTTTGCATTAAGAGATGTATAATCTGTATTGTTGCCGCACAGCCTTGATCATTTCAGATTGCCTGAAAGGAGACTCGTATGGTCATACATATATATTATGGAGGACGCGGAGTCATTGACGATCCCACCCGTCCCGTCATAGAGAGGATGCAGAAAGTCCTTGAGGAGCTGCGGGTGAACGTGGTCCTGTACAATCTCTATGAATACAAGAACACCATTCCCACGCTGTCCCAGACCGTGAAGGACGCAGACGGAATAATCCTTGCATCAACGGTCGAATGGTTCGGCATGGGCGGATATATGCTCCAGTTTCTTGATGCTTGCTGGCAGTTCGGAGACAAGTCCAGGATCAGCGAGATATACATGATGCCCGTCGTGATCGCCAAGACCTATGGGGAGAGACAGGTTCTTGCGGATCTGTCCAATGCCTGGGAGACACTTGGAGGAAGAGTTCTTACCGGATTATCCGGATATATCGACAATCCGCTGGATCTTGAAGTTAATCCCGACTATATCTCCATAGTCGAAGCTCAGGCCGAGAAACTTTATCGCGGTGTCAACCAGAGGGAGAAGGTATTTCCTTCCAGCAAGAAGGCACTTACCGAGAGAGTCGGAACGCCCAATCCTCTTGATCTGTCGGTTCCCGAGGCTGAACAGCTGTCGAAGTATGTATCCGATGAAAACTATGTCCGTACCCAGAAAGAAGACATTCAGGAACTCGCGGTCCATTTCAAGGGCATGCTCATGAGTGAGGATGCCGGCAGCGAGGAAGAGTACATAGGCGACCTTAAGAAGGCATTCAAGCCTTCACCCGATGTTTCCGGTACTTTTGCGGTCAGCATCGAGGAAAAGAAGAATGACCTTATAATCGAAGTGTCGGGAGCAAAACTGGATGTCCGTTATGACAAGGCGGATTCATGTGATGTAAAAATGTCGATGAAAAGAGATGTCATGGAAGACATCGTCTCCGGCAGAATGTCTTTCCAGAGAGCGTTCATGTCGGGAGCAATGTCGAGCATGCAGGGAGATTTTGCACTGCTGAATGGCCTTGACAAGATCTTTTCATTTAAGAGCATCTGATCAGGAGGTATTGTTTTATGAAAAAAGATGACTGCATTTTCTGTAAGCTTGCAAACGGTGATATCCCTACCAACTCAATATATGAGGACGACAGATTCAACGTGATCCTTGACAACGGCCCCGCAACAAAGGGACACGCGCTTATTCTGCCCAAGGAACATGCCGAGGATCTGTTCGATCTTCCCGAGGAAACCGCAGCTGAAGCCATGAAGCTTGCAAAGATCCTCGGAAAACACATTGTCGACGTTCTCGGAGCGGATGGGATGAATATCGTTCAGAATAACGGAGAGGCCGCCGGTCAGACGGTTAAGCATTTCCATTTACACATCATTCCCAGATATGAAGGAGACGGCCAGAAAATATTGTGGGCTCCCACATCCCCCTCGGCTGAGGAGCTTGTACAGATAAAGGAACAGCTGAAAAAATAATGAGAGAAATCAGTTCAGACATCATCACTCAGACCATTGCACAAATGTGCATTGATGCCAATCATCATCTTACTCCCGACATGGAAAAAGCTCTGATAAATGCCGGAGAGTCCGAAATCTCACCGCTGGGAAAGCAGGTCCTTTCGCAGCTCAGGGAAAATCTTAAGATTGCAGACGAAGACATGATCCCCATCTGCCAGGATACAGGCATGGCTGTGGTGTTCGTGGAGATGGGACAGGAGGTGCACATTACGGGTACATCTCTTTATGATGCCATAAACGAAGGCGTAAGAAAGGGATACACGGAAGGCTTCCTCAGAAAATCCGTTGTCGGAGATCCCCTTGAGAGAGTAAATACCGGAGATAATACACCTGCCGTGATCCACACGGAGATCGTCCCGGGAGAAACTTTCAGGCTGACAGTGGCTCCCAAGGGCTTCGGAAGTGAGAACATGAGCAGGATCTTCATGCTCAAGCCCGCAGAGGGTATCGAGGGCGTGAAAGCAGCAGTTTTGACCGCAGTGAACGATGCAGGCCCCAATGCATGCCCTCCTATGGTAGTAGGCGTAGGAATAGGAGGAACATTCGAAAAGGCCGCCATCATGGCCAAGAAAGCACTCCTCAGGCCTGCCGGAGAACACTCTGACATCCCTTATGTTGAGGAACTTGAAAAAGAACTTCTTGAGAAGATAAACAGATCCGGCATAGGTCCGGGCGGACTCGGCGGAAGAATGACAGCCCTTGCGGTGAATGTCCTGACTTACCCCACGCACATCGCCGGGCTTCCCGTTGCCGTTAACATATGCTGCCATGTGAATCGTCACAGCGTCAGAGAATTATAAGGAGGCATTCAATGGATAAGAAGATAACTATGCCTCTTTCGAAAGAGGATGCACTTTCACTTAAGTGCGGTGACTACGTGTATCTTACGGGAGTCATTTATACCGCAAGAGATGCCGCACATAAGAGAATGTATGATGCACTCAGGAAGGATGAAGCCCTTCCTCTGGACATAAAAGGTCAGACCATATACTATATGGGACCGTCACCTGCAAGGGAAGGACGCCCCATAGGCTCTGCAGGACCTACTACTGCAAGCCGCATGGACAAATATGCCCCCGAACTTCTTGATCTGGGCCTTATCGGCATGATAGGAAAAGGAAAAAGAACCCAGGCCGTGAAGGATGCGATCGTAAGGAACGGTGCGGTTTATTTCGCGGCAGTGGGCGGCGCGGGAGCCATTCTGAGCAAATGCATAACTTCTTCGGAAGTAATAGCATATGATGACCTCGGAACAGAGGCCATCCGGAGACTGGAGGTCAAAGACTTTCCGGTCATCGTGGTGATCGATCATGAGGGGCGTGACCTTTATGAGGAATCACAGAAACAGTACAGGATCGACTGATCCTAAAAAGGAGGAGAAACAGGCAGTGAAAAAAGATTCGACAAAAACTAAAATGCCTGAAGGAGCCGGCAAGATCATCAAGATAGTTGTGATTTTCGTGGTGCTTGGGATTCTTGCGAGCGGGTCCTTCTATCAGATAAGGGAAGAAGAGCAGGCAGTGGTATGCACATTCGGTTCGCCGCAGGCGGTAACCACGCCCGGACTGCATTTTAAGATTCCTTTCATCCAGACGGTGGAGAAAGTATCCACTACTATCAACGGGTTCAGCATAGGATATAATTCGACCGGAGACGGAGATGATGCGATGATGATCACCTCCGACTACAATTTCCTTCATGTTGATTTCTATGCCGAGTACAGGGTCACCGATCCCGTAAAGGCTCTGTATGCATCTGAGGATCCCGTTGAGATCCTTAGGAACATCGCACAGAACTGCATCAGGACAACGATAGGTTCCTATAACGTGGACAGTGTTCTCACAACAGGCAAGAACGAGATCCAGGCCAATATCAAGCAGATGATCATAGACAAGCTTGAGTACTATGACATAGGCATACAGCTTGTGAATATCACGATCCAGGATGCCGAGCCTCCGACGGAAGCCGTCAGCATGGCCTTCAAGGAAGTTGAGACGGCCAAGCAGGGAAGAGAGACTTCCGTTAATAATGCAAACAGATACAGAAATGAGGAGATCCCGGCAGCTGAGGCTGAAGCGGACAGGATCATCCAGGATGCAGAGGCACAGAGACAGCAGAGGATCAATGAAGCAAACGGACAGGTCGCAAGATTTAATGCCCTGTATGAGGAATACATTATATATCCCGAGGTAACAAGGCGGAGAATGTTCTATGAGGCTATGGAAGATGTTCTTCCCGGACTCAAGGTCATAATCCAGACCAGCAACGGCAACATGACCACAATGCTTCCGCTGGACAGTTTCTTTGATGTGAGCACCACTGAAACTACTGAAACTCCCGCACCTGTTACAGAAGATTGATAAGAGGATATAGAAATGGCAGAATTTGAAAGCTTTGATTCAAAAGGCAATCCCAAGACTGCAAAGAATGGTAAAAGTAAGATCTGGATCTTGTGGGTTGTTATCATATTCGCACTTATTGTACTGAGAGCATGCATGGTCGTGACATACGCCAACCAGTTCAAGCTCATCAGAAGATTCGGAAAGGTCGAGCGCGTCATCAGCGATCCCGGAATCTCGTTCAAGATTCCTTTCATAGAGACCGTGGACATCATTCCTGCCGAGATACTGCTGTATGACCTTCCCGCATCCGATGTCATCACTTCGGATAAGAAGACCATGATAGTCGACAGCTACGTTCTCTGGAGAGTCACGGATCCTCTCAAGTTCGCGCAGACCCTCGGCGGTTCGATAACGAATGCGGAGAACCGTATCGACACGATTGTTTATAACGCGACCAAGAATACCATCTCAAACATGACCCAGGATGCAGTCATCATGAGCCGTGACGGCAAGATGACCATAACGATAAGCGCCGATGACAGTGATGTCACTTCCAGGGACATGACCGTCGAGGAAGAGACTGAAGTCGTTGAGATCACATCTCTTACAGATGAGATAATGGCACAGATCAACAATATAGAAGCTCAGTACGGAATAGTGATCCTTACTGTTGATGTCAAGAAGCTTGATCTTCCCGATGACAACAAGCAGGCTGTTTACACAAGAATGATCTCTGAAAGAGAAAACATCGCAGCGCAGTACAACGCTGAAGGACTTGCTCAGGCACAGATCATCATGAACACGACCGACAGGGAAGTGGCAATAACCATATCCAATGCCGAGGCACAGGCAGCAGCGATCATAGCTGAAGGCGAAGCTGAATACATGAGGATATTGTCCGAAGCATATGCGGATGAGAGCAGAGCTGACTTCTATTCGTATGTAAGGGCACTCGATGCTCTGAGGACCAGCATGACCGGATCGGACAACACGATCATACTGTCCGAAGATTCCCCCATAGCTTCAATATTCTATGGAAATTACTGATATTAATTTTGTGTTGACAAAGCAGGTCTAAAGTAGCTAAAATACATATTGCGTCTTTACTGACGCGCATATATAGAGATACCAGTATTCATTATTGGTAGAGGCAGTTCGGACCTGTGGAGAAGTACTCAAGAGGCCGAAGAGGCGCCCCTGCTAAGGGTGTAGGTCGGGCAACCGGCGCGAGGGTTCAAATCCCTCCTTCTCCGTTCTTTTCAGATATATCAAACGGAAAAGAATTCTCTGATATGAAGAGGATTCTTTTTTCTATCCGAATGATGTGTTTGAAGAGCGGGATACAAGGGCCAAGATATAGTGGTCTGCAAAGCCCATAAAATCAAGGTTTTGTAGATAAAAAAGTTCAAAAAATATTTTTAAATTTTTTGTTGACTTTGAAAATGCCCTGTGATATCTTAATAAAGCTGTCGCTTTGAGAGCAACAAAAGTTCCTTGATAATTCAATACTAATGCATCCCTGAACAATTCCTATTTAACCGGCGAAAACCGGTATAGAAATTTTCAGAAGATGGTCGATGAGAAATCATTGACGAACACAAACCTTATTCAGTAGACATGGATTAAATA
>JAIKZQ010000043.1 GCA_024682075.1 Lachnospiraceae bacterium
TCCAAAGGATGACCGACTGTCATGACGACATATCCGTGAGAAGCAAGCTCAATACAAAGAAATGAATTGGCCTCCCTGAAAGACTTATATCCATGATTAAAAATGATAAACGGGAACTTCTCCCCATCAATCTGCGGAGCATCCTTATAACATTCAGAAATATTATTTCCGGCTGCGGTTTCCTTGTCATAATTTAGCGGCAGCTTAAATTCATTCTTAATGCCCCTGAACATATCACGAGACATGTACGCTGTCTTTTCGAGACCTGTCACCGACTCCTTCGTTACAGGATAGTATATGCGTGCTGAGATTTTTCTTTTCTCGCCGGGATGCATCACCTCATCTCTCACTTCCTTTGATGTAAATGTTGTCGTTCCGACTGCATATTCCCCGGCAGGCTTTGGATTTGTTCCCATTATTCTTCTCCTCCGCATAAGAAAATAATTGATCTTGCGAGTGTATTAAAAAGTGGTCGTGGCTTACATTCCGCTCCCATAGGAGCCTTATAGCATGCCGAGAGAATACAGTTCATTTCAATTCCCGTATAAGCAGCCGAAATGAAATTAGCAATTCTCTCCGGCTTATCTCTGAGCTTATACTTTCTCTTTTTGCTTTCCTTGATCAGATTTGGCAATGCCACAGTAGCAAGATAACCAAAACTGCTCTGTCCTTTTATGTTTCCAATAATCTTTTCCGCCCTTTCAGGCTCATAGATCGCAAGGACCGTAAGATCAAAATTGATCTTCTGAATATCCATCAAATGTTTCTCCATCACATCAGCAAGGATGTCACAAATCTTATGAACCCCTTCTTCAAAGTTCAGTTCTTCCTTTGTGTTAAAGAGCTGTTCAATGTCATCAACGATGATATAATCCATCCGCATTCCGGTAATGACATCACTTAATATCTCATTCAGATCCTTGTAAAATCTGTAGATGCCTCCCTGGGAAAGCCCTGTCTCTTCAATGACATCCATCATGGTAACCATCTCGACAGGCTTGCGAAGGCAGACCCGGTAAGCAGCATCTACGATGGACTTCTTTTTTTTATCTATATATTCCTGCGTAACCTTAGGCATATCCTTAACCTCATAAAAATGAATCCTGTTTCATTTTAGATATTGCCGGCCATCTTGTCAATATAAAAATGAATCTGTTTTCATTTTTACTGTCAGAATAAAATCGGTTATGAAAAAAACACCTCCGATGCCTGAACGTTTTCCTTCAGAGGTGTTTTCACAAGGCACAAAAGGATCTATGTTTATCCTGCAAGATCACGCTTATTGTAATAGTAAAATGCAAAGACCACTCCGCATACAGTGACGGAAATTCCCAGGATGATCGCCTTTACAGGAGTATCCGCATCCGTGAAGATCTCCGCCGCATTTACATATGAGTAGGGACCCACGAACAGATAGTCCTTAAGGTCCGGAACCACTCTTCCTATGACATCGTAGAAGTAGAAAAGCATTGCAAGTGCGATCCCTGCGCCCATGCGATTCTTCCAGGAAAGTGATGATATCGCAAAGCATATTCCGGCAACTTCGAAGTTCATGAGCATCTGTCTTCCCATGAATGTCGCAAGCTGTGCGGCGGGTATCTCTTCGCCCAGATAAGCAAATCCCGAAACATAAAGTATGCCGCAGACAAGAGTGAACAAAACAAGATATATCGCCACGCATAAACCCTTGGCAATTATCACCTTGGTCCTTGATACGGGAAGTGAGAAAAGAAATTCACCCGAGTGTCCCTCTTCTTCTTTTGACAGCATGCCGATGGCAAGTATCGCCGCAAACATTCCTCCGCCGAGTCCGTGAACCGTTCCGACCTCGGTTGCAAAGTAACCCTTCAGGGTTGCAATGGAGAGCGTGCTCATTCCGAACGCGTCGGAGAATGCACCCATATTGGAGAAGGCATCAGCCATTTCCTTCATCTCTCCCTGCATGCTCTGATAGAGAAGGATGCACGCAAGTCCGAGAAGTCCCACGGACAGGCTCCATATAAGAAAGCTTTTCAGATTAAGTTTTAATTCTTTGGCTAAAATATGTCTCATCATTTTTCCTCCTCATCTTCGTAGAAGCTAAGGAACGTTTCATCGTCTATCTTCGGGGAGTCAAGCATCGTCAGTCTTCCTTCACGCATGATAGCGGCGGTCTTGCAGTACTTATTGACTTCGGAAAGGACATGCGTGGAAAGCAGGCATGTGGCTCCCTTTTCAACATATTCATTTATCAGTTCAAAGAAGTGCTTCTGCACTAGGGGATCGAGTCCGGAAGTAGGCTCATCGAATATGAAAAGCTTCGGCTTATGCTGCATTGCACATACTATGCTGACTTTCTTCCTGTTGCCGAGCGAAAGTTCCTTGATACGCTTGTCGGTGCCCACTTTAAGCTTCTCGCATATCTTCGCGGCTTCTTCGCTGCAGTCGATGCCTCTGACATCCGCAGCATATCTGATCACGTCCGAGACCTTCATTGTGTTGTAGAACCACGCCTCCGACGGCATGTAACCGACTTCTGACAGGATCTTCTCGTGATCCTTCACCGAATCCATTCCGAGGATCCTGATGCTTCCTTCGCTGAACTTAAGGAAGCCCAGCATCGAACGGATCGTGGTTGACTTGCCGGCTCCGTTCGGTCCCAGAAATCCGAAGATATCTCCTTCTTTCACATTAAGGTTTACATCTATGACACCTCTGTTTTTGCCGTAGCTTTTGGTAAGGTTCTTTATCTCTATGACGTTTTCCATAAGCTGCTCCTTCTTTCGCCGTATGGTCAATGCATTTACTACAATATAGTTTTAACAGCAAAAAAATACGGGAACAATGGCTGTTCCCGTAAGATGCACTTATTTGCCTTCATCGTGCACTTTTTTATGCTGTGTCTGGAAAAGACGGAGCTCTTCGTTAAGCTGCCTGTCATCTATCCGGCGTTTGGATCTGTAGATATAGAACACGCAAATATATGTCACCAGCAGATATGCCGCGAAGATTGCAGTGACGGGCAGGCCCTTGTCAAACCAGCCGCCGAAGAATGAAACCAGGCAGTACAGACAGGTACATACGATGATCCCCGCGATCTCCCTGCCGCCGAGTTTTTCAGCTTCATCAAAATTTGCAAACAGATAAACCTGGATGTATCCGATGATATAGCAGGTGAATATCATCTCGGCAAGATGCAGGATCTCAGCACTGTAAACGCCGTTCACCACTCTGTACACGCAATAGAAAAACAGTATTGCGAAAAAGTAAAGGCAGGCCTTGAATTCTATTCCTATCTCTTTGGTCAGGTATCTTTCCCACAGTGAAAGCTTTTTTTCATTTTTCATCCCGGTTATACCCCCTGAGAAGTTTTCTGAAATTGGAAGCGTAGCGTCTTGATATCATGATGTGCTCACCGTTTTCAAGTGTGGCATCTATGCGGTTTGACGACAGGCTCTTAAGTGATGACACATGATTTAAATTGATGATCATCGATTTGCTGCATCTGAAGAACGAATCATCCTTCACATCGTTCATGAACGAATTAAGGGAACCGTCGATCCTCAGGACCTTTCTGCTTGTATAGGCAAATACTTTATCATCTACACTTTCAAGATAAAGAATTTCATCAAAAGATGCAGAGCAGTCTTCACCGTCGGACTTGCCCCACAACTTGCTCTCCTCATCATTAAGGATCCCTATAATCCTGCCAAGGTCCGGAGTAAGTTCCCTGTACCGGATGACTATGCTCTCCTCGCCCTCAGTTATCTGTCTGATGTCAATCTTCATGTATTCATTATAGCCTATAATGCTGCAAAAAGGGAAAGTGAACGAGGGGACGGTTCCTTCGTTCACAAAATAACCGGCCCCGAAGGACCGGTTATACGGATCGTATAGTGATTTACTTTGCGGGGAAACGTTCTCTTCCCGCATATGTGGTGTGAAGAAGCTCATGAGCCTTATGCGAATTGGGCTCGCCGAGGAACTTCTCGTACAGTTCCTTTATCTGAGGATTGTTGTGTGACTGCCTTAATGTCTGTCTCTCATCCTCACTGTAAAGAGCCTGTGCTCTCTTTTCCTTATAGGTGTCTACGATATCATCGTCCTCATTGGGAAGGAAGAATTCACGGACATAGGGCTGTCCGCCTCCGTTGATACATCCTCCGGGGCATCCCATGATCTCGATGAAATGATACTTGGACTTACCTTCCTTTATCTCATCAAGGAGAACCTTAGCCGACTTCATTCCGGATGCGATCGCAACATTGATCGTGGTTCCGTTAACGTCCACAGATGCTTCCCTGATGCCTGCCTCATGGCCTCTTACAGCCGTGAATTCAATGGGATCCGACTCTTTGCCTGTAAGCTTGTAGTATACGGTTCTGAGTGCGGCTTCCATGACACCGCCGGTAACGCCGAAGATGACAGCAGCGCCGGTGTAGTCGCCCATGATATCCTGATCCCATTCTTCATCGGGAAGTCTGTCGAACATGATGCCGCTTCTCTTGATCATGCGGGCAAGCTCTCTTGTGGTGATGACTGCATCAACATCCCAGTTGCCGTCAACCTTCATCTGCTCTCTCTGTCTTTCGTACTTCTTGGCAGTACAAGGCATTACGGATACAACGAAGATATCTTCGGGCTTGATTCCGTTCTGCTCAGCCCAGTATGACTTGATGATTGCACCCTGCATCTGGTGAGGTGACTTGCAGGATGAAAGATGAGGAAGGAGATCTGCGTAGTTATACTCCGCATAATTGATCCATCCGGGCGAACATGATGTGATCATCGGAAGAACTCCGTTATTCTGTATCCTTCCGAGGAGCTCGGTTCCCTCTTCCATGATGGTGAGGTCTGCGCCGAAGTTGACATCATATACTCTCTTGAATCCGAGTCTTCTCATTGCAGCTATCATCTTGCCGGTAACGGGAGTTCCGATTTTATAACCGAATTCCTCACCGAGCGCAGCCCTGACTGCGGGAGCTGCCTGGGCGATGACAACCTTGCCTGCTGCGAAGGCTTCATCGATCTTGTCAATCTCGGAATGCTCCATGAGAGCACCGGTGGGACATACATTCACGCACTGTCCGCACTGGATACAGGGAGACTCCGCAAAAGATCTGTCCTGTGCGGGTGATACGAATACATTAAAGCCCCTGTTCTCATATCCGAGGATTCCGAGTCCGTGTGCATTCTTGCATCTTTCGATACATCTTCCGCAGAGGATGCATTTCGAAGTATCTCTTACGAGGCCGGGAGCGATCTCATCGAGATGAGTCTCGCTGTGAACTCCGCCGAATACATTTTCTCTTGCTCCTGTGATATTAGCCACGTGCAAAAGCTCGCATTTTCCGTTCTTGTCACACTGCTGGCAATTCTGGTTGTGATTGGAGAGGAGAAGTTCAACACTGTGTCTCCTGGCAGCAGTTGCCGTGGGTGAAGAGATGGTGATCTCCATGCCCTCCGCTACGGGATATACGCAGCTAGCCACAAGTCCTCTTGCGCCGGTTGCCTCTACGAGACAGACACGGCAGGATCCCTGATTGCATTCTCCGTGGTTATATGCGCAGAGTGAAGGGATGTCATAGCCGCACTTTTTGGCGGCTTCGAGTATTGTAAGGCCCTCTTCTACCTGATAGGGGAGACCTTCTATTTTTATATTGATAAGTGCCACTTCCGGTTTCCTCCTATTCCTTGTCGATCGCCTTGAATTTACAGTTGCTCATGCACAGGCCGCACTTGACGCACTT
>JAIKZQ010000020.1 GCA_024682075.1 Lachnospiraceae bacterium
TGTATGTGCCAGGTGTGGTAAACCCATCTCTTTTGAGAAGGCTACGATTGAGCATTTCATCCCCAAGTACAGGGGCGGAGCTGATGACGAGAGAAATCTTCTTCCGCTGTGCAAGGGCTGCAACAAGCAGAAGGGCTCCAGGATAGTGGCGGCAGAGGAGTATTACCCTTTTCTGAAAAAAGAATTCTGCAAAAACGCTGATGAATACAGGGATGAATGGTCCATGGGGACGGGGTTAATGGACCATTTTTAGGATTTTATGAAGAAAATATTTGCTTTTGGTGATTCAAATACATATGGCTTTGACCCGCGAATGGGCGGAACGGGCAGATATCCCAGAGACATAAGGTGGACTGGTGTGATCGATCAGATGCCTGAGTACGAGGTGAACAATCAGGGATATAATGGGCTATCGATTCCGGGCTCGGACAGTGCTGTGGCTTCAATTGGTAGAAGTTTCAAGGAGTGGGGTCCGGATCTTATCTTCATAATGATTGGATCAAATGACCTGCTGAATATGTCCCCTGCGTCATGCGAGGATGTAGGGATTCGGCTACGACAATTTCTTTTTGTACTATGCGACTGTGTACCTGAGTATGTCCAGAACATGGTGATTGTAGCACCACCCAAGATGAGCCTTGGGGCTTGGACTGACCCTGATATAGTTAGGGAGTCTCAGAAGTTTGGGACTGTGTATGGGCCTATAGCAAGTGAAAAAGGGCTGAAATTCTTAAATGCATGCGAGTGGGAGCTTCCATTATGTTATGACGGAGTGCATCTTACGGAAGAGGCTCACTTGCGTTTTGCGGAGAAGATCATAGCCGAAGGAATATGATAAGCCTTGCGTGAAAGAGATGATGAAGACGGAAAGATGGAGACTGTATATCAGCCTCCATATTTTTTGCAATTTTTTGTAAAAAGTGTTGACTCTGACGTAACGTAATAGTTTAAGTTATAGTTACACGTGAAGGAGACGAAAGCTATGAAGACAGTAAATAAGGTAAGTAAACTGACAGGAGTGAGTATACGCACATTGCAGTATTACGACAAAATTGGACTCTTAAGGCCGGCAGAATACACGGAGTCTGGCTACAGGCTGTATGACGATGCAGCGCTGGAGAAATTGCAGCAGATTTTACTGTTTAAGGAGCTTGAGTTTCCGCTTAAGGATATAAAGGATATCGTGACCAGGTCTGATTTTGACAAAAGGAAGGCACTTGATCAGCAACTAAAGCTTCTGGAACTTAGGAAGGAACATATCGAGAATCTGATCGTCATGTGCCGTAGTTTAAAAAAGAGAGGAGTGAGACATTTGGATTTCACAGCATTTGATTCAAGTAAGCTCGATGAATATGCGAAACGGGCTAAGGAAGAATGGGGGACCACCCCTGAATATAAGGAATTCACCGAGAAGAGCAAGGGACGGACAAGACAGGATGAAGAAGGCATCATGGCTGACTTCATGAAGGTCTTTGAAGAGTTCGGCGCCATGAAGGAGAAGGATCTGGCATCGTCCGAAGTACAGGCCCAGGTTAAGAAGCTTCAGGGATTTATCACGGATCATTTCTACAAGTGTTCGGATGAAGTGCTCTTTGGCCTGGGCAAGATGTATGCAGCCGGCGGTGAGTTTACCGAAAATATCGATAAGATGGGCGGCGACGGAACTGCTGAATTCACTTATCGGGCGATTAAAGAGTATTGTGGGGGTTGACTTTTTATATTTGACACAATATAATGTGGTCAAAGTTAATAATCGGATAAGAATCATGTCACAGGAAAAAGAGCATGGAGAATGAAATGGAAAATAAATTTGATATTCAGGAATATATGACGAGAGGTGTGGAAAGGATCGTTGCCGATGCCATGAGGGCAACGCTCAAAAACCCTCGTGAAAGTGCATATATGGTCAGGTTTGCTGCTTCAAGCAAGGCTGCGTCTAAGAAGCGTGCAGCCATGGAGAAGAAGGGCGAGCATGTCCCTCCCTTCCTCATCGCCAGCATCACGAGCAGCTGTAACCTTCACTGTGCGGGATGTTATTCAAGATGCAATCATGCAACTACCGACGAGGCACCGGTCGCACAGTTATCGGATGAAGAGTGGAGCAGGGTCTTTGATGAGGCAGATGATCTGGGAGTGAGCTTCATCCTGCTTGCCGGCGGGGAGCCCCTGTTAAGAAAGCGTGTTATTGACGCTGCCGGCGAGAAACCCAACATCCTGTTTCCGGTATTCACTAACGGAACCTTCATGGGTGAAAAGTATTTCGAGCTGTTCGACAGGTGCAGGAATATAGTACCGATCATGAGCATCGAAGGAAACAGGGAATTAACCGATTCAAGAAGAGGCGAAGGAGTCTATGACAAGCTCATTTCAAATATGGATGAGCTTAACAGAAGAGGCCTGATCTTCGGGGCATCGGTGACCGTAACGACAGATAACTACAGAGACGTGTCGTCTGAAGCATTCATAGGAATGCTGTCGGAAAAAGGCTGTAAAGCCGTCATATTTGTTGAGTATGTTCCCGTAACTGAGGAAAGCACCGGCTTGGCTCCGGGCGATGAGGAAAGAGATTATTTGATTTTGAAAATCAGTCAATTGAGGGCTGAGCATCCCGAGATGGTATTCGTTTCATTCCCCGG
>JAIKZQ010000045.1 GCA_024682075.1 Lachnospiraceae bacterium
GGAGAGGTCTTTGAGCGTATAGCGAAGGCGTCGGTTCTCGGGAAATATTGGGGAGAATTCGACAGGAGCGAATGGAGCGATGAAGAAGTGATAGATGCTTTCATAAGCTCTGAGCCGGAACTTGCAGACGAGATACACTACGCTTTTGACGATGTGCAGGGAATCGTGAGTATGCGCGATTATACAGTTGGATGTATAAAGGCGCTGAAAGAAAAAGGATACGGTGTTTATTACCTTTCCAATTATTCAAGGAAGGTGCATGTTCAGTGTAAGCATACGCTGGATTTTCTGGAACTCATGGACGGAGGTATCCTTTCCTATCAGGACAAGGTCATTAAGCCTGAACCTGAAATATATGAGCTTCTGCTTAAACGCTACGGACTTGTCGCTGAAGAGTGTGTCTTTTTGGATGATACTCCGGTAAATGTCGACGCGGCGGTAAAGCTTGGATTTAACGGAATTCGTTTTGAAAATATACAACAGGGGATGGAAGAATTAAGAAAAATGGGTGTTGATGCACCTGAGATTGTATAAAGAGTGAGGGTTGACATTTTGATGTGTCAACCCTTTTTCTTATTGTTTTTCTCCTTCTTGTATCATATAATCGGAATATGAGTAATCGAACCTATGTTTGCATCGACCTTAAGTCCTTTTACGCTTCGGTGGAGTGCGTGGCCAGGGGGCTGGATCCTTTTTCGACGAATCTTGTTGTTGCGGATCCGGAAAGATCGGATAAGACCATCTGCCTCGCTGTGTCCCCTGCCATGAAGAAGCTGGGAGTTCCGGGGCGATGCAGGGTATTTGAGATACCCAAGAATATCGAATACATAATGGCCGAGCCGAGGATGCAGAAATATATAGATGTGTCGTCGGATATTTACTCTGTCTATCTTAAATATGTTTCAAAAGAGGATATCCACGTTTACTCCATCGACGAGGTTTTCATGGATGTAACGGATTATCTTAAGATGTATGACATGACCGCCAGGGAATTTGCGGAACGCATCATGCAGGACATTTTCGATGTTTCCGGAGTGACTTCCACCTGCGGTATAGGAACGAACATGTACCTTGCCAAGATCGCCATGGATATCTGGGCCAAGCATGTGGAGGATCATATTGGGATCCTGGATGAAGAAACCTATCGCGAGAAACTCTGGGATCACAAGCCCCTGACGGATTTCTGGCGCATCGGCCGGGGAACGGTGGAAAGGCTTAGGAAAAGCGGTATTGAAACCATGAGGGAGATCGCCCATGCGGACGAGGACCTTCTTTATCATCTTTTCGGAGTTGACGCGGAACTTCTCATCGATCATGCCTGGGGCAGGGAAACCTGTACGATACAGGATATCAAGGCCTTCCGTCCAAAAAGCAATTCCGTTTCCTCCGGTCAGGTACTTCCAAGGGATTACGGCCATGACGAGGGCCGCCTTGTTGTGGGGGAAATGGCGGACGAGCTGTGCCTTGATCTTGTGGACAAGGGCCTCATAACCGAGTCCGTAACTCTGCACTTAGGCTATGCAAACAGGATCAACCTTGAGCCCGCCCACGGAAGCGTGCACCTTCCCGTAGCTTCAAGCTCGTCGAAATATATAGTGCCTTTTGTTCTTGAACTTTACGATCGGATCAAGAACCCCTTCCATGATATCAGACGGATCATGCTCGCCTACAACAACGTGGTTGATGAAGCTTATCGTCAGTACGACCTTTTCACGGATCCCGTTGAACAGGAAAAAGAAAACCGTATCCAGAAGGCCATGATCTCCATCAAGCACAAATACGGAAGCAATGCCATCCTAAAGGGAATGAACCTTGAACAAGGCGGAACCATGATCGAAAGAAACGGCCAGATCGGCGGCCATAAGAAAGGAAAGACATGAGCACACTGAGGCCTAAAATGAGCCGCGAGATGCGTGCCAAGCAGTTCATGCCCTTCGCCGCTTTAAAAGGCTACGAGGAAGCGTTAAGGGCCAAGGAGCATATTGTTGTTCAAAGAACAGAGCTTTCGGAGGAGAGGTTAAACGAGCTTGACGAAGTCTTTTCGCAGCTTTCCTGCGGAGATATGGTGGAATGCATCTATTACAGCTCCATTGAGGAAAATTATATACAAAAAACGGGAATCCTCTCCAAAATAGATGAGGATTCCCGGATCATCAAGATCGTTAATACGATTGTTAAGTTCGATGACATTTATGACCTGAAAAAGGTCTGATCAGTCCTCTTTTTTGTCGCCCTTGTTCACGGTGTCGATGATGAAAGGAGGACGTGTTCTTGATGCATCAAGGGTACGCCAGAGGTATTCTCCCAAAACTCCGAGGAAGCTGATTATAAGCCCCGCAGATATCAAAACAACGCACATCAGGGATGACCATCCCGCGATGGGAGTTCCCGCCGTGAAATATTCCACAACTACGTCAACAAAAAGAATAAGTGCGAGAAGATCGAATATGAAGCCGATGGCAGTCATGCATCTGATGGGGAAATAGGAAAAGCTCATCATGGAATCCATTACGAGCTTGACCTTCTTTGATAAGGTCCAGCGGGATTTGCCCACTTCACGATCCTTTCTCTTAAAGTAGATCTTGTCTGTCTTAAAGCCAACCCAGAGAACCTGAAGAGTTAAGGAGGAGTTCTTCTCGTCAAGACGCTCAAGGACCTCAATGACCTGACGGTCAAGAAGGTAGCAGTCGCAGCCGCCCTTGGGCATGTTCTTGTTTATTGTTTTTCTTACCAGGGCATAGTACATGTTGGCGAAGAATACCTTGATGGGATTCTCATCCCTTTCTTCCCTTACCGCAAGTACAACCTTGTTGCCCTTTTTCCAGCTTTCGTACATCTCAAGGATGATGGTTGAATCCTCCTGAAGATCCGCCTGTTTTGTAACGGCGCAGTCACCGGTGCAGGTTGAAAGTCCCGCAAGGATCGCCGCATGTTCGCCGAAATTCCTTGAAAGCTTAACGCAGACAACATTGGGATCCTGAGCCTTTATGCCGTTCATGACCTCCCAGGAATTGTCACCTGAACCGTCATCCACAAAGACGATCTCGTAATCGCCAAGTGTGGGAAGGATCTTCTCCTTCATGTCCGCATATAACATGTCAAGGGTGTCGGAATTGTAGTAGACGGGTACAACGATTGAAATCTTACTCATCTTTAAGCTTTAAAACCTCTTTCTTATATTCCTCATAATCTCTGATATATTCGGTTCCGTCGTAGTGCTCGCTGGCAAGAACAAGCAAAACGGAATCGCTTGAAAAATCGTACATATCCTTCCAAAGCATGGTGGGCAGATAAAGCCCCATTCTCGGACGGTTGAGCTCGTAGATCACGGTCTCCTGACCGTTGTTGACCTTAACCTTGCTGCTTCCCGCAACGTTTATAAGGACGAACTCCGTTTTTCTGTTTGCGTGCTGGCCCCTTACGACAGTTGAGTCGGAACCGTATATGTAGAAAACTCTCTTGATGTCAAAGGGAGCGCCGAAGCCTTCACCTTCCACAACAACAAGATTGCCCCTCTCATCCCCAAGATCCGGGAATTCGAGGATCTTTACCATTTCTTCGATCTTCTTCACAAAAAACTCCTATCCGCGATATGCGTTAAGTGCTTCAATAACGTAATCCTGTTCTTCTTCCGTCATTCCGTTATACATGGGAATGGAAAGAACGTCTCCGGCCATTTTCTCGGTGATGGGGAAATCCCCTTCCTTAAAGCCGAGATACCGGTATGCTTCCGAAAGATGAGGCGGGATGGGATAGTGAATTATGGTCCCGATCTCGCGCTCATTCAGATATTCTATAAGCTTATCACGGCTGTCACACCTGATAACGAACTGATGCCATACGCAGGTTGCGCCCTCACGCTGTTTGGGAAGGGTGATCAGCGGATTGTTCAGGCGTTCCAGATATCCGGCTGCTATCTTCTCCCTTTCCTCTGTAAGCTCCGGAAGATGCTTAAGCCTTACCCTTAAAAGACCTGCCTGCAGCTCATCAAGTCTTGAGTTTAAACCAACTTCCTTAAAATAATAGCGCTTTTCACTGCCATAATTTCTTAATATTCTGATCTCCTTAGCGATGGCCTCATCATTTGTGACAATGGCTCCGCCGTCGCCGAAGGCTCCCAGATTCTTCGAAGGATAGAAGGAAAAACAACCCACATCGCCGAAGGTTCCGCTCATCTGCCCGTTAAAAGTTGAGCCGTGGCTCTGGGCACAGTCTTCAACCAGCTTAAGATCGTGCTTCTTACAAAAGGAAAGGATATCATCCATCTTGGCATTCTCGCCGTATAAATGAACAACAAGAACCGCCTTTGTCCTCTCGGTAAGTGCCGCCTCAAGCTTCGTCGTATCTATCTGATAATATTCATCGGGTTCAACGATAACGGGAGTTGCGTTGTTCATCGTTATACCCATGACGCTTGCTATGTAAGTGTTGCCCTGTACGAGAACTTCATCGCCTTCGCCAATATTCAGTGCCCTGAAAGCAAGCTGAAGAGCATCCAGTCCCGATGCAAGGCCTACGCAGTATTTTGCACCCACATATGCGGCAAATTCCTCCTCGAAAGAAGAAACCTCCTTGCCAAGTACATACCAGCCCGAGCGCAGTACCTCAAGAGCCTTCTGCTCAAATTCTTCTTTATACATTTCAAAGCCCCGGTCCATACGGTTGGGCATTATCTTCATGGCGATTTCTCCATACAAAAAGTGGCAGATGCAAATGCGCCTGCCACTTGATAATACACTTTATTTTGCTAAAAGTCCACTTTATTCGGCTTTTGCGTACTTCTGCTTCATCACAAGAAGGAAGATGACCGTCATGGCGATACCGATGGGAATCGAAAGCCATGTAACCCCTACCTTATTAAGGATTCCGGCGAACAGATATGCCACGAAGGAGATCGCCGCTACCGTTATTGCATAAGGAAGCTGTGTCGATACGTGATCGATGTGGTTACAGTGCGCACCTGCGGATGACATGATGGTCGTGTCGGAAATGGGTGAGCAGTGGTCGCCGCATACAGCACCTGCAAGACACGCTGAAATGCCTACAAAGAAGAGGCTTGAGGTTTCCGGGAATATAGCGGAAACGATGGGGATAAGGATACCGAAGGTTCCCCATGAAGTTCCCGTTGCGAAAGCGATGACACAGGCAACAACAAAGACGATTGCGGGAAGTGCCCACTGAAGTCCCGTTGCGTTGCTCATTGCGCTTTCAACGAATTCGGAAGCTCCGAGAGCATTTGTCATGCTCTTTAAGGAAGTTGCAAGGGTAAGGATGGTAATGGCGGGAACCATTGCAACGAAGCCCTTGGGAATACATTCCATCGCTTCTTCGAAAGTAACTACTCTTCTTATTACAAGATAAAGGATGATCACAACAAGTGCCAGGATACTTCCCCAGGGAAGTCCGACATAAGCGTCGGTTGAAGAGAATGCATCGATAAAGCTGCCGCCTTCTTCTCCGAGTGCGTCAAAACCGTTCTTTAAAAGTCCCCATACACAGAGGATTATAAGAACAACAATGGGAATGATAAGGTCGAAAAGCTTTCCGCGTCTGGGATCCGCAGGTCCTTCTTCTTCCAGTTTTCTTTCCTGCTTCTCATCGTTTAATGCAACCTCGAGGATTCCGAGATCACCGTTCTGTGCTTTGATCTCAAAGTCTGCCATCTTACCATAGTCATAACCGAGGATTGCGATCATGATGACAAATACAAGAGTGAAGATGGAATAGAAGTTATAAGGGATCGCACGAACAAAAAGCTCGATTCCCGAATACTTTTCACTTTCAACACAGCCGGAAACCGCTGCAGCCCATGAAGAAATGGGAGCGATCATGCAGACCGGAGCAGCCGTTGCATCAATGAGATAAGCAAGCTTAACACGGGAGATCTTCTTGGAATCGGTAACGGGAGCCATTACTGAACCTACCGTTAAGCAGTTGAAGTAGTCGTCGATAAAGATCAGAACGCCGAGTAAGAAAGTTGCGAGCATGGCGCCGGTCTTTGTTTTTATATGAGTCTGGGCCCACTCACCGAAGGCTCTTGACGCGCCGGACTTGTTTACCAGTGCAACCACGATCCCGAGGATCACCAGGAACAGCAAAATGCCCGCATTATCTGCAATGGCTGTGCTCAGAGCATCAACCGTGAGCTTGTCCATGGTTCCGAGGAAGTTGCACTTTGCAGACATCAGAGCACCGAGTACGATACCGATGAACAAAGAAGAATAAGCTTCCTTGGTGATCAGCGCAAGTATGATGGCTACAAAGGGCGGAACCAGTGCCCAGAAGGAGCCTGCGAATTCAACGCCTGCGGCGTTTACCCCGGCGATCAGCACTACCATTACGGCAAAGATGATCAGGGCGATCAAAGCTGATTTCTTTTTCATAAAAATTTCCTCCAAGTTTTTGATTGTAAAAAACTGTCACAGAAATCCCTTTCCCGTGACAGCCTTGTCAAAATCAGTTTAGTAAACGCTCTTTGCTTTGTCAAGATAGAGAGTTAAAGTGATGAAGATTTTCTTGCCACATTTTTCCCATATGATACAATCTGCTCATGGACAACACTTTTTCTTTTGACAATTACATATTCGATCTTTACGGAACGCTTATAGACATCCACACGGATGAGCACTGTGACGAAACGTGGATAAAATGGCTTAAAGTGCTGGACGCCCGTGGCATAAAGCATCCGCCACTTGCCGATTTCAGAGAGGAATTCTTTGACAAGGACAGGGAGTACAGGCTGCGCCCCACGCCCTTTGACTATCCCGAGATTGAAATTCTGGAAGTATATGACGAACTGTTTTCTTCTTACAAAAATCCAAAGATCCCGGAAAAAGAACTCTTTGAGATCTCATACCGTTTCAGAGAAGCTTCAATGGATTACCGCAGGCTGTTTGAGGGTGTTCCGGAATTTTTGAAGAAGCTGCATGATCTGGGCAAGAAAACCTTTATCCTCTCAAATGCCCAGCGCTCCTACACTCTTTACGAGATCCTGGATTTCGGCCTTGATAAAATGGTGGACGATTATCTCATTTCCTCGGACTTTCGATGCATGAAACCGGACAAAGCCTTTTTCACCGCTCTTGTCGATAAGCACGGTCTCGACCGTTCCCGCTCGGTGATGCTGGGTGACAGCTACGAAAATGACTACATGGGGGCCATCAATTCGGGGATAAATGGCATTTGGCTGAATGGCGAAAATGCCGCACATTTATTTTATAAGGAAAGAATATAAAAAAGAGGCCTGCTCGAGTGAGCTTATCACCGAGCGTGGCCTCTTTAATGTTATGCCGCTTTACATTACTTACTTGAAGTAGGTAGGAAAGGAATAAGTGCGCTTGCAAGAGCGGATACGGGCATGGACTGTAACCAGATGTGTCCGGGACCGGAAACAACCGTGTTGAAGAGTCCTTCGCCGCCGAGAAGAGCGTTCTTAAGGCCGGGAACGGTCTGAACGTCGACTGTGCAGCTGTCGGTCATTGCTGCAAGATAGCCTGTGTCGACAACCATGCTCTGACCTGCCTGTAATTCATACTCTTTGATATATCCGTCAAACTCAAGGAAAGCGGTTCCCTGACCTGAAAGCTTCTGCATAACAAAGCCTTCGCCGCCGAATAAACCGGAGCCTAACTTCTTCTGGAAGAATACGGAAAGCTCAACACCTGCGGAAGATGCAAGGAATGCGGACTTCTGCGCAACGATCTCCTGTCCGGGAGCGATCTCGAATGCTCTGATGCATCCGGGGAAGCTTGATGCGAATGCGATGGTTCCGTTTCCGCCTTCAGCGGTGTACTTGTTCTGGAATAAGCTCTCACCTGAGAAAGCTCTGCCGAGCATCTTGCCGATTCCGCCGCCGGAAGTGGTATCCATCTTCATGTTGGGTGTCATCCAGCTCATAGCGCCTTTCTCGGTGATAAGAGTCTCGCCTGCTTCAACTTCGCAGATGACAACGGGTAAGGGTTCGCCCTCAATACTGTACCTCATAAAAATTCCTCCTAAATAGTTTTTTGCCATTAAATAGCATACATCTATAATTTTATTTCGCGAAAATCGTTTGTCAATTGAAATAAGTAATGAATATTGCGCCGAAATCTTGTTTGTTTTGCTGACTGTGGTTATAGTAGAAGAAACGGAAACAACAAGAGGCACTTTATGGCAGGAATATTATATGTGGTGGCAACACCGATAGGAAATCTAAACGACATGACGCCCCGAGGGATACAGGTGTTAAAGGACGTGGACCTGATAGCGGCGGAGGATACCCGAAACACGATGAAACTCCTTGCCCATTTTGACATCCACACTCCCATGACGGCGAACCACAAATTCAACGAGCATACCGCGGTTTCGGGCCTTCTTTCGAAGCTCCTTGAAGGAAAGAATATCGCAGTGGTTTCCGACGCGGGCACTCCCTGCATAAACGATCCGGGATATGTGCTCATAAAGGCAGCAGCAAAGGCCGGTGTACAGGTCATCGGCGTTTCGGGCGCATGCGCTGCGGTAACGGCGGTATCCGCCTCAGGCCTTTGCGCCGATACCTTCAGATTCATGGGCTTTTTCCCCAGGGAGAAGAAGGATGCCCTTGCCATCACCGACAGGATAAAGAACGCGGACAAGGACCTTTACATCTTCTACGAATCCCCCAAGCGCATAAAGGATACCATGAAGATCATAGCCGACGAACTTCCCACGGCTGAGGCGGCATTGTGCAACGACCTTACCAAGGCCCATGAGCGCATCTACAGAGGCACTCCCGCGGAAGTCCTTGCGGAACTTGAAGCCAATCCCAATGCCGAGAAGGGCGAGTACGCATTGTTGTTCTATTATGATCCCGGAGAAACAACACGGGAGCCGGAAGATGGGGACAACGCCATATCTTTGGAGGCTCTGCTGGTGGACTGTATCGTGAAAAACGGCTGCACCATGAAGGAAGCCATTGCCGCACTTGCGGCGGACAAGGGGATCGAGGCGGGAAAGAAGGAGATCTACGCCGCTTCCCTTAACTTAAAGGAACTGTTTTAGCCTTGCAAACACGGGCTTATAAGAATAAAATTAACGAAAAACAAAGACGGGAGAAGCCATGACCAAAGTATTCATAGACGGAAGCGAAGGTACCACGGGCCTTCGCATATTTGAAAGATTTGAAAAGAGAGACGATGTTGAGATCCTTAAGATAGATCCGGAACTCAGAAAGGATCCCGCAGAAAGAAAGCGACTCATCAATTCATCGGACATCACTTTCCTCTGCCTCCCCGATGCGGCGGCAATTGAGTCGGTGAGCCTGGTTGAGAATGAAAATGTGGTGATCATAGACACCTCCACCGCTCACAGAACGGAGGAAGGCTGGGCTTACGGCTTTGCCGAGCTTTCAAAGGAGCATCGTGACAGGATCGTAAACGGAAAGCGCATCGCAGTTCCGGGCTGTCACGCAACGGGCTTTATTTCACTTGTTTATCCTCTCGTTTCGGAAGGAATAATGCCGAAGGATTACCCCGTAAGCGCCTTTTCCCTCACCGGTTACAGCGGAGGCGGAAAGAAGATGATCGCAGCGTATGAGGCCGAGGACAAGGCAGACGAGCTTTTCGCTCCCAGAGAGTATGCCCTTTCCCAGAAGCATAAGCACTTAAAGGAAATGAAGGCGATCTGCGGACTTGACAGGGCACCCCTGTTTTCTCCCATCGTTGACGATTATTACAGCGGAATGGTTGTAAGCGTTCCCATGTATACGGATATGCTTAAGAAGGATGCAACGGTTGAAAGCATCCATGAGATGTTCGTTAAATTCTATGAAGGAAGCCGTTTTGTTTCTGTGGCTCCTTTTGACGATCCCGTCTGCACCACCGGTTTCATCGCCGGCAATTCTCTTTCGGGATATGACGGACTTAAGATCTTTGTTACGGGAAATGAGGAACGTATTGTTGTTTCTTCCCAGTTTGACAATCTTGGCAAAGGTGCTTCCGGCGCCGCAATGCAGTGCATGAACCTGGTTCTTGGCTGCGACGAGGCAAAGGGCCTCAATATCTGATAAAGGGGATATGTATGAATATTGTTATTCTGTCAGGCGGATCGGGAAAGAGGCTCTGGCCTCTTTCAAACGAGATCCGTTCCAAGCAGTTTTTGAAATTGTTTAAGAAGCAGGAAGCCGGCGAAAACGGCGATGAATACGAATCAATGGTTGAGCGCATCTATCGCGGGATAAAGGAAGCAATGCCCGATGCCACCATCACCATCGCAACGGGTAAGAGTCAGGTTTCCGCCATAAAGAATCAGCTGGGCGACAATGTGTCGGTCTGCGTCGAACCCGCAAGAAGGGACACCTTCCCGGCAATAGCCCTGGCCGCAAGCTATTTAAAAGACGAACTTTCCGTTAAGGAAGACGATCCGGTGGTGGTCTGCCCCGTAGACCCCTTTGTTGAAAAGGGCTATTTCGAGACCATAAAAAGAATGGGCGATGCAGTAAGCTTTGGTTCTTCAAACATATATCTCATGGGCATCAAGCCCTCATATCCCAGCGAGAAGTACGGCTACATCCTTACGGATGCTTCCGGTGCGGTTACCGGTTTCCGAGAGAAGCCCGATCTTCCCACGGCGGAGAAGTATCTTGCGGAGGGTGCCCTCTGGAACGGCGGTGTATTTGCTTTTAAACTGGGTTACATCCTAAAGAGGGCCCATTCCCTCATAGATTTCAGCGATTACAAGGATCTTAAGGCAAAATACCCTGAGGTTACGAAGATCAGCTTCGACTACGCAGTAGTGGAAAAAGAAGAGAAGATCTCGGCCCTTATATTCGACGGGACCTGGAAGGATCTCGGAACCTGGAACACCCTTACCGAAGCCATGGAAACCACCTCCATCGGCAAGGTCGTTATGGACGATTCCTGTGAAAACACTCACATAATCAACGAACTCAACATACCGGTTCTGGGGATCGGCTTAAAGGATATGGTGGTAGCCGCCAGCGCCGACGGTATCCTTGTTTCCGACAAGCACGGCTCAAGCTACATGAAGCCCCTTGTTGAGACACTTAACGAGCCTGTAAAGTATGCGGAGAAATCCTGGGGAAGCTACGAAGTCATAGACGTGGAAAAAGAAAGCCTTACCATCAAGGTTACCCTTCTTCCCGGACATAAGATGAACTATCATTCCCATGAGCACAGGGACGAAGTCTGGACAGTGATCGAAGGCTGCGGAAGCGTGATAATAAACGGCGGTGCCACCAATGTGGGGCCGGGATATGTGGTAAAGATCCCCGCAGGAACAAAACATACCGTCATAGCCCGCACGAAGCTTGTTCTTATGGAAACCCAGCTGGGAAGCGAGATAAATGTGGCTGACAAGATCAAATACGACATGTAAGCAACTTAAGATTTTCATAAGAGAATCATTCTTGATATCCACACTTTTTTGTAATACACTTTGGTTTCACCGATAACAAACAGCAAATGGAGGACAGGACATGAAGATTCTTGTTACAGGCGGTGCCGGATATATCGGTTCGCACACAGTGGTAGAGCTGCAGAACGCAGGCTACGATGTAGTGGTAGTTGATAACCTTTCGAACTCAAATCCCGAGTCACTTAAGAGAGTGGCAAAGATCACGGGAAAGGACGTTCCTTTTTACGAGGCCGACATTCTTGACCGCGCAAAGATGAACGAGATACTGGATAAAGAAAAAGTGGACGCATGCATCCACTTCGCAGGACTTAAGGCAGTGGGCGAATCCGTTGCAAAGCCCTGGGAATATTACGAGAACAATATCGCAGGTACCCTTACACTTGTGGATGTGCTGAGAAACCACGGGGTTAAGAACATCATCTTTTCTTCTTCCGCAACGGTTTACGGCGATCCCGCATTCATCCCCATCACGGAGGAATGCCCCAAGGGACAGTGCACAAACCCCTACGGCTGGACCAAGTCCATGCTTGAGCAGATCCTTATGGATATCCAGAAGGCAGATCCCGAATGGAATGTGATCCTTCTTCGTTACTTTAACCCCATCGGTGCTCACAAGAGCGGCACCATCGGAGAGAACCCCAACGGTATCCCCAACAACCTGATGCCTTACATCACGCAGGTTGCGGTTGGCAAGAGAGATCACCTTACCGTATTCGGAAACGACTACGATACTCCCGACGGAACGGGTGTCAGAGATTATATCCACGTTGTGGACCTTGCCATCGGACATGTTAAGGCCCTTAACAAGATCAAGGAAAAAGCAGGCCTTAAGATCTACAATCTGGGAACGGGTGTGGGCTACAGTGTTCTTGATATCATTAAGAACTTTGAAGAAGCAAGCGGAGTGAAGATCCCCTACGTCATCGGCGAGAGACGTTCGGGCGACATCGCCACCTGCTATGCAAGTGCCGCAAAGGCAAAAGAGGAGCTTGGCTGGGAAGCGCAGTACGGCATCAAAGAGATGTGCGCAGATTCCTGGAACTGGCAGAAGAACAACCCTGAAGGCTATTAAAAACACGAAGTCCCCGGACCGAAAGGCTCGGGGACTTTTTTAAAGATCTTCTTCAAGGACCTGGATCTCTAAAAAATCAAAGGGAACGGAGTCGATGAAGGAATCGCCTGTAAATCTTGTTTTTGCGTTCTTCTTAAACTCTTTTATGTTCTTTTCAAGCCAGATGGGGTGGGACAGGTCAAATTCAACACAGATCTTATCTATGGCGGCATAGACCTTTTTTGTTCTGGTCAGATCGGAATGATCCTCAACCGTCATATCGCGGAGCATGTGATTGTCTTTGAATTCTTTTGCCCAGATGCGCATTTTTGTATCCTCCCGTAAAAGCTTCAAAGAGATGATATCACAATTCGCGCAGATATGCCCCTTTGTTTTACTTTTTTATATTGATGTGCTATATTTATTTTGGTGCGTTGCATCATACTACAGATAATTCCGGGGGAGAAATGGAACCTTATTCAGAAACAAACCAGGTCGATACCTGGAATGAGCTGACCCTGGTATACAGGTCGGCGCTTAAGGAAATCAATACAAAATTCGAGATCTTAAACGATGAATTTCAGCAGGTTCATCAGTACAACCCCATTGAACATATCAAGGCAAGGCTGAAAACTCCCGAAAGCATCGTTAAGAAACTTAAAAAATACGGAAAAGAATCCACCATTGAGAACATGGTCGCATATGTGAACGACATCGCAGGTATCCGCGTTATCTGCAGCTTTACCAGCGATATCTACAGGATCGCGGAAATGCTCTCGAACCAGTCGGACATAAAGGTAATCGAGGTCAAGGATTACATCAGTAATCCCAAGCCCTCGGGCTACAAGAGTTACCACATGATCGTCACGATTCCCATCTTTTTGTCGGACCGGATCGTTGATACCATGGTGGAGATACAGATCAGGACCGTAGCCATGGATTTCTGGGCAAGTCTTGAACACAAGATAAACTACAAGTTCGAAGGAAACGTTCCCGATTACATCAGGGACGAACTCATAGCCTGCGCAAGCATGGTCTCCCTTCTTGACGACAGAATGCTGTCCTTAAATGAGGAAGTCCGCAAGCTTGAAGCGGCGGGTAAGAATAAAGAAGAATAGTGTTCGGAGGAAAAACAATGGACGGATTTATGGATAAACTTGCGCAGAAGTTCGGGTCTCAGGACGTGATCCGCGCAAATTCCGAAGCGGAGGCAAGGGAACTTGAGGCTGCCAAGGAAGCGGTTAAAGAATATGAAAACATTCTTTCCGAGGTAAGACGCCTTAACTTAAAGGGTGTTGAGACCAACGAAATGACTGCCCAGCTTGTTCAGGCAAGTATCGAGAAACTTGACGCATACAGAGCCGACGGCGCAGGTAAGGATTATACCGAAGATATACAGAAGATAAGCGACTCCGTATCTCAAAGCGCCGAGAGCACCTCTTCTTTATTAAAGGAGCAGGAGGAATTCATTCACAAAGAGAATGTCCGCGTTTACAGAAACGTTCAGGCAGCAGTGGTTGAGGAGTTAAAGGCTCAGACCGAAACCCTCGCAGCTCAGAATGCAGAGCTTAAGAAGAAGGTAAAAGGTATCAAGCCCATCGCCATCATCGCTCTTGTTTTCAGCGGACTTACTTTTCTTGCTACCGCTCTTTTGACTGCGGTAAATGTTTTCGGAGTTAAACTGTTCTGATATGGCCAAAGTTGATTTTAAACCCGGCAACATGCTTTACCCCCTTCCGGTGGTAATGGTGTCCGTCCGGGATAATTCAGGAAAAACAAACATCATCACCATAGCCTGGGCAGGGACCATCAATTCAGATCCCGCCATGGTCTCGATATCCGTGCGCAAGTCCAGATTCTCCTACGAAATGCTCATGGAATCCGGGGAGTTCTGCGTTAACTTAACCAACAGAGACCTTGTGCGTGCAACGGATCTCTGCGGCGTAAAGAGCGGACGTGATGTTGATAAATGGAAAGAAGCGGGTCTTACCCCGGGAGAGTGCAGTGTCATAAAGGCACCTCTCATCATGGAAAGCCCCGTGAACATCGAGTGTCGGGTGACAAAGACCGAGGACCTGGGTTCCCACACCATATTCTACGGTGAAGTGGTTGCGGTCCATGCGGATGAAAGCCTGATGGATGATAAGAATGTTTTTCATTTTGAAAAGAGTGACCCCATAACCTACTCCCACGGAAGGTACTACACTTTGGGCGAGGAACTGGGTAAGTTCGGTTACTCCGTAAAAAAGAAATGATCACTGCGCGGGCCAAAGGAAATTCTTTGCCCGCCTTTTTTTGCAAAAATGGACAGGATCTTTTTTCACATCGATGTAAATTCGGCCTTCTTAAGCTGGAGTGCCATATACAGGTTAAGGCAGGGTGATACCGTGGACCTTCGTACCGTACCGTCCATTGTGGGCGGTGACAGGGAAAAACGACACGGTATTGTTTTGGCGAAATCGATTCCCGCCAAGAAATACGGGATCGAGACCGCCGAGCCCATCGTCAATGCATTCAGGAAATGTCCGACATTGATAAATGTTGAAGCGAACCATGAGTTCTATCGGGAGATGAGCCATGCCTTGATGGACTATTTACGAACTGTCTCTCCCGATATTGAGCAGGCAAGTGTCGATGAGTGTTACATGGATTTTACTCCCGTGAGTCATATGTATGAGTCACCGAAGGCCTGTGCCGATATGATAAGGGCTGAAGTTTATGCCCGTTTCGGCTTCACTGTTAACGTGGGCATATCCGACCGAAAGGTCCTTGCCAAGATGGCTTCGGATTTTTCAAAGCCCGATAAGACACATACCCTTTACTGCAGCGAGATAAGGGAGAAGATGTGGCCTCTGCCCATAGGAGACCTGTTTCTTTGCGGAAAGAGTGCGGTTGTGACCTTCAAAAAACTGGGGATCGAGACCATAGGTGATCTCGCTTGTTTTGACAGAAATGTCATTAATTCAAATCTTAAGAGTCACGGGGATCTTCTGTGGCGTTTTGCAAACGGTATAGACGATTCCGCTGTTGTTACGGAACCGCCGGAGACGAAGGGCGTCGGCAATTCAACCACCGTGGATCATGATGTTACGGACAGGGATGAGGCTGTAAGGGTTCTCGGGATTCTTTCCGAAAGCGTTGCCGGAAGGCTTAAGAAACACGGCTTCAGAACCTCTCTGGTTACCGTGGAGATCAAATACGCCACCTTTAAAAGTGTTTCAAGACAGAAGATGTTAAGGGACCCGGTCTGCACCGCAAAGTCCATCCATGAAGCCGCGATCTCACTTTTTGACGACCTTTGGAACAAGGATCCCATAAGGCTTCTGGGGATAAGAACGTCCAAACTTACAGATGAAAGCGAGCCTGTTCAGCTCAGTCTTTTCGATACCTTTGAAGACGGGGGAGCAACCGTTGAACCTCACGACACGGAGAAACAGAAGAAGCTGGAAGAAGCCCTTGCTTCCATTAAGGAAAAGTACGGAAGGGATGCGGTGGTGAAGGGCACGAATTTACGCTCGCCTTGACCGAAAGGCGGTTTGTTGCTACAATGAATCAGTTGAAGAGTACATGAGGGGCATGAACTCGGGTAAGGATAAATGGTTTTTATTTCAAGATATTTTAAAAAGTGTAAAATCGCATACTTGAAGGTTGCTTTCCTTGCTCTGATAGTTGCCGCGTTCTTTATTCCGAATGTGGAGCGCTACAAGAGCCAGGGCTTTAACATCTTCAGACTGTATATAAACGGAAATGACATGGGAACCGTGGACGATGAAGCCACCGCGGACGAACTTCTTATCGCGGCAAGAAGAAAGCTTGCATCGGAAAGCGATGACATGCTCTTTGTTGAAGCGGATGTAAAGGTCGAGGGTTACGAGATCTTACGAGGCTATGCGGACGATAAGGAAACGGTACTTAACAATATCGTTGCGGAATATGAACGTTCCACCGTATCCACCATGCAGCATGCATATACGGTCAAGATCGATGAGTATATGGTCAATGTATCAACCGCTGCGGATGTTGTTTCTTTGCTTGAAGCTTCATTGCGCAAGTATGACACTCAGGGCAAATTCGGAGTTGACCTTGTTGCCGATACCAAGCGTGAGTTATCCGTTTTGAAACCGGTCATCAAAAACAATTTTGAGACCGAAGAGATTGTGAAGGCCACTACCGCTGAGGATTATTTCACCAGCGACGGAATGTTCAAAGCACTGGACGATGTCCTTGCTTCCATAGAGATAGAGATAGAGCCCGGCTTTAATGATTTCGATTACGGTATCACCGAAATGGGCTTTGACAATGCGGTGGAGATCGTAGAGTCTTACCTTCCCACAAGGCAGGTAACGAAGCTTGAAGCCGCCATTGAAGATGTTACAAAGGATAAGGAAGCGAAGACGATCTACGAGGTTGTTTCCGGTGATACGCTTTCGGGTATCGCTTCCAAGACGGGGATCTCCGTTGATGAACTTATAGAGCTCAACGAATCACTTGAAAACGAACGCTCCATAATCCGTGTGGGCGACGAGCTTACCATTACGGTTCCCCAGCCCGAACTCAGTGTAACAAGGGACGAGCTTTCTTATTACGAAGGAACCTACGAAGCGGATGTAATCTATGTCTACAACGATGACTGGTACACCACTCAGGAGGTAACGCTTCAGCAGCCTCAGTCCGGTTATCACAAGGCAGTTGAAAAAACAAGCTATTTAAACGGTGACGTGGTGAGCACCTCCGTTGTCAAGGAGGAGATAATTGCCGAAGCCGTTCCCAAGATCGTTGAAAAGGGTACAAAGATACCTCCTACATACATTAAGCCTATCTCCGGCGGACGCATTACCAGCGGATTCGGATACAGAACCTCCACAATGAGAGGTATGACATCCAGCCATAAGGCCATCGACTGGGGTACTCCCGTAGGTACCAGCGTTGTTGCTTCCTGCGGCGGTACGGTTGCATATGCGGCATGGATGAACAGTTACGGTTACGTAGTCTTCATCAACCACCCCGACGGACGTCAGACGAGATACGCTCACTTAAGTAAGATCCTGGTTTCAAAGGGTCAGTATGTATCCCAGGGACAGAAGATCGCATTGAGCGGTAATACCGGTGTTTCTACCGGTCCTCACCTCCACTTCGAGATGAGAATAAACGGTGTGCCCGTTAACCCGCTTAACTACATCAGTTACTAATGCAAAAACCCCACTTTTGACAAAGGTGGGGTTTTGTGTTATCTTTTCTGTATTAATGCGATTGAAGAACCGTTTGTTTTGTTGCGGTTATTTTCATATAAAATAGGATGGATGCAGTATGAATCAGTACGTTATCAAGGGCGGAACACCCCTTGTCGGCGAGGTTGAGATAGGAGGCGCAAAGAATGCCGCACTTGGTATTCTGGCCGGAGCTTTACTTGCCAACGAGACTGTTGAAATAGAAAATGTACCGGATCTGAGGGACACAAACGTAATGCTTGATGCTTTGAGAAGTATCGGAGCTTATGTTGAGAAGGTTGACCGCCACACGGTTAAGGTCAACGGTTCCACCATTTCCACCACATTACTTGATATTGACAGCATAAAGAAGATCAGAGGCTCTTATTATTTTGCGGGAGCCCTGCTTGGAAAATATAAAAACGCAGAGGTTGCTCTTCCCGGCGGATGTAACATCGGAAGCCGCCCCGTCGACCAGCACATAAAGGGCTTCAGGGCTCTTGGTGCAAAGGTTGATATCGAGCATGGCTGTATCGTAGCCGATGCCGAGAAACTTAAGGGAAGCCATATCTATCTTGATGTGGTCTCCGTAGGTGCCACCATAAATGTAATGCTCGCTTCCGTAATGGCAGAGGGTCAGACATATATCGAAAATGCAGCAAAGGAACCCCACGTAGTTGACGTTGCCAACTTCCTCAACAGCATGGGCGCATCCATAAAGGGTGCAGGTACGGATGTTATCCGTATCAGAGGTGTTGAGAAGCTTCACGGCTGTCACTACTCCATAATCCCCGATCAGATCGAGGCGGGAACCTTCATGCTGGCAGCAGCCGTAACAAAGGGTGACGTGCTTGTTAAGAACATAATACCCAAGCACCTTGAGTCCATCACCTCCAAGCTTCTGGAGATCGGATGCGAGGTTGAGGAATCGGATGATGCGATCCGTGTTGTTTCTTCAAAGCCCTTCAGAACGACTCAGGTAAAGACGCTTCCTTACCCCGGATTCCCCACCGACATGCAGCCCCAGATAGTTGTGGCTTTGGGACTTGCGGAGGGAACCAGCATAGTTACCGAGAGTATCTTTGAAAACAGATTCAAGTATGTTGACGAGCTTACAAGGCTCGGTGCAAATATCAAGGTTGAAGGAAATACCGCAGTGATCGAAGGTGTTTCAAGGTATACGGGAGCAAACCTTACCGCTCCTGACCTTCGTGCCGGCGCAGCTCTTGTTGTTGCGGGACTTGCGGCTAACGGTTTTACTTCCATCGATGATATCCATTATGTGGAAAGAGGTTATGAGGATTTCCCCGAGAAATTAAGAAGTCTCGGAGCGGATATCGAGATCGTAACGGATGATAAGGAACTTCAGGAGTTCAAACTCAAAGCAATGAACAGATGATTAGATCCCGTGAGGCCAGGGCCTTGCGGGATTTTTTATAAAAAGAAAAAGCCTCTCTGCCGATAGCGGCAAAAAGGCTTGTTTTTATATTATCGCTTCTATGGAAAGATCCGGGTAACTTGACAGATCGATGAAGGATCCGTCGGGAGTCTTTATTGTAGGCTTTGAAAGGGCGGAACGGTTTATGAACACTATGTCGCCCTCCCTGCCGTCCGATAAACGGACTCTCTGGAGCATATACGTATTAACTATGTTTTCAAGGAAGGTCATGATGAACCTTGTATCGTACTTCTGAAGGCCTTCGGTCTCGAAGATCTCGATAACGGTGAAGGGACACATGGGACCTCTGTAAACCCTGGCCGAGGTCATTGCATCGTAAACATCCGCAATGGCCACCATCTTGGCATAGGTATCGATCTTGGCATTTCTGATACCGAAGGGATAGCCTGAGCCGTCGCACCTTTCGTGATGCATCAAAGCAGCGTTCATGATGGGCTCGGCCGCACCGTTGTGCCTTAATATGTTGTAACCCTCAAGGGTATGCTTCTTAACAAGTGAGAATTCCTGGTCCGTAAGCTTTGCGGGCTTTTTTATGACGGTTTCGGGAATGACGATCTTTCCGATATCGTGGAGAAGACCGCAGGCAGTTGCCAGCCGTATCTCGTCTTCGGACATCTTGAGCCAGTGAGCGAAGACATTGCATATCAGAGCCACGTTCATGCTGTGAACATAGGTCATGTCATCGTACTGACGCATGTTGTGGAGCATATCGAAAACATTGAGGTAGCCTTCGTCGGCTCCCAGGATGTTATCGAAGCATTTCATCATATTGTCAACGCTGATGGGCTTGTTGCCCTTGGCAACGGAATCAAGAAGACCTCTGAACTTGGGGACTTCTTCTTCGAAGCGCTGTTTGAATTCAATGAACTGGGGACTCTTTTTGACACGTTCGGAATAAGAAACCGCGGGTTCGGAAGCGGGTTCCGGTTCGGGAACGGGAACTTCCTCCTCGGCTTTTCCGTCTTCTATACGAACGTTGATGATTGAATAAAACTCAAGCTTAGTAATGGTCTTGTCCGTAAGAACAAGGCCACGGGGCAGGATAAGCTGATTGTTATAGTCGTATACATCCTCCGCCGTTATCATACCCGGCATAAGATCGGCCGTACTGACTCGTCTCATAATACCTCCATGCAACAACTCCCATATGGCAGATTATAGTATTTTTTTGTTAATAAATCAATAATAAAGAACTTTGGCGGCCCTTTCCTATTGACATGAAATTGTAAAGGATGTATATTTTTCGTGACTCTTATTCAGAGTGGTGGAGATACAAAGGATCTGTGAAGCCACGGCAACCCCACAGTGGAAGGTGCCAACCTGAGCGAGCGGCCGGACGACGGCTAATTCGAACAATAAGAGGATTGGAATAATGAAACTATTCGAATCCGCTTATCATATTAAGCGGTTTTTTATTTTCAGATTTTCAGTCCGTAAACCCAGCACATTTATGAAAGGACAGAACAGAATGGAAAAGAGATTATTTACTTCCGAATCCGTAACAGAAGGACATCCCGACAAGGTATGCGATGCCATTTCCGATGCGATCCTTGACGCATGCATGGCAAATGACCCCATGAGCCGTGTCGCCTGCGAGACAACGGCCTGCACAGGCTTTGTTCTTGTTACGGGTGAGATCACCACGAATGCCTATGTTGACATTCAGAACATTGTAAGAGAGACCGTAAAGGAGATCGGTTACACCAAATCCGATTACGGCTTTGACGGCAACACCTGTGCCGTAATGGTAGCTATAGACGAGCAGTCTGCAGATATCGCAATGGGCGTTGATAAGGCCCTTGAAGCAAAAGAAGGAGAGCTTAAGGACGAGCTTGATACAGGCGCCGGCGACCAGGGTATGATGTTTGGATACGCAACCAACGAGACTCCCGAGCTTATGCCTTATCCAATTTCTCTTGCCCATAAGCTTGCACTTCAGCTTACAAAGGTAAGAAAGGACGGAACCTTAAAGTATCTTCGTCCCGACGGAAAGACTCAGGTTTCCGTAGAGTATGATGAGAACGGCAAGCCCGCAAGGCTTGAGGCCGTTGTATGCTCCACCCAGCATGATGAGGACGTTACTCAGGAGCAGATCCACAAAGATATCAAGAAGTATGTATTCGATCCCATCCTTCCCAAGGAGATGATCGACGACAATACAAAGTTCTTCATCAACCCCACAGGCCGTTTCGTAATCGGCGGACCTCACGGTGATGCAGGTCTTACAGGCCGTAAGATCATCGTTGACACCTATGGCGGATATGCACGTCACGGCGGCGGAGCTTTCTCCGGAAAGGACTGCACCAAAGTGGACAGAAGTGCTGCTTATGCCGCAAGATACGTTGCCAAGAACATCGTTGCGGCAGGCATTGCGGATAAGTGCGAGATCCAGCTTTCATATGCAATCGGTGTTGCACAGCCCACTTCGGTCATGGTTGATACATTCGGAACCGGCAAGATCGATGATGAGAAGCTTGTTGAGATCGTAAGGGAGAATTTTGATCTTCGTCCCGCAGGCATCATCAAGATGCTCGATCTCAGAAGACCCATTTACAAACCTACCTCCGCTTACGGTCATTTCGGAAGAACTGATGTGGAACTTCCCTGGGAAAAGACTGATAAGGCAGAAACCTTGAAGGGGTATCTTAAATGAGATATGACTATCTGATCGTCGGCGCAGGCTTGTTTGGAGCGACTTTTGCCAGACAGGCCGCCGACGCAGGGAAAAAATGCCTGGTCATCGACAAGCGTGATGTGATAGGCGGAAATGTTCATACACGCGAAGAACATGGCATACAGGTACATAAATACGGAGCTCATATATTCCATACATCCGATAAAAGAGTATGGGATTATGTATCGGGTTTCGCAGAGTTCAACAATTTCGTGAACAGTCCGATAGCCAGATACGGTGAGGAACTTTATAATCTTCCGTTCAACATGAACACGTTCAGCAAGATGTGGGGGATCGCCACTCCCGAAGAAGCAAGGAAGATCATTGACGAGCAGAAGAAGGAAGGTTATAAGGAGAACCCCGCAAACCTTGAAGAGCAGGCCATATCGCTTGTCGGAAGGGACATATACGAAAAGCTCATAAAGGGCTATACCCGCAAGCAGTGGGGCAGGGAATGCACGGAGCTTCCCGCTTTCATAATCAAGAGACTTCCTGTAAGATTCACCTACGACAATAATTACTTCAATGACAGATATCAGGGCATTCCTATCGGCGGATACACGGCCATGGTGGAGAGGATGCTTTCCGGCATAGAGGTAAGGCTCGGAACCTCCTACGAAGATTTTCTTGAGAAGAATGCGGTCTCCGAAGAACCTGAGAGCTTTTCCAGGGTCATTTACACGGGACCTGTCGACGAATACTTCAGACATAAGCTCGGGTATCTGGAATACAGATCTCTCAGATTCGAAGAAGAGTATCTGCCGGACTGTGATAATTACCAGGGAAATGCGGCAGTGAATTACACATCGGCTGATGTTCCTTATACCAGGATCATCGAGCATAAGCACTTCGAGTTCGGAAAGGGCGAAGGAACCGTCATCACAAGGGAGTATCCCGGTGAGTGGAAGATAGGTGATGAACCCTATTATCCGGTCAATGATGACAGGAACAATGAATTATATTCAAAGTACAAGGAGCTTGCCGATGCCGAGAAGGACGTGATCTTCGGCGGAAGGCTCGGAGTTTATAAGTACTATGACATGGACAAGGTCATAGCATCGGCACTTGACCTGGCCGAAAAAGAATTGTGATACATGACATGCTGCAGCTGCCACGGATAAAAACGTGGCAGCTTTTTTGTTGCGTTTTTTCAATCCTTGCTTTTTGACGGGATCTTTTCCGAAATCATTGGAATAAATGAGAAAAATAACATAAAATATATATAAGTATACCCTTGGGCATACGGTGGCTTTTTTCTTTGGGATTTGTTCTGTGGGGGAGAATTAATGAGACTGAAGAATACCGTCACGAAGCATTTCATTGCTACAGTGCTTATCATATTCATATTACAGGCACTCATGCTTGTATATGTCTTTGGTTTTTTCTATAAGAATTCCGTGGATGACATAAAGGCCCTTGGCATCAGTAACATGAAAAGCCAGGCGTCAATGGTGGAGAACTACCTTAACAAGGGACATAATGTCCTTTGGTTTGCTGCGGAATCGGTTGACTACATGCTCAGGAACGGCGAAAACAATGAGAAGATACTTGATTATCTGATGGGCGCCTCAGAGCAGATGCAGTCACAGTTCGATCTGAATTTCACCGGAATATACGGATACCTGAACGGAGAGTATATCGACGGAGCCGGATGGGTGCCGCCTGATGACTATGACCCGAAAAGCAGAAGCTGGTACATCGAAGCTGTCGAGGGACAGGGCAGGATGGTGCTGTCCGAGCCGTATATCGATGCACAGACAGGCAGTGTTGTGGTTTCGTACAGCCAGATGCTGTCCGATGGGGAGAGCGTCATATCGCTTGATATCGTGCTTAATGAGGTCCAGGTCATCACGGAAGAGATGACCATGAAAGATATGGGATATGGCTTTGTGGTAAACGGCGAGGGCCTTGTCATCGCGCATACCGAGATCTCCGACATAGGCAAGAACTATCTTGATTCTGATGAATGGTCGGAACTTCTTAATCGCATTTATTCCGAGAGCAGCGATGAGTTCGAGATAAAAGTAAACGGCGAGGCATGCACGGTCTTTACGGACAAGGTCGTAGGTGCCTGGTATGTTGTGGTGGTCGCCAATAATGACCTTCTGTACAGGCAGCTTCGTATGAAGGTCATGGCAGGAGTGCTGGTGTCTGTTGCGGTATTCATAGTCATATTCGCATTCTGTTTTATCTCGGTAAGTAAGATCAGGAAGGCCGAAGAGGGAGAGCAGGAGAGTGTTGAACGACTGAGAGAGATGAACTACAGCATAATCAGGTCACTTGCTTCAACCATAGATGCCAAGGACAGATATACCAGCGGTCATTCTCAGAGAGTGGCGGATTATGCTCTCATGATCGCAAAGCGTATGGGAAAGAGTGAGGAAGAGCAGAAGATAATATATTATGCAGGTCTTCTTCATGATGTGGGCAAGATCAGGGTTCCGGAGGAGATTATCAACAAGCCCGGAAAACTTACCGACGGAGAATTTGATTCGATCCGAATCCATACTGTGAGCGGATATCATATCCTTAACGGAATACATGATGATGAAAGGATCGGATACGGCGCGAAATATCATCATGAGAGGTATGACGGTGCGGGATATCCCAATGGTATAAGCGCAGAGAACATTCCTGAAGTTGCAAGGATAATTGCGGTTGCGGATGCTTATGATGCGATGACCAGTGACAGAAGCTACAGGAAAGCAATACCGCAGGATGTGGTCAGAAGTGAGCTGGTACGCGGAAAAGGAACTCAGTTCGATCCCGAGATCGCTGACGTGATGCTGCAGATCATTGATGAGGACAGAGATTACGGCCTCCGCCAGAAAGAAGATCAGGTAAGCAATATCCTTGTGGTTGATGATGACAAGCTTGTGGTACAGGCGGTCAGGCATATCCTGAAAGACATGCCCGGCATAAGAATATTCGATGCGGGCTCCGGACAGAGCGCGCTTACTCTGATCGATGACATTGACATATCACTTATCCTTCTGGATCTTAAGCTTCCCGATACCGACGGCTTCGAACTGTATCAGAAGATAAAGGAAAAACATGACGTTTCCGTCATTCTCCTTACCGGTGATAAGAGCATTGAGACGATAAACCGCCTCAGGGAACTGAAGATAGACGATTATGTCACCAAGCCTCTTAATGAAGCTATCACCAGGGAAGCGGTCCACGGAATACTGCACAGATCCGAGGCGGAGATCTGAAGCGGATGAAAATGAAAAGGATCAACGAAAAATTCATAAATGTGCATTTGACGAGAGCACTCGGAATATTTGCTCTTTTGTCGGTGTATGAAGCATATCTTTGCTTTGATAATTTCATCAGAGGCAATGAGAGCATAGGCGGGCTTGCCCTGTTTTGCACCATCATGACAGTCATGTCGGTGATCATGCTGTCTGCCTGCAGATTCGGAAAGAAGCCTCATAAGTTCCTTCCTCATGCAGCTGTTTCGCTGATGATGGCAGTGTACTGGATTACTTTTGGGATACTGATCTATACGGGCGGAACTTCGGGATCCAGTCTGTTTCTTTTGTTTGCTGCAGCTCCGATCGCATTTTATTTCTTTAATCTGTTTTACGGCACCATATTCTGCTCTGTCCTGTTTGTGGGCGTCGGTGTATATTTCTGTTCGTCATGGCATCTTCTCGGATATATATACCCTTATATCTATTATCAGCGCCTTCCCGTAATGTTTCTTATCGAGATAATGGTATGCTGGTTTGCTCAGTATGAGGCTGTCAAGGCCGAGATCAGGCAGCAGCAGGCGGTCGAGGAGGCAAGGCGTGCCAACGAGGCCAAGACGGATTTCCTTGCCAACACAAGCCACGAGATCCGCACTCCCATGAATTCCATCATGGGATTCTGCGAGCTGATCCTTCGTGAAAAGGACCTGAGCCCGAAGGTCAAAGGGTACTGCCTTGACATCATGGGAGCAGGGAAGAATCTTCTCTATGTCATCAATGACATTCTTGATGTGTCAAGGATCGAAGCAGGCAAGATCACCATTTCAAAAGATGAATTCGATCCGTCGGTACTTGTGCGTGATATTGTCAATGCGGCAATGGCCAAAAAGCAGGATAAGAACATCGAGATCTTCGTGAAAGTGGATGATGACATGCCGAGCCTTTTGTTCGGTGACATGGCCAGGATTTTTCAGGTTGTTATGAATCTCGTCACCAATGCGATAAAGTATACCCCCGATGGTGGAGTGTATATTACCATTAATGTTGACAGGGCTGTTTCTCCGATGCTGATCGTCACCGTTCGTGACACCGGAATAGGCATTGAGAAGAAGGATCTGGAGAAGATCTTCAAGAGTTTTGAACAGGTGGATGCGAAGAGAAACAGATCCATCGAAGGAGCGGGACTGGGACTTACCATATCCAAAAAGATCGCATCCCTTATGGGAGGCGTGATAACAGCTGAGAGTGAAAGCGGCAAGGGCTCCGAGTTTACCCTTACTCTTCCGGTTCAGATACTTGATGAAAACCCGCTCATCAGAAAAGAAAATTTCAAGGGCATCAGGGCCGGCATATGCATTGACATAGACCTGATACATCCCGAGATGAGAGATATATGCCTTGAAGTGACATCATCGCTCTGCAGGGCTCTTGACATGAAGAAGATCCCGCTTCCCGGGACCGGCGCATTTGCCGAAGAGACAAAGGGCCTGACCCACCTGTTCGTCAATCCGGTCATCTACGAGAAGTACCATGAAGAGTTCGACAGCCTGCCCGGAACAGAGATTGTCATAATAGCGGATGTATATAAAAGGAGTGAGAATCTCTTTGGTAAGAAAACCGTAAGCAGACCTCTTTATTCTTATTCACTTTCCGATTTTTTGTGTAATGAAAACGGAATAGCAAAACCCCTGTCCGCAAGCGAGCACAGGAAGAGATTCACGGCACCCACCGCAAGAGTTCTTCTCGTGGATGACAACGATGTCAACCTGATGGTCGAGAGCGGACTGATGGAGATCTACGGAATGAAGATCTTCACGGCACTTAGCGGGCCCGAAGCGCTCGATCTAATGAACAAAGACCGCTTTGACCTGATCTTCATGGATCACATGATGCCGGGAATGGACGGCGTTGAAGTGGTCAGGAGGATGAGGGAAGAGTGCGAGTTCAATAAGGATACAACGGTAGTAGCACTGACTGCCAATGCCGTGTCCGGAGCCAGAGAGATGTTCCTTGCAAACGGTTTTCAGGACTTCCTTCCCAAGCCCATTGACATAAGGGAACTGGATAATATTCTGCGCAAGTACATTCCGCTTTACAGGATCTGTGAGACGGATGAGGAAACGAGTGAAGCGGTCGAAGAAGCAAATGAAGAGCTGTTTTCCGCAGAAGCGATCCGCCTGATGGAAGAGTCGGGGCTGATCGATCACAAGGAAGCGGAAAAATACCTTATAGACCCCGAGATAATGATACTTTATGCGGATGCGTATGAAAGCAAGAGAAAAGAGATAGAAGATTATTACAATGCGAAAGACTGGAAGAGCTATAACGTTCAGGTTCATGCACTCAAAAGCTCCTCAAAGATGGTAGGTGCGGTCAAGCTCAGCAATCTGGCAAAACAGGCAGAGACAGCCTCGGGCCAGGAAAATGTTGCCAAGATAGACAAGATACAGCCCCTTATGATGAAGCAGTATGAAGAAGTTGTGGAACTGGTAGGAAAACTGATCAGACTGTGATGAAAAGATGAGCCTTTCATATAACTAATACCCCGGCAGGATTGCTCCCGCCGGGGTATTAACATAAGAGGGTGTATCAACAACTGTAGTTAAACATCATTCCGCTGTAAATGCTGGAGGTGTATGGCGAGGACAGTGTGTGTCCCGGATTCTTGTAAGCGACCACCTTGCGATTTACGTACTGCATCGGATCAAGTGATACCTGAGCACTCTTTTTCATCATCGAATTGGAGAAATCCTTGAGAGTGCTGAAGGTCTTTCCTATGTCATCACTCTCGCCCGCAACTCCTCTGAACTTCTCGGAGTCTATGGACAACGATCCGTTGCTCTCTATGTTGATGCCGAGCTCACCGAGTGCATCCCTGTACGAACCGGTAATGCCTCCGAGCTCGTTGTCCAGGAGTTTTGTCTTGATTCCCTGACCGGTATAGGAATTGACGGCCCTGAGGAAATCATTGAAGCTTCCTATGAGCTGGCTGACATTTTCCTCGACGGAATCTATGTCTGCCTTGATGCTGATGGTGGTGGGCTTTCCTTCGGGGCTTACATCATTCAGCGATACCTCATACATCCTGCCGATGGTGAAGTGATTGGAAGATGCATGTCTGTCTTCGCCGTTCAGTGAGAAGACGGCATTGGTCGGGTATGATTCCACCATGCCGAGTCCGAAATAATCGACGGATCCCGATGCCTTGGAGGTCCTGTCATCACTGATGTTGAAGATCCTGTCCCTTCCGAGAGTCACGCCGCTTGAATCGGATGTGATCTTTATGGCTGCCTGCGCTCCGGATTCTTCAAGTGAGGCACTGAGACCTATTCCGGCATTGTTGATCAGCCTTACAAGCCTGTTCTGGACACTTCTGTTGGATTCTTCATTCCCTATATGGAACTGGAATTCGTAGTTCATGTCACCGATGCTGACATCGAAGGAATAATTATCCTCAGCAAGCGATGAGGGTATGTCCGAAAGGAATCTTCCGACATTTACCTGAGGCGAAGCGAGCTGTTTTACTTCGATGTCGAACGAAGGCACGGAATCGGAATTGTCATCGCCTATGTAATCGACCGAGACCGTGTCCGGATTGGTTGAGGAAGCATGTTTTTTGTTGAATGCACCGTCTTCGTTCAGGCCGCCTATCTCAGCAAGGGAACTGCGAAGAGTGCGAGCTGACTCTTTAAGTCCGATTGCACCGATCTTAGCCTCCTGATCCTTGATGGGAAGATACCAGGGAGCATCTTTATTGGCTTTGACAATGGAATTATAAGTGCTTCGAAGCTCACTCTTCTTGTGAGTGTCGTACTTGGATATCTTCGGGGCGCCGTAGGCCGTCAGATAGTTATCGAATATTGTATTAGATACAGCACTCATCGCCACGCCCCCTTTCTTCCATGAATAGTGTGACAGCCGGTGCAGGCTAAGCTTTGCTAAAAGGTTCCATCCCTTATTCGCAAAAGGCATGTCTGAATGTACAGACTCTGCCACCATTAGACTATTAGTTAAGATTAAAGTAACACTGAAATGTCAACTTTGCAAGATGTTTTTTTGCGGATTTTAAAGGTTTTTCAGGGTTTTTCCATCCATATTATTTTCGCAGACTTCATTTTTCTTGCAATATTCAGTCTACTTAAAGATTATATCGTAATATTCTGACAAATAAATTAGACCTGATTTCATATACTTAGGTAAAAGTTTATGTATATTTCTGTCTTGCGTATGTTGTATAATTTTTTCCGTTGAAAGAAATGATAATCAAACATAAAGGAAAGATACTCTATGGACAAGGAACTGGTTTTGGTAATTGACTTCGGCGGGCAGTACAATCAGCTCGTGGCAAGGCGTGTCAGGGAGAACAATGTATATTGCGAGATTTACTCATATAAGACACCGCTCGAGCAGATTAAAGCCATGGAACCCAAGGGAATAATCCTTACGGGCGGCCCTGCGAGTTGCTATGAAGAAGGTGCCGCATCGTGCGATGAGGAACTGTTCAGGATGGGAGTTCCGGTTCTCGGCATTTGTTACGGGGCACAGCTCATGAGCCATGTGCTTGGCGGAAAGGTTGAGAAGGCTCCGGTAAGGGAGTACGGACATACGGATCTTAAGGTTGACGTTACTTCTCCGGTATTTGAAGGCGTTCCGGAAAACACGACCTGCTGGATGAGTCATTTTGATTATATTTCCGCTATCGCGCCGGGCTTTAAGTCCATAGCAACAACGGATAACTGTCCGTTTGCGGCGATCGCCAATGACGAAGAGAAGCTTTACGGATTCCAGTATCATCCCGAGGTGCTCCATACACCCGAGGGAAGCAGGATGCTCCGTAATTTTCTCATGAATGTATGCGGATGCAAGGGCGACTGGGTGATGAGTTCTTTTGCCCAGGAACAGATAAAGGCAATAAGGGAGAAGGTCGGTGACGGAAAGGTGCTGTGTGCTCTTTCCGGAGGAGTCGACTCATCCGTTGCAGCTGTCCTGTTATCAAAGGCTGTAGGAAAGCAGCTTACCTGTGTGTTCGTGGATCACGGACTTCTCAGGAAAGACGAAGGGGATCAGGTTGAGGCGATATTTGGTCCCGAGGGACCTTACGACCTGAATTTCATCAGGGTAAATGCCGCGGAAAGATTCTATGTAAAACTGGCAGGCGTGTCGGAACCTGAGAGAAAGCGCAAGATCATCGGCGAGGAATTCATAAGGGTATTCGAAGAAGAAGCAAAGAAGATCGGACGCGTTGATTATCTTGTTCAGGGAACGATCTATCCCGATGTTGTGGAGTCGGGACTCGGCGGAGAATCTGCAGTGATCAAGTCACATCATAATGTCGGCGGACTTCCCGATTATGTTGATTTCAAGGAGATTATAGAGCCTCTTCGCAATCTGTTTAAGGACGAAGTAAGGAAAGTGGGACTTGAACTAGGAATTCCCGATGCTCTTGTGTTCAGGCAGCCGTTCCCCGGCCCCGGCCTCGGAATAAGGATCGTCGGAGACATCACTGCGGAGAAGGTGAAGATCGTTCAGGATTCCGATGCTATCTACAGGGAAGAGGTTGAAAATGCAGCCAATGAAGCTGCATATGAAGCAGCTGAGGCAGCAGGCGTTGTGATCGACAGGAATAATCCCGATCATGCCCTTCTCAGGAGTTACTGGCCTTCATGGATGCCCGATCAGTATTTTGCTGCGCTTACCAATATGAGAAGCGTGGGAGTCATGGGAGATGAGAGAACCTATGATCATGCTGTGGCACTTCGTGCAGTCAAGACCATAGACTTCATGACTGCGGAGTCTGCACAGATCCCCTATGAGATACTTATGAAGGTGATGAACCGCATCATCAATGAGGTCAGGGGAGTCAACAGAGTTCTTTATGACCTTACATCGAAGCCTCCCGGTACCGTGGAGCTCGAGTGACAAAACGCATCATGAGCGATCGCAGAAGCAAGTCAAACAAAAAATTCATGCTTTTATCGGCCATCGGAATATTCATGGTCGTGGATTCTCATACATTCACGGCCCTGGATATGTTTGGCGATTATATCCCGTACAATTCCTTCTTCATGCCGATGTTCGTGTTCATCTCGGGGTATTTTAACAAGGTGGATCCATCCACAAAGCTCCTTCCGTATATCGGCAAGAAGATCAGGACGCTTCTTGTCCCGTATGCCGGCATATCCGTCATCGTATATGTGATTCAGCAGCTGATGGCGCTATTCAAAGGCGGTGAGAGGATGCCTCTGTCCGGATGGTATCTGATGTATGTTCTGGACAGGGTGGTAACTGTAGGCTCTCCTTACGCAATAGCCGAGCCCATGTGGTTTGTGATCACATTGTTCTCACTTCTGCTGATCTATGCGATATTCAAAAAACTCCTCGGAAAGATCTGGAACAGTTATGTGATGCTGGTTATCTTCTGTGCACTTAATCTGTTTACCGTCCATCTTGTGCATACGGCTGAAACAGACTCTCTTTATTATCTGCTCCTTCCTCTGAAGGTTTTATTCTTCCTTCCTTTCCTTGAACTGGGGATGATCTACAGAGACCATCTTGAGAAAAAACACGATGCGATGTCCGGCGGTGCAAAAGTGGCCCTTATGGCACTCATGCTCGTCATTAACGCTGTCCGCACATTGTATCTGCCTGTTCCGTATGACCTGGCATGTGACAGATTGAATGAGCTGGCAGGATTTACAAGTCCCTACATCCTCACTCCCATAGTGTCAGCCCTGGTGGGCATTACTTTCTGGCTGACCTTAGCGGGACTGCTTGAAGGAAAACTCGGTGAGAGCAGGTTCATCAACTACATGTCCTGCAACACATTCTGGATAATGGGACTTCACATTGTATTTTTCAATGTTCTTAATTGCATCCTTATGGCAATAAATGAATACGTCGCGGTCCTTCCGTATTTTGACACCGAATATTTCAGCGGATCCGAATGGTATTACTGGGAGTACAGTCCGGATTTTAAGATCGTGTACGTGCTCATCGGCGTGCTGGGACCGCTGTCGCTTAAATGGATATTTGATGCCGTTTGCGGTGCGGTGGGGAAAGTTCTTGTAAAAAAAACGGCATAGGATAATGTCCATAGGCTAAAGCCTTTTGGGGGGATTATGAGGAAATCGTCAGGTAAGATGCCCGGAAGAAAAACAGTGAGACTGTCGGGAAGATTTGTCCTGTTCATGGTCATGATGCTGATCCTGCCGTATTTTGATAAATTTTCCGTGCGTGCGGCGGGCGGAGTCGAGATAAACAGTGTTAATTTCCCCGATCCTGTCTTCAGGGCGGTCATCTCCGGCGCAGATTATGACAGGGATCTGAACGGCTATCTTGATGAGTCGGAGATCGCACTGACCATAAATATTTATTGCGAGGGGATGGGCATCACTTCCGTAAAGGGCGTTGAATATTTCACTGCCCTGCAGGGACTGTGGTGCAAGGATAACCTGATCGAGTCAATGGATCTGAGCGCCAACAGGGATCTGCGCGGAGTGTGGTGCTCGGGTAACCTGTTTACATCTCTTGATTTTTCTGCCAATCCGGAACTTACATGGGTATATTGCTACGATTGTCGGCTGACATATCTGAATGTGTCAAACAATCCCAAGATGGCATATATTGAATGCAATACCAATCCGCTCCCTGTTCTGGATGTAACCCATAATCCGGAACTGGAGCATCTCATGTGCGGCTCATGTGAGCTGACATCCCTTGACCTTTCACAGAATCCCAGGCTTTCACATCTCGATGCGTTCAGGAATCACCTGACATCTCTTGACGTGTCTCACAATCCCTGCATGAAGAGGCTCGACATATGGGACAATCCGGGCCTGGGAAGCATTGATGTAAGTCACAATCCCGGTCTTCAGTATTACAATTGTGCCCATAATGACGCTTCATATGTCGATGTTACGGCCAATCCCGAATTGCAGAAGCTCATTTGCAGCTATAACAGCATCGGCAGTCTTGACCTTTCTCATAATCCCAAGCTTTTTTATCTCGACTGTGCGGTCAATCAGCTGGGGGCGCTGGATCTGTCGGGCAATCCCGAACTTCATTTCCTGCAGGCCTTTACCAATAATTTCACGTCCCTTGACATCAGCGGCAACCGCTTTCTGGTCAAGACATATAACGAAGGTGTGAAAAGAGATGAATATGCGGTGTGTCAGGGCCATTCATGGACTATCGATTACGGCGGCGATACCTCGACCGGCGGAGATAACCTTTACTTCCTCTGCTTTGACGATGCCGTGACACTCGTTACCGGAAGTGCCGGTAGTGGCAATGCCTCCCCTGCTTCGGTCGGTGCGGTTCCCGCAAAAGAAGACCAGATCACCCGTGAGATGGCTGCGATGGTTCTGTATGAGATCGCCGGAAGACCGGATGTTCACGGGCTCAGATCAAGATTCACGGATGTTGCCCCCGGCTCATTTTATGAGGATGCGATCATTTGGGGAGAACAGAATTCGATCTGCACTGGATGCCCCGATGTTTCCTCCGATATTTTCGGAGTGGGCCTATGCCTCACAAGACAGGACATGGCTCTGATGCTCATGAGATATGCGGAGGTTGCCGGATATAAAAGAGCGATCGATTTCGGCAGGACCGACGAATACATGGATTATTACGATATAGACCAATATGCATGGGAAGCCCTCACGTGGGCCGTTACATGGAACATCATGAGCGGAAAGGGTGATCCTGATGCGCCTAAGAGAGAGCAGATGATAGATCCTCACGGCGCAGTAACCGCAGATGAGTTCATTGAGACTCTGATACGGATGGGTGAAGTTAACAGGTGACGGAACCGGTCATGACCTGATCAAAGACCGTCAGTATGGGTGAACAGACACATGGGAATAAAAAGAGCGGATATAACTGGAACTAAATATTTCTTCGTTCACGCATGCGTTGAGGTGGTGTGTTTTTATCTTCTCAGATACCATTATCCGCTCGGGATTGCGGGGGCTATCGCGCTTGTTTATGATTTTTTCGCGTTTCTTCCGCAGGGACTCATCGGCGATTTCATAATACGCCACAAGAAGATCCCTTATGAAACGATAGGTAATCTGATGATGCTGATAAGCATATTTCCGATAGCATCATCCCATTACGTTCTGCATGTTCTCGGATATATCATACTTGCCGTCGGAAATGCCATACTTCATGAGTGTGGCGCCATTGCGACTGTGGCTGACAGTGACGGGAAGATATTTCCCTCATCTCTTTTTGTTGCCGGCGGTTCCTTCGGGCTTGTGATCGGTCAGACTCTCGGGATAAATCAGGCGTCTCCGTACATTCTGATCATTCCGCTTTTGCTTTCGGAGATACTGTGCCTTTCGGCAAAGACATCCCTCAGAAAAGAAAGCTATCCTGATTTTGACTTCACCGACAAAAGGATCTCCCCCACGCTTATCCTTCTGATCGCATTTCTGGTCACGGCGGTGAGGAGCTATATAGGATACGCCATCCCCATTTCCTGGAATAAGGAGCTGTGGCAGACGTTTTTCCTGTTTTTCATAATGGGAGCCGGCAAGGCACTGGGCGGATTTGTGACGGACAGATTCGGGATTAAGAAAACTGCGGCCGTAGGCACTCTGGCTGCCATTCCTTTCCTCTTGTTCGGGGATAAGATCATGGTGGTGTCATGCATTGGCGTGTTTTTCTTTTCAATGACGATGAGTGTCACGTTTGCAATGTGCCTTAGCGTTCTTAAGAAGAATCCCGGAATGGCTTTCGGAATCACCACGGCAGCACTTTTCATGGGACTTCTGCCTGTGTTCTTTGTCAGATTCGGTCCGATCGTCAACATCCTGATGATAGTGGTCTTTTCCGTTCTGTGTTTCCTCATGCTTGATTCTTCACTGACTGACAATAAGAAAGGACAGGACTAATCTTTTATTTTTTCCTGTCGATATACAATATGAATCACTTTCCCGAAAAGGAATTCGGGATCATTTCCGGCGCAGTGCCGGACAGGTGCGTGGCAAGGAGGCGGTGTCATGAAGATAGGTGAAGCCAGGTCAATATATTATTCCAACAGACGTGAACTGACAGAGCAGAAGAAAGCACTGCATGCCCAAAAAGAAAAAGCGGATCTTGCTTACAAGGCTACGGGTGACAGCAAATATGCCGATGATGCCGCAGTGCTTGAACTGTCTCTTGAAAATACGCAGAAGGCTTTTGATGAGAATCAGAAAGTACTCGATTCCGTGACGGATCAATGGGTAAATGCATTCAACATGGAATCGACCAGGCAGCAGGGCGAAGCTGCCGAGAAAATGGGAGAGGACATGGTCAAGGTGATGACCGTGTTCAGGAGGATGACCCACGGCGACATCGTGCCGATGCAGGATGAGAAGAAGCTCATGGAGTATGATCAGAAGATGTATTCCATGGCCAAGAACATGCAGACGATGGCTCAGCAGCTCGAAAAGGAACGCAAGAAGCATGATTCCCTATGGGAAGATGAGGAGAAGCCGGTCAATCCCGATCCTGCGGAAGTGGCTGATGACACGGAGTATAACGGACCTCTTCCGGATATAGATATCCCTGTATCTGCCGGGGCTGAGGAGTGACGAAGGAAAAATATGGGGACGGTTCCGGCGTTCACGAAGTGAACACCGGAACCGTCCCCATGTTTTTCCTTTTGTGAATTATCTGTTGGCCTTGAGCTTGTCTGCGTCCGCATTCAGGCTGTCAACAAGAGAATTGATGTTGTATACGATATCCTGATTCTGCCTGCTGGCTTCATATGTCTCGGTTGCGTGTGCGGTGACTTCCTCTGCAACTGCAGAATTGGTCTGGATGCTGTTAACGATCTCTTCGTTTGCCTTGGACAGGCTTCCGACAAGTGCATCGAGATCTGAAGTGTGCTTCTTGATGATCTCGACAGTTCCGGAGATCTTCTCAAAGCTTTCGGCGGTTTCTGCAGCACATTTACTCTCTTCGTCGTCAGTCTTCAGGAGCTTTTCGATTGTTGAGACCATTGTTTCGACCTGCCCCATAACCTCTGAGATCAGAGTGTTGATGTTCTCGGTTGCTGTGGTGGTCTGGCCCGCAAGATTGGAAATCTCACTGGCAACGACCGCAAATCCTCTTCCTGCTTCACCTGCTCTTGCAGCTTCGATCGAAGCGTTAAGTGCAAGGAGTCTGGTCTGTGATGCAACGTCGGTGATGATGACGGTGATGGAATTCATTTCCTCAGCGGTCTTCTTGAACTTTTCAAGAGCTCCGGCAACATCATTGCCTTCCTCGTCAACTTCATTTGTAAGTTCGGTCATTCTGCGGATGTTGAGCTTTCCTGCAGCAACTGCCTCTGCTGCCAGTTCCACATTCTGGGTTATGACTTCCGAAGATCCCCTGACGTTTTCGATGTGCTCGGAGATCTCATTTGTCTGAACGAGCTGTGTCTGGGATGCTTCGGCAGACTCGTTCGTTCCCTGCCTTACTTCTTCCATGGAATCTATCGTCTGGTCTATAGATGACTTAAGCGATGCCATCTCACTTGAAAGCTCCTCAGCGGTCCGGCTGACTCTTCCGGAAACTTCCAGCACGTTATCAAGAATGCTCTTGGTCTTGTTGTTGGCTTCCTCGAGATTCTCCATGCGCATGATCTGAAGCTTATGATTGGTCTTGCTTACCATGATGAGATAGATGACTATCATTACTATTACAAGCCCCTGGATCTCGGCTACGGCTGTATCGGTTATAAGACCTTTTTTGAATGAGATAATTATCGAAATGATGTTACAGATGATGACTCCGACACCGATGGTAGTAATATACTGGACATCATCGAACAGCGTGATGATCACCAGCATCGGGATTACATAAGTGAATACCAGGATGTTCTCGGTGGTAAAGAGAACGAACATGTACATGAGAGCATATCCGATGGAGACTATATGCCTGATCATTTCGGATCCGGGATTGGTACTGTCTATAACCCATCCGATGATCGGGGGTGCAAGAGCGAGAAGGATCACCAGAAGGACGTATCCGATGGTCCTGGCTCCTTTGATGACCTCAACAATATAAGCAAGGGAAATGATGCAGCAGAGGATCGTGGAAGCCTGCAGAAGTCTTTTATTCGCAAGTGATTTTGATTCGTATTCGATGCTGCCAGCCTTATTTTCTTCCATGAAAATACTTCCTTTCTTGTGTTGATGATATGTCACGGTGCATCAGTAAGATTATACCCGAATACGCCTTTTTATATCAAGCAATTCGGCTTTTTTGACTGATGCTTCCGAGTCAAATATCCGTACTGTTTTTTCGCCGGAAGGGATGATGACTTCATCCATCCATCCGTGAAGGAAGACCTGCGCGATATGGTTGACGCATGTTCTGCAGTCGTACAGATCGAGAAGCACTCCCGCAGGTGAAATGTCCGCAAGATCTGATGCGCCTCTTATGCGCTGCATGTACATGTGCAGGATCCTTGCTGCATCCTTTCGCTTTATGGGCCAGGTGCATTCCGGAATGTCCCGGGCTTCGATCCATCCCTCGTCAAAAGCTTTTTTCAGGACAGGTTCATGTGACAGCACTTCAGGCAATGCCTCGGCATTTTCGGGTGAATTATCATCCGAAGCCTCCCCTGCGGCTTCATCGCAGAGCATCGTGATAAATTGTAACTTTGTAAGAGTATCTTCCATGATCGGGTTGCGAATGCACGCTCCGGGGGGGCATATGATCCGGGCTTATACGGCAGGCGTGATCTTAAATACCGCATCCGCATGTGCAGCGAGACTGCCTGCATGAATGGTTTTTCCGTCTGAGACGTTTTCACTTCTGTTCCAAAGATCCTTTACCGTGAATTTTCCGGCTGCACAGAAAGCATCGCGGTTTGTCAGCTTGCTTCCGATATATTCAAGGACCCTGTCCATGTCAATGGTGATATCTTCGTTCCATTCATGTTCACTCAGATTAAAGAAAGCGAGAGCAAGACTTCCGTCCGAAAGAGGCTTGGCCAGGATGTCTATCCGATCGTTATCTCTTATGTATTCAGTATCGGGATGCCCGGAGCCTGCAGATGTATATACTCTCTTGGCCTGAATGCCCAGAGCATCCTGATTCAGAGCTATAAGTTCTTTGTTCGCGATGATGTTGTAGAGCTCATCGCCCTTCTTTACTCTTCTGAGGTCGAGTCCCAGCATGAGAGGAGAGTTCATCATGCACCACATGGAAAAGTGGGTGCGGCACATATCCATATCAAGACCGTCCATTCCGATCATAAGCATGTCGGGATCGTTCCAGCCTTTGCTAAGACCGGCAAATTCGTCCATAATGACAGCCTTGTCATACTGGACCGCAACACCCGGAGTATAATCGCTTGCCCAGCTTCCGCGTCCGGGATTGCCGTCACTTCCCACCTGAAATGTTATGTCGTTAAGTATCCTCCAGGAATCTCCGACCTTGTATCCCCAGTTATGCGGCTGGGTCTTGCCCCATTCGCAAAGGGACATGACTATGCCGGTATCAGGATCTGCCTCCAGGAAGCCCTGAAGAAGTGCGGCATAAGAGCACAGAGTGTTTTCCTGCCTGCGATGGTTCATGAATCTTATGACGTCAGTGTCATTATTCAGGCTTACGGCGATCGCATCGGAAGCAGTAAATTCACCGTTCGGACTTTCGGGAAGAAAATCGTCGTAAAAGTAAGCAGCATTGTCTCCGCTGCCCGCAGCGATCTGGAGCCATTCTCCGAGGCCGGATTCTCTGCCGGTTGTGTATGTCACATAAACACTGTAATCACCTTCCGGAAGATCGGACGTATCAAATGTAAGCTCGCCACTCAGCATCCCCACGGGAGATACATCAGGACCTGTTCCGTCGAAGGTTCCGATATTGGCAACATATGCTCCCTCTCTGATCTCAGGGCCGTTTCCGGTTATCTTTCCGTCTGTTACGGCTGAAAACTCACGCCTTATCCCGTTTCCTTCGATCCTGACGGAAGCTATGCCGGGGGCGTAAGTGTATCTTGCGTTCTCCGCATTTGAAAATGTTGCGTTATCCCACAGATAGTAGCAGTTGTCGACTTTTATGAAATCCACATCCCACTCTGTATATGACTTCGCATCTTCTTTTTCATGTCCGCATGTTCCGACAGCTGCTCCGGCACAGAGGTTGGAGCCGATGTCGTTATACATTCCGAACTTTAATCCCTTTGAGTGGATATAATCCGCAAGAGCTCTGAATCCTGATGGGAATTTGACTTCTTCGTTTGCAAGCAGACCGTTAACTCTTTCGTTTTTGTAACAGCCGTCATCGAGAACAAGGTATTTGTAGCCCAGATCATCCAGACCGAGCTCCTTGATGCAGTCAGCCATTGCCTTTGTGAGTGCCTCCGAATTACCGCTTCCGAAGGCATTCCAGCTGTTCCATCCCATCATGGGAAGTCTTCCCGTCTTTTTTCCCGGGAAAGTCTTTCCGTCTGTAAAATTGTCATAGCGGTACTTCGGGTCGTTTATGATCACCGGTCTTTCCATATGCATTATCTCCTTTGATGCGGCTATGATGAGAAATTTAGCAAATAATGAATGCTATTCTTCAGTATTTAGAGTGTGACGTGCACATCCTTGGGTTTATACTAAAAAACAGTATAATTATATAGAAACGCACATGCATTTAAAAGGGGTTATGATCGCTTGTGCGGATGGATCAGACAAAGGGGGACAGTGAAATGGCAATGAAGGAAAGACCTGAAGTAAAGACACTTGATGACGGATCCAAGTACTGGGAACATGAATATGAAAGCTTCTTTTTGAAGACATATGTTCCTGTCAATGATCTGGACGGTCAGGTGAACAACTACGGATTCAAGGCACCGCTTTTGCTTGTGTTCGAAGAAAAGTCTCAGACAGCCGAAGAAGCGGTTTCATTTGCAAGGAAGACGGGGCTCGAGGAGATTGCCGCATCATATGATGCGAGCGTGCTGTTTGTCTATCCGACCTGTGAAGGCGGATGGAAGAATACGGGAGCCGGACTGTATGCCGATGTGATTGCGGAAGTCAGGATGGATACCGAGTACAGTGACGGAATAGATTCCTGGAATGATTTCTTTGCCCGTGAATTCAAGGGCTATTTCATCAGAGGTGCAAAATTCAGGGCGGATATCTACAGCTACGGAGAGTCGGCGGATTATGTTGCGAAGAATCTTCTGAAGACTCAGCAGGGCATATTCTTATGGGGACCCGGAGAGATCACCCCGGCAGTTTGTTCCATGGAAGGCTTATCCGTGACGCCGGATGTTCAGAGAAAGGATATTGCGGTCATCAGCGTCGGCAATTCCGATGAGATCAATAAGGCATTCGAAGGCTGCGAGCATCTTCTGGTCAAGGATTTTGCGGATTACAGGGATGATTTTCTTTCTTTTGTCAGAAGATATAAGATGTGGTGCGGCGTGCAGCAGGAAGAGGCCATCTTTGAAGAGATCGGCATGATCGCAGAGCCCGGAAGCGTTTCCGTAAAGACTTCTTCGAACAATTTCGGAAAGTATAAGGATCAGAGCGAGCATACGGTAGGATATTTCGCTTACTACAACGAAGGTATCTTTGATAAAGGCGCTGTGCCGCTCCTTGTGGGCTGCCACGGAGGCGGTGACTCATCCATGTATCTGACATATGTCTCCGGATTCTGGCAGGTGGCACATGATCATGACATCCTTTATGTGGCACTTGAAGATCACCTTAACATCACGCCGACAGAGATAATAGATGTAATTGAGCACCTTAAGGGAAAATACAGCATCGATGAAAAGAGGATCTATATCGGCGGATTTTCCATGGGCAGCGGAAAGACCCAGGACATGTTCCAGGAATATCCCGAATACTTCGCGGGACTTTGCCCCTGCAGTGCACTTTTCCCCGTGAAGGACAATATGTTCTCTCATCCGCTCGGTGAGATCAACAACAGCGTTCCCGTTCCCCTGTTCTATTCGGGCGGAGAGAAGTCACCGCTTCCCGAACTTCCTTCACAGGCTGACAGCTGCCTTGACAGGTTCAAGTATCTTGCTGCAGTCAACGGGCTTAAGAAACTCAAAGAGATCGAAGCCCTTAAGTTCGATGAAAAGGACAGCTGGGCGGATCCTTTCTGGGGAGTTCCCGGGGATAGGACAGAGAAGCTGTATGATGAATCCAGGGATTCCTATCTGACAGTGAACTATTATGACAGCGAGGACGGAGTCTGCAGGACAGCATTTGCGAGCGTCAGCGGACAGCAGCATGAATGCAGGCATCACTCGATCGAGACGGCGTGGGATTTTGTTTCAAAGTTCAGCAGGTGATCCGAAAGACTTTTTTTCGCCGGGGGTTAAGAATTAATGTTCCGCATCCGATATACAGAATAAGATAACTATCATTCTCCCCTTGTGTTCCGGAAGACATGCGCAGGGATGCGTCATTAAAGGGAACCATTCGACAGGGGAGCGGCTATGAGACTACAAGGAGGTAGAAGCTATGGCTATTCATGAGATCTCTGCATATCAGAAGACTGCCGAGAGCTGGAAAACGGCAAAAGCGGCACAGACCGCAGGCAGCACCGGAGCGTCCGCTGCAGTGCAGACGGGTGCGTCTTCAAATGCCGGCAAGCCTGAAATAAAGGCCTGGAACCCGATCAGCGAAGGAAGCAGTCTTATCCCCAGGAAGACCGATTACGGAATGACCATCGGTGATGTGAAGCTTTCCGACAAGGCCGCGGAATATTATGACCAGCTCAAGGGAAAGTTCGGCAACATGGAATTCATCGTGGTCAGCGGTGACATGAAAGACAGCGTCAAGGCCAATGCCGCGATGTACGGAAACGCGAGCAGGCAGGTTGTGCTGATCGATGAAGAAAAGCTTGAGAGAATGGCTACCGATGAGAACTATCGCAACAAGTACGAGGGCATCATCGCCATGTCCCAGGCCAGGCTGACCGAGATGAAGAACTCCCTTGCAAGCACCGGTGCAGGAGTTAAGAATTTCGGGATCTCTGTTGACGAAAACGGTAATGAGAGCTTCTTTGCAACCATAGAGAAATCTTCGCAGGCCCAGAAAGAACGTATCGAAAAGCATGCCGAGGAAAAGAAGGAAGCGAAGAAAGCAAAGGAAAAAGCCGAGAAGAAAGAGATAGCCGAAAAGCAGCGCGAAAAGGCTGCGGAGAAGAGGAAGGCTGAGAAGGAAGCGCTGGAAGACCGCCTCAGGGAGTCTGATGATGAGACGGATGAAACCGATGCGGATGCAGTTACCGAAAAGGAATATGTGACCATTTCAAGTAACTCACTCAGCTCGCTTTTAAACAAAGTTCAGAATTACTCATTCGGAAACGCATCGGACCGTGTGATGACGGAAGCCGAGAAAATGATCGGAAGTCATATAGATTTTAAAGGCTGAGCAGCCTTGAAGTAATAAAATTATGGGAGGTTCTGCTGTTTACATCATAAACGGCGGAACCTCTCATTGTTTTATATCCGTTTCATCGGGAATTGACTTTTCTTATGAGTGCCATCTCCATTATCTTGTCCAGAAGGTCTCCCTGACTTCTTCCCGCTGCTTTTGCAGAGATCACCAGGTGTGAATCGGGATAGAGCTGGGGAAGTGAATCACACTCGAGACATACAAATGATTTCAGGTCGGGTGATGCGATGAAATCCATCTTGGCGTATGCGTTCGTACCGAGCACGCAAGCCACATTTTCGGCTGCACGCTGAAGCTCTGCTGCGAGTTCTTCGGGAATCTCGGCGGGACATTTGTTTACCGTCTCGCCCTTCATTGACAGGCCCTTTTCCTTGTCGCTTGTCTCAAAAGGAAGTTTTTCGAGCACGGGAAGTGCTTTTCCTTCGACCGTGCATACGGCAAATTCGCGTCCGCTCCAATATGCCTCTATCATGATCTCGCTGTCCCAGCGGAATGCATTTGCAATAGCCTTGTGATATGCGTTTATGTCTGATGCGACGGATACTCCGACGCCTATGCCGCCGTTATTGGGCTTGACGATGACGGGATATTCGAATCCGAGTTCTTTGGGATCGGGTATTGTGTCTCCCTTCTTGATCGTATATCCGTCGGGAACGGGTACGCCGACGGTCTTCATGAGCTGCTTTGCCGCGATCTTGTTGGATGAGATCGCCGAAGAGAAGTAATCGCAGCCGGTGTAGTCAAGTCCGAGAAGATCGAAGGTTGCCTGAACCTTTCCGTTTTCTCCGTTTGCTCCGTGCAGTGCGATGAAGACCAGGTCCGACTGCCTGCAGATCTGTATGACATTGGGGCCGAAGTAGCTTTCCGACTGGTCCGGCCTGCGCTTTTTTGTCGCCCACAGATCGGGGATCTCATCGGGAATGTTCTTGGCTTCAAGGGAGTATTTTACGGGATTGTCAAATACATCGGGAAGGAGTTCTTCTTCGCTTCCGTATCCCATGAATGCATCGAGAAGTATGACATTGTTGCCGCGGCTCCTGAGCACCTCTGCAACGGTTACGCCGGTCTTGAGTGAGAGGTTTCTTTCGTTGGAAAGACCGCCTGCTAAGACCACGATGTTGAGATTACCGGGAAGCACAAATTCGCGGAGATCGTCTTCCGACAGATCGATGTTTTTGAGTTCGATGTCTGAACCGTCCATATTGAGATCCAGAGTATCGATCATCTGTCTTGTGAGAGTTGCGATCTGAAGAATGGATGCAACCTGCTCAGGCTTTAATTCCACATCATATTTTTTCTTGGCAATGCTCTGGACCTTTCTTATGATGGGCTTGCTGACATGGCCAACAAGGAAGTCCGCGATCTCCAGGAGGGCACCGAGCTTTTTGGAGTTAAGGATCTCGTCGATCATGTCGATGATCTTGAGAATATCCTCCGAGTGGAAGGCAGTCATAATGCTGCGGAAAGCCTCGAGAAGATTCGGGTTTTTCTTGGAATAGAGAATGCTGTATGCAAGGAGATATGCCACGTTATCCGAGTATTTCGGATCTCCGATCATGTCGCAAAGATAGTTGATGAATTCGGAGATGTCTCCTCCGTTTGAAAGTGCGAAGGCCTTCTCAACAAGCATTCCCACGAGGTAATTGGTCTCGTTGCTTTCTTTTTCGCTGATGGCGGATCTGATCAAGCTGTTGACGAACTGATCGACTATCTGCATCTCGGGACGCTGTCCGTTCGGATTGACACGTATCTGATATTCGCCGTTCTCGCCGAAATCAAAGAATGTATTGGGGGCGTGCGACTCGGAGAAACCGGCCTTTCCGTAATCATATCCGATGTAATACGTCTTCGAACCGATGTCATTCATCAGGATGTTGACGTAATCAAAGTCGATGTTGTGGTTCTCTATGACGGACTGTCTTTTGATGATGTCGCGCTTGTACTGTTCGAAGAATTTGTCGGAGAAGCCCTGTCCGTCGAATGACACGCAGCGATCGGGAGTGTCGTTGAGGATCGTGATGTACTTGGCCTTGTTTCCGCCCTTTGAGTGACCGGTCACAGTGACGAAATACTGATCGAGATCAAGGAAAGAGTATGCCTGCTTATACCATTCGAGTGCATTGATCTGCTGAAGAGAATCTATCTTGTTTGCACCTTCGAAATCATCGGTCCATTCTAATTCGGCAGTGCCGCGGAATGCAACGACAGCTTCACGTCTTCCTTTTTCGTCGGTGACGGATTCATCACTCAGAAGTACTATGGAAATGCCTCCTCCCGCACCGAAAGCGGTGTCCAGGTGGGTGTCGATTATCGTGGCGTTTGCGATGGACGGATTTTTCTTAAGTGCAAGAATGATGTTCTTGAAATCGAATCCGTTCATCTGTGTTGCGTAGACGTATTCCAGATCAATCGCATCCAGGTCTATCTTATCCAGATATTCTCCGACCTTCATTCCCTCGGCGTCCAGGATGGAGATGAGAGGAGACTTGTCCGGCATGTAGGTGAGATGTTCGATCAAAAGAAGTTCGTCAATTCTGTACATTTTGATTCTCCAATGCTTAGTTTGATTCTATTTCTTCTATGAGGGCCTGGTAGACCAGGTTGAGATTCTCGTTTTCCTTGCGGATGTTCCTGACAAGATTGACGCCGATGAATCTTAAAAGAGAGACACCTGCCGCAGGGTGTGAATCCGCAAAGGAATTGAAATCGGAACGTGATATGACAAGCGATGTGCAATCGGTCTTAGCCTTTACTGTTGCCGAACGCTTATCACTGTCGATGAGAGCCATCTCACCGAACACGCATCCCATTGAGCTGTCGAGGCTCGCACAGACGAATCTGTCACCGAAGACAGTGGTCTTGATGATGTCCACGGAACCTTCTATGAGGAAATACATGTCGGAGCCGGTCTCACCTTCGGTGATAATGTCGGAACCTGCTGTCGAAGTCAGGGGATTGAGCAGCTCCGCAAAACTTTTCAGATCTTCTTCTGAGAGTTTCTCAAAAAGAGGGAATTTCTTTAATCTCTCGATGTAGTCCATCAGCGCTCCTCCCCGAGAATGATCGCTCCCGCATTTACCGGAATGACATAATCGTCACCCGGATTGAGGCGCGGTTCGTTAGTTTCCATATCTTTTACGGTCCTCAGCTTCTGGATTATCTCACCGTAGTTGGTGGATTTCTGTGCCTCGGACAGGATGCTGTGCTTGATCTCTTTCTCAACACCCATGTTTTCGAGCATTCCGAGCAGAAGAATGTTCTTCTCTGTTTTGTACCAGTCGAAAAGCTCGCAGTATTTTCTTCCGACCCATTCTTCGGGAACGGGCTCTAACTGGACCGATATTCCGTCGCCGTTGTCGAGGAACGAACTCATGACCTTGCTCATTCCGCTGTAATTGGTCGAGGTGGTGAGGATGTATCTGGTATATTCGTCGGTATATATGACCTCGGCGCATCCCTGTGCCTCGAGATAGTTACGGTATCTCTCGGTCCTGACCTGCGCACATATGTGGCACTTGGAATTGAGGTTTCTGACCAGAAGGGCTGTCACGAATACTCTTGAGTCAATGAGCTCTTCGTCGAGGCCTTCTCCGTTCTCACCTATGATCAGTACCTTGGCAGCTTTCGCAACGTTGGCATTCTTGAGAGTCTGCTCTTCCGTGAAGTCACCTTTCAGGATGATCAGTCCTTTCAGGCGGTCATCATCTCTGAGAGTCTGAAGCTTTACATCCTCCTCGGCGGTTATGAGGATTATGTCAGAGACCGAAAGGTTTCTGTTCTTGCGGAGTATCCCGGTGATCAGGGATTTTATGTCATTTTTGTATCCGCAGATGATTATGTGCTCTTTCATGTTCTGCATTTTCTTGATCCCTCTTTCAGCATTCAGCTTTCTCGCCACAAGTGCGGATGAAATGTAACCGGTGATGGTGGACAGCGCCACGACTCCCAGGGAAAGGACGATAAGTCCCAGTATCCTGCCTCCCGGAGTGTCGGTGAATTCGTAATCGTTACCCGCAAGAGCCAGAAGGTTGTAGATTATCACGTCAAAGAAACTCAGCCCGTTCTCTCTTGCGTCCGAGTAGATGTAGCAGGCGTAACAAACGACCAGGACGAGGATAAGGATGAGCAGGATGGTCCCCGCATGTGAATCGCGGATCACCTGTATTAAGCTCTTACGGCCTTCTTCGGTCTTTCTTTTATTGTCATTTGAGATATTTTTGCCCATACATTTGTAATTTTACTTTATTTTGTAGCTTTTTTCCATATTTTTAAGGCTTAACATGCACGTAAATGTTGTGAAAATGCCTGTTACGAAAGAAAGACATGTTCATTCGGCTTCCACATGCCGGTGGGCATAAAAAATTATGGAAACGGAAAAAATCACCGGTTTACCCGCATATAGGATTCGGGGTTTTGAGGAAACTGTGAAACCCGGTGGCTTTTTCCTTCCTTAAGATGCTTTGGAAAATATGCTAAAATACGAATGTTGTGAGCTTTTAAACGTTTTTACGGAGTTGAGGAGAATAATGGGGAAGTTAATTGCAAAGCTGATTGCCATCGGAACCGGCAATGATTATCTTCTCAGTGCTGAGGTTCATGCAATTGATGACTGATGCTGCCGTGGCTGATAAGATTTGTGTTTTCTGCTCTGAAAAAGATATAATATACATTGTGACAGGGGGAGAAAAATGTCTGAGATACATAAGATCATAATTGATACGGATACAGCCGGTGACGATGCCGTGGCAATGGCGTGCATAGCCTGACCTGATTTTGTGGAGGAGACAACTTTATGCTATGGAAGCTGTATCACCGAGCCGGGAGAGACCTGCGGAATGGTTTTCTTCTACCGGGATGGCTTCACCTACGATTCCATGCCTGAGATCGGTCAGTGCAATGTTTCCGTTGTCAGTAAAGCCAGAAAATCCGAATTTGTGAATCGTCTTAATGCGGTGTTCACGGAAGAGTCATGATCTGTTTTCAACTTCTGCCCGGGTGGGGATTCCTGCCTGGGCACCTTCTTTTTCTGTTGAAATACCGGCAGCGGTATTGGAAAATACAAGTGCGTCCCGGTAGCTCATGCCTGCAGAGAGTGCATAGGCGAAGGCGCCGTTCATGGTATCTCCCGCACCGGTAGTGTCAACAACATTCGCTTTGATCGCCGGTATCTGTATATATCCGCCATCATATCCGGCAATACCTTTAGAGCCCAGCGTCACTATCATTTTTCCGTTATATTCTCTGATCAGATCACGAATATCGGTGGTATCGTCGCCAAGCACGATGCGGGCTTCGTGTTCATTGGGAGTAAAGAAGCTTACTTTTTGGGTGATGTTCTTATCCGCACGACGAGCAGGAGCAGGATTATAGATTATGGTCTTGTTCTCCGCATTCAGCCGGTTTATCACATAAGTGATCGTCTCTTCGGGGATTTCATTCTGCAGCAGAATGATATCTGATCTGACTATCTCATTCCAGTTAGCATCAATATACTCTTCCGAAACCGAAGCATTTGCACCGGGTATAACGGTTATGGCATTGTCATTCTCGGCTACTACTATCATTGCAAGACCGCTGGATTCGCCCGAAATCATGCGTATGAAATCCGTATTGATGCCGTTGTTCTTAAGATTGTCGATAAGTGCCGGGCCAAAGGCATCGTCTCCTACACAGCCGAACATGGTAACATCACCGCCAAGGCGGGATGCCGCTACTGCCTGATTGGCACCTTTGCCTCCGGGGATATATCTGAGAGACTTTGCGCTGATCGTCTCTCCGGGACGCGGGATTTTATCCGACACGGCTGTCATATCCATATTTATGCTGCCTATTACCGCTATCTTCTTCATAAGATATACCTCCATATACAGTTATGCATTAGCCTCTGAAAAATAGTTCCACAGAATGTGGATGAAGGGGCGCATACCGTCCTGTGGATGGCAGGATTGCGCCGGCCGAAGCGGAGCGGAGATACGAACCTGGATTTGGGGAACGCATCTGCGTTCCAAATATATGTCCCCCATGAATTATCCTGGGGGAATAATTTTCACAATGCGGATGAAGGGACTCGAACCCACACGCCGAAGCACAAGAACCTAAATCTTGCATGTCTACCAATTCCATCACATCCGCGTATTTACCTATATATGCGGATACGAAACTATCCGCGGAAACCATTGTATTATAAAATATTATATGCTACTTGTACATCCCAAAATGTAACTTGTGCAGATCCGGACGCATGAGTTTTCTTTTCCTGTTAAGGTAACTTCATCAGGAAAAACACAGGAGGATTTACAAAATGAAAAAGAAACTCGTAAAGGTACTTATCATCATTCTTGCGGTCATCGCAGCTCTTTCTCTGATAGGATCTGTACTGATGGGAGGGTATGTCGCTGACAGGATACTACATCAGAACGAAGGAAAAGATACTCATGATAACAGCATTAAGCAGCTGGAAGTCTGGGGATATGATCTGGAGGGGTTCATTGCTGAAAACGAAGGCCGTGACATAAGTGCCGTTGCAGAGGACGGCAATGTTGTTCCGGGAAATTATTATGAAAACGGCAGTGACAGATGTGTGATCCTTGTTCACGGTGCAGGCGGGGACAGATACTGCATGGCACCTCTTGTCGAAAAGTTTCTCGGGCTCGGATATGATGTCATCGCCATCGATCAGAGAGGAAGCGGAGTCAATCCCGATGACAGAGTGACATTCGGGATCAATGAATCTCTGGATGTAAAGGCAATGGTAAAGCTTGCAAGAGTGGAACTCGGATATGATAAAGTCATCGTGCACGGCCAGTCGATGGGCGGACAGACGGTTGCAATCTATGCGGCAAATGTCACTCCCGGAACCGCGGAAGCTGCAGATGCGGTCATTCTCGACAGCCCCGTTCCCGGAATGGAGCTTGTTCTTAAGGAGATGTTCGGAGACGGTGATGTGGATTCATTTATGGCAAGATACCTTACCGGTACATCAAAGCTCTATATGAGACTTGCATACGGGATCGATTATGACGACGGTGATACCATCGCACTTGCAGCAAACATTGAAATCCCCACACTCGTGATAGTATCCGACAGGGATCAGGTATGTCTCCCCGAACAGGTCGAGCAGATTTATGATAATATATCAGGTGTTGATAAAGAGATCGCTCATTTTGACAGTGCACACATCGAGGGTGTGATCGACTATCCCGAAGAATATATGAATACTGTCGAAAACTTCCTGAGCGGAGCGTTGAACTGAGAGCAGGAAATGAAACTTAACCTTTACGAAGATAAAAACATGACGGATGAGCACGTGGACGTATATTACTCCAATATGCGTCCCGTGATCTCACAGCTGATAGATACCGTGAATTCCGAACGCACGACCCTCAGCGGCCGACCGGCTGACGAGGATCTTGATGACGGTGACGAGATCATGCTGGATCCCGGAGAGATATACTATCTGGATCATATTGACCGCAAGCTTTACGCCTATACCGCGGACGGGGTATACCGGATCATGAACACGCTTGCATCATGTGAGGAGCTGCTGTGGAATTACGGATTTGTAAGAGTATCGAAATCAAATCTCATTAATATCTTTAAGATCAGACAGCTGAAACCCGATGTAAATATGAAGGTATATGCTTCGTTTGATAACGGCGAGAGAATCTGCATTAACAGAAGCTATAAGAAAAGTTTTAACGACTATCTCCTGAAGATGAGGAGGATCAGCAAATGAAAGAAAAGATCAAACAGTTTCTGATCGAACTGTGCTGTGTATATGCTCTAGTTTCCGTTTTCGGTGCCGTAGTCAATATATTGGCCGGGACAGAGACCAATAATGCAAATGTTCTGATAATGTTCGCAACATGCGCTATCGCCACGTTTGTGCTTTACCTGCATAATCTGTTCAACAAAGTGAGTCCTCTTCTCATGATGCTTCTGCAATATATCATAGCCTGCGTTCTTGTGGGACTCATGCTGTTTACGCTCAGCGTGCTGATCGAGCCGATCTCCCCGAGGGGATGGTTTGAGTACTATCGTTCTTTCACGATTCCGTATATAATACTTGCAGGGTTCTATTATTACAGAGTATTTAAAGAAACCCGGGAACAGGATAAAATGATCAGAGAGATACAGGAGCATTCCCATGATCTTTAACGGAATATGCGAAACAATGACTTCGGATGCCTTGAGACTTCCCGAAAAGGGGAATCTCAAGGTTTATATGCGTCATTCGATAAGATACGACAATCCTCCCGACGGGGATTACAGCAAGCTCCTCCTTACGCCCGAAGGCATTGAGATTGCAAACAGGATCGGGCGCGAGCTGGACAGGCCCATAGGATATACCTATTCAAGTCCCGTGGCGCGCTGCATGCAGACTGTCACGGAAATCTGCAGAGGTGCGGGAATCATGGATCCTGATATAAAGTCCGATCGCGGACTTGTTCATCTCGAAGGACTGGGACGGGCACAGTCCGAATTCGGAATCGGGTGGTATGATTTCTTTTACGGATTGCAGAATAATATGCCGGAACTGACTGCGGGGATTTCCCTGGTCGAGGCTGCACGTCCGATAATCGATACTATTTTCGCTGTTCCAGAGTCTGATGACAGCCTTGATGTCATTGTTTCTCACGACAGCCATGTCGTAACCCTTGCAAGCGCGCTGTTTGACTTAAAGACCGGCAGACACGGCGAGAACTGGTGCGGATATACAGAAGGTCTTTTCTTTTACGGGAATCGCAAGGACTTCACCGCGCTCTGGAGAGGCGAGGAGAGACACTTTGTAAACTGGGAGATCTGAAAACCGTCACGGCAACGTGACAGTCTTTCATTTTCAAAACGGTACTGAAAAACAATTCATTTACAGGAGGAACAGATGAGCGACGCAAGAACAGAGTATTACGAGAATTCCGAAAATATCCGTCCCGAGTCCATGGAAAGGATCACTACCAAAGAACTTGCGGATAAATTCATTGAAGAGCAGATAGAAAAGCTCCGTGCACAGATTGGCGACGGAAAGGTGCTCCTGGCACTCTCCGGCGGAGTCGATTCATCCGTTGTTGCCGCACTTCTCATCAAGGCAATCGGAAAGCAGCTTACCTGCATCCATGTAAATCACGGTCTCATGCGCAAGGGCGAGAGCCAGATGGTCATTGACGTATTTGAAAAGCAGCTCGGTGCAAACCTCATCTATATTGACGCAACCGACAGATTCCTTGATCTTCTTGCAGGTGCGAGCGATCCCGAGCAGAAGAGAAAGATAATAGGCGGAGAGTTCATCAAGGTATTTGATGAAGAGGCTGCCAAGTTGGAAGGCGTCGGATTTCTCGGACAGGGAACCATTTATCCCGACATCCTTGAGAGCAAGGACGGAATCAAGGCTCATCACAATGTCGGCGGACTTCCCGAAGATGTCAAGATGGAGCTCGTTGAGCCTCTTAAGCTCCTGTTCAAGGACGAAGTAAGAGTTGTGGGTTCCGCACTCGGACTTCCCGACGAGATGGTAAACCGTCAGCCGTTCCCGGGTCCCGGGCTCGGAGTCCGCTGCACAGGCGCAATCACAAGGGACAGGCTCGAAGCTCTCAGAGAATCCGATGCGATCCTTCGCGAAGAGTTCACAAATGCAGGCCTTAACAAGAAAGTATGGCAGTACTTCACCGTTGTGCCTGACATGAAGGCAACCGGCGTCAAGGACGGAGTCAGGGCGTTTGAGTGGGTGTGCATCATCCGCGCGGTCAATACCAAGGATGCGATGAGCGCAACCATAGAGCGCATAGACTGGGAACTCCTCGAGAAAATCTCATACCGCATCACACATGAGGTTCCCGGCATCACCCGCTGTCTCTATGATGTCACGACCAAGCCCACTGCCACGATAGAATTCGAATAAAGTCAGGATAAAGAATACGAAAGCCCCGGTGCTGCCAGCACTCGGGGCTTTTGAGTATATATGGATATGTTGCTGTGGATAGATCAGATCCTGGCACCGCCACAGTTCGGACAGAATCTTGTAGTGTTGACGCTTCCGCAAGTGCATGTCCATGAGCTGCCTGTTGCAGTGGCTGCATCGGCGTTGCCCTGAGTAGGTGTTTGTAATACGAATCCTGCGACTGTAGCCTTCTGCTGTGCGGCCATCGCGGCGAGATTCATTCCCCCGAACGGGCCCCATGCTGTTGCAGTGGCCATTTCCATCGGCATAGCCATTTTAGGAGGAGCACTTTCCTGAATGAGTCCAGCTTTTTCCGTTGCCTCGGCGATAAGGTCTGAGATGCGGCCGTAAACTTCCCTGCCACCAAGCCTGCACACGGCATCGCCTATTGAGCATCTTACTTTTGATATTCCCGTCACAAGTGTATCGTCATAATAGATTGTTATATCGCATGAGGGTGGGAAATAATCCATCATCCCGTCATTTCTGCAGAACTTCTCGGGATCTATCGCAACATAAGTCCATACGGGAAGGTTCTCTTCATCTGATATGGCCTGAAGCCTGTCCATTATATCCGAATCTGTCTCCGCGCTCTTTATCTGCTCCGGCTCGTTTCCGCGCTGCTCTCTGCGCGTCACTTTTATTATCCCGGGACCTGCCGCTTCTATGGTCACATCGATCGTGAGATTGCTGAATGCCATCATGCCTGTCGAGAAATAATGTGATTCGATACGACAGATGGGGCCGTGTTCTTCGTGTATTTTTTTGCATTCGGATAATTTCGGATAAACCGTTTCCGCTGAGAGCAGGTTTTCTTCCTTCAGGGAATCAAGGATAAGTCTGCGCAGTGTCATTCCGGCTTCTCTGCTTGTTTCATCCGGGGTCTCTCTGAAAGTGACAAGCTCTTCGCAGTCGTCCGAAAATCTGATGAAGAGCAGATTTATCGTGCCACCTCGATCTTCGTCTATGACTTTGGGAAGAGCTGAAGGCTTTCCTGGCCATCCTGTAATGTCATATTGTTCGAAAACGGATCTGACCTGATCCGCTAATTCCGCAGATGCGGAGTATTTTTTGACAGAGGAATCATGGATGTCTCTTTCGGATTCGGTAATGACGATATCATCACCCGCAAACGGAATTTCAATATCCTTCGTATGAATAAACGATGATAGGATATTTATGATCCTGAAATTGATCGAAACTATGTCATTGATGCTATGTTCCATGATTACTTGTTCTCCGTATGATCGAATCTTCCGAGTGGCATGACCGGGTGATTTACCATGGCCACCGGGTGAACGCAGGAACCGTCCCCTCGTTCACGGTGTAGATCTTATCTCTTCCATGGCAAGATCCCTGGGGCAGGTGCTCTCATTTATCGGCACCGCTTACCAGGTATAGCTGTCGATGCAGTTTTCATCGGTATCCACCATTATGTCGAATCGTCCGATCTGATCCGTTCCGGTTCCGGCCTGAACGATCGGGATGCCGTTCACTACCACGGGCTCTTCCAGGAATGTATGGGAATGTCCGCCTATGATCACATCGACTCCCGATGCGGCATCCTCGAGAGTGATGAATGTTCCCAGCATCTGATCGCTCTTGCACTGCATGAGAGCGACTTCGGTGATGATGCCTATGAACAGAATCTTCATGCCGTCTATCTCGATTATGTGATACGGCTCGAACAGACGGGCGTTGTTGGTCTTGATGTGCAGGTTGGCATTTATGATGGGAACTCAGCACATTTTTCAAGGAACAAAAGATGAGCAATCCCGTAATCAACCTCATGATTTCCTACCGTCACGATGTCGGGACCGAGCATATTCATGATCTGGATTGTGGAAAGGCCTCTGTATTCGGAGTCGATGACGGATCCTCGGAACATGTCGCCCGCGATCGTATAGATGACATTATCCTCTTCCTGTCTGACCTTCTTGATATAGCCGGACAGAAGAGAGACTCCACCGACAAGGTCCTCATCCACCTGTTCTGCAAGAAAGTCTCCGTGCATGTCATTGGAATGAAGCAGAGTAGCATCATTATTCATTTCGTTTATATCCCGCTCTCGATAAGGGCCTGCTTTGCTTCATCGGTAAGATGAAGGACAAGCCTTCCCTGTACTTTTGAGTTCAAATGCTGTTTGGATCTCAGCATCTCCTCAAGAACATCCACACATGAGGTGGCAAGTGCGCGGTGCTTGTGATTTTTCTCTATTTCTTCGAGCTCCAGGTCAAACGAATCCTTGAGATTCTTCAAGTGATATTCCTGGAGGCCTACCGTATAGACCTTGTCATCCTCGATCGGAGCACCGTTATAATCGAACTTCAGGAAGGAATGGGTGACCATGTCATACTCGATCGAAAGTGCTGATGAAACCTGATAAAACTCTGTATGATCACCGAAGAATGTTTCATCACGCAGCATTCTCATTATGCCATGTTTGAGCTGTGCACCTGTCCAGTAGGTGAGATTGGCCTGGTCGTCAAAAGGAAAAGTCTCAAGAAAGCCGCCTTTTGTAACTATAGGGCCAAGTACCTTGGTCCTTATGGAGCCCGATGCCAGAAGGAAGATGTCTGTTCCGAGAGCTTCTGCCATGATGTCTGCAAAAAGATCTCCGAGTTCGGTTTCCATATATCTGGACGGATGGGTCAGTTCCCTGACAAAGCCTGTAAGGATCTGTCCGTATTTTTCGTCCGTCGTGTTTTTATAATCATTGATAATCGTTTCGAGAGGGATATCTCTGGGACAGTTTTCTGAATTGATGGGGACCGAGGACCATGTATAACTGTCGATGCAGTTATTGTCCGTATCGATCATTATGTCAAACCGTCCGATCTGATCTGTTCCGGTTCCCGCCTGCACAATAGGTATTCCGTTAACAACCTCGGGCTGATCCATAAAGGTGTGTGAGTGGCCGCCTATTATCAGGTCGACTCCCCACGCGGGGTCGAGAAGTGCAGCAAGCTTCTGGTCCTCTTCAAATCCGATGTGAGTGAGCAGAACGGTAAGGTCGATGTCGATGGAGTTATAGCTGTTGCAGATCTTTCCGACTTCTCTTGCGGCATCTTCGACGTTTATTATCGTTCCTATCAGCCCGTCTTTTCTGCATTCGTTCAGGACCATTTCGGTAAGAATGCCGATGAAAAGGATCTTCATTCCATCCACTTCCAGTATGCGGCAGGGGGAGAAGAGCCTTTCATGATTGGTCTTTATATACATGTTTGCATTGATGATGGGGAATTTAGCACATTTTTCCAGGAAAAGAAGATGTGAAATGCCGTAATCAACTTCATGATTTCCGAGGGTGACGATATCCGGAGCCAGCATGTTCATGATCTGGATCGTTGAAAGGCCATGGTATTCCGAGTCGATTATGGAACCTCTGAACATATCGCCTGCGATCGCATAGATCACATTTTCCTCTTCCCGGCGAACCTTGTTCACATAACCGGAAAGCATTGATACTCCGCCGACAAGAGCTTCATCTATCTGCTCTGCCAGAAAGTCCCCGTGCATGTCGTTTGAGTGTAAAAGAGTCAGTTTTTTCATATTCCCTCACAAAGTGTAGATTAAAATACCTACCCAACTGTAATGATAGAGCATTTGGGCCGAAAATCATAGATGTACTTAAGTGCAAAGCACATCTTCATGACATTCCGCATCCCGTTGCGGAGCGGACCGTTTATTAAACCACCGGTTTATTTCACAAAACCGGTATTTATGTTACTATTATGCGAAATATATCCGAAACGCAGCAGATGAGGGAAGTTCTTATGAGGGAAAAGAAAAAAAGGGAGATCACGCGCACCAGAGCCGTGCTTAATAATCTCTATGCACTGAAGCTCGTATCAGGGATCTGCCGGAAGTTTGTGGTCCACAAGGCCATAAACAGATTCCTGGGATATTTTGAATGGCTCTTTTACAGTGCATTCTTCATGCGTTATGTCATCAATTCACTTGAGACTGGCGATTCGTTCGGGCACATCATGATCTTCATAGTGATAGTGACCGTGGTTTTCGGCGGCATGAGCCTTTACAACAGCATACTTGAGGGAAACGTCAATCCCGTATGTGCGGCCGTGATAAATAAAGGGCTGTATCTGAAACTGTTCCGGAAATCGAGAAACGTTGAACTCGAGTGTTTCGAGAACAGTGAATTCTATGATAAATACACTCTTGCAATGGAAAAAGCCGATGAAAGGCTGATCGCGACCGTTGAGGTCGTGTTTGGCGTATTCTTCGGTGCCATAGCAAGCGTATGCTCTTTCGTTTTCATGTACAGGGTCGATAAGATCTCTGTTCTGTTCATCATTTTCCCCGTGATCGGAAATTTCATATTCGGAAGGAAGAATTCCCAGATCGATTATGTGAGGAACAAGGAAATGGTCCCCCATAACCGCAGGATCGCATATATCAACAGGGTGATGTATCTTCCGGAATACGCCAAGGAGATCAGGCTCACAAAGGTATTCTCTCTCATGAAAAAGCAGTACAGGGAAGCCATTAAGGGGCTTGCGGATGTGGCCCGCAAGTATTCGGCGATCTCGGTGGTCATTCACTGGTTCTATGTAATGTGCACGTTCACATTCATTTTCGAGGGTCTGCTGATATACGGAGCTTACAGGACGCTGGTAAGCGGCACTATGAGCCTCGCGCAGCTTGCCGTCATCACGAGCATGATGGTCTCCACAACATGGATCCTGATAGGGTTTACGAATTCACTCACCGATCTTTTCAAGAACGGTCTGTTTGTCGAATATCTGAGATCATTTCTGGAATATAAGGAAAAGATCCCCGAAGATCATCAGGGCGCAGATCCGGGAGAGAAGATAGAATCAATAGAATTCCGTGATGTTTCCTTTTCTTATAAGGACAAGGAAGTTCTGTCGCATCTGAACATGGAATTCCGCGGCGGGAAGACCTATGCCCTGGTCGGACATAACGGTGCCGGAAAGACCACTCTGATAAAGCTTTTGCTGAGATTCTACGATCCGACGGAAGGTGAGATCCTGTTAAACGGACGGAACATAAAGGAATACGACCTGCAAAAATACAGGGCGCTCTTTGCCACGGCATTTCAGGATCACAGGATGTTTTCAATGTCTGTCCTTGATAATGTCGTGATGGGAGAAAACATCCCCGAAGACGAGAAGGAAGAAAAAGTCATAAGTGCGCTGAAACTGTCGGGAGCATATGACAAGGTCATGACTCTTCCGAAGGGGATACACACTACACTGACACATGAATTCGACGATGAAGGAGCCGTTCTGTCCGGTGGCGAGTTCCAGAAGATCGTTGTCGCAAGGGCTTTTGTAAAGGAGTGTCCTTTCAAGATCTTCGATGAGCCCAGCAGTGCACTCGATCCGATCGCGGAATCACAGCTTTTTGACAATATATACGATTCATGCAGGGAGAACACGCTGGTATTCATTTCACACAGGCTTTCGTCCGTGCAGAATGCCGATTGGGTATATCTTCTTTCGGACGGAACCGTGAAGGAAGAAGGAGACCATCACAGACTCATGGAAATGGGCGGTCTCTATGCCGACATGTATACCAAGCAGGCGAAGAATTACCTTGCTCTCAGTGACGGCGCCGGCGGCGGGGATGAAGAGCAGTATGAGGAAGGGGGTGTCATGGCATGAGCGCTTCCGATAAGAAAAAACAGAGTGCAAGACAGGTCTGGAACAATCAGATGTTTCTGTGGAAACTGTGCTTTAAGACATGCCCCGGCTATATGATCTACTTTTTGTACGACGGATTCAGATATCAGGGAATAATCTTTCTCGAGCATGTCCTGGGCATAAGATATGTGCTTCACTGCGCAGAATTCAATGAGCCGTTTCAGAAGGCATTTCTTGTGATAGGCGTTATCCTGATCGTCAACATGATCCAGATCGTGCCTGACGGATTCTTCATATACAAGTGGTCTCCCACATGCAAGCCGAGACTCTATCAGGCTCTGAAGGAGCAGATGTTTAAAAAGGCCGCGCAGATAGATCTGTCCTGTTATGACGACCCGAAGTATTATAACGATTTTGTGCTTGCCGTTGCGGAGGCCGAAAGCAGCATAGACAGATTCCTGAATATGTGCAATCTGATCATGCAGGCGATAACGGTCATCTTCACGACGGGTGTTTTCTACATCGTGACAGATGCTGCCGGAATATTCTTCGTGCTGGCATCGCTTGTGTTCAGATTCCTTGTTTCCAAGGTGCTCAACAAGCTGAATTACGATCTCAGGATCAAGACCAATCCGCTTGAAAGAAAGCGCAATTATGTCAGCAGGGTCTTCTACCTGAACGATTATGCGAAGGAGCTGAGGCTTCACCAGAATATCGGAGATCATCTCGAAAAAGAGTTCAGTGAAGCCAATGATGAGATCATAAAGGAAAGAAAGGCCATAAGCTTCAGAAGATCGTTCCTTACTTTTGCCAGGAATTATGTCGTCGGCGATTTTATCATGGACGGTCTGTATATCACCTATCTGGTATTTCAGGCTGCGGTGCTCGGAACGGTGGCATACAGTGACGCGGTTGTCCTGTTCAACCGTACCGGAAGCTTAAGGCGTGCGATGGGCAATCTTGCGGATATTTTCCCTCAGGCACAGGAAAACAGCCTGTATGTGGAGAAGATACGTGCATTCCTCGATTACGAGCCGCGGATGAACATCATGGAAGGAAGGGATGTTCCCGAAGGAAATGCCGATCTTGTGCTGGACCATGTAAGTTTCAGATATTCGGAGGATGCGGAAGATACTCTGAAGGATATCTCTATAAGGATAAAGGCCGGCGAGAGAGTAGCTATAGTCGGATATAACGGTGCGGGCAAGACCACTCTCATCAAGCTTCTCATGAGGCTGTATGATCCGACTTCCGGCACCATATCCTACCACGGAACGGACATCAGGGAGTTCAGCCCCTACGATTACCGCAGAAGGATCGGAGTGGTATTCCAGGATTTCCAGATGTACGGTGCAACGCTCGGTGAAAATGTTGTGATGGACAGAGCTCACAGCACGGATACTGCCGAAAAGGATAAAAAGATAATCTCTGCTCTCAAAAAGTCCGGATTCGAATCAAGACTTAAGTCACTTCCGAAAGGTCTCGACACTCCGGTCACTACCGAGTTTGAGGAAGAGGGCATTAACTTCTCCGGAGGTGAGAGTCAGAAGATCGCAATCTCCAGAGCGTTCTATAAGGATGCTGACATGCTTATCATGGATGAGCCCAGCAGTGCACTTGACCCGATCGCTGAATACGAACTTAACAAGGCCATGGAATCCGCCGCAGAGGGCAAGACGGTCTTTTATATCTCCCACAGGCTTTCCACGACCCGTGATGCCGACCGTATCCTCATGCTCGAAAACGGCCGCATAGTTGAGGAAGGCGATCATGCATCCCTGCTTGAGCTGGGAGGCAAATACGCACAGATGTGGAAGGTGCAGGCCGGGCGCTACGAAGGGGCCTGACGGGTGTGATAATCTATGGGCGAGACAGTCTTAACGCGCACGCGCCTTATAACCGGCAGTCCCCCCGGAAACGTAGCTGCACAGCCTGAAAATAGAACAAGAGAAAAGGAGCTGTCCGCATGGACAGCTCCTTGTTGTTTCTTCTGATGCAGTTATCAGATCTTGTGATCGGATCCGAGAACGTTGAGGATCTTGTGAGCAACCATATCCTTAACAGCCTGACGAGCGGGCTTGAGATACTGGCGGGGATCGAAGTGATCGGGATGCTCAACGAAGTACTTACGGATGTTAGCGGTCATTGCAAGACGGATATCGGAGTCGATATTGATCTTACATACTGCAAGGGTAGCTGCCTTACGGAGCTGCTCCTCAGGGATACCTACCGCATCGGGCATGTTTCCGCCGTACTCATTGACCATCTTGACGAATTCCTGAGGAACTGAAGATGATCCGTGAAGAACGATGGGGAATCCGGGAAGTCTCTTGATGCACTCCTCGAGAACGTCGAAACGAAGCGGAGGGGGAACAAGGATGCCGTCAGCATTTCTGGTGCACTGCTCTGCAGTGAACTTGTAAGCGCCATGGCTGGTTCCGATAGCGATTGCAAGAGAGTCGCATCCGGTTCTGTCTACGAACTCTTCAACTTCCTCGGGTCTGGTGTAAGCTTCCTTACCTGACTCAACCTGAACCTCATCCTCGATACCTGCAAGAGTTCCGAGCTCAGCCTCTACGACTACGCCGTGATCGTGAGCATACTCAACTACCTGCTTGGTAAGAGCGATGTTGTCCTCAAAAGACTTGGAAGAAGCGTCGATCATGACAGAAGTGAATCCGCCGTCGATACAGGACTTGCAAAGCTCGAAAGTATCACCGTGATCAAGGTGAAGAGCGATGGGAATCTGAGGATTCTCCTGAACAGCTGCCTCTACCATCTTTACAAGATAGGTATGGTTGGCATATGCTCTAGCGCCCTTGGAAACCTGAAGAATAACAGGGCTCTCAAGCTCGCCTGCAGCTTCGGTGATGCCCTGGACGATCTCCATGTTGTTGACGTTGAAAGCACCGACAGCGTATCCGCCGTCATAAGCTTTCTTGAACATCTCTTTCGTTGTTACCAATGCCATAACGAAAAACCTCCTTAAATAGTGAATGTTTTACGAAAAGACTCGTATGTATCAATAATAATTTGTGAAGGGTTTTAAGTCAATAAGCCATATGCCCAATAACGGGTGTAATAGACGTTTTTCGTCAGCTTAACATGGCCGTTTTTCAGCGGCTTTTTGCGAAGAAGCCGTCAGTATGCTACTCTGTAAGGGTAGCCGGTTGGCCGTGCGGATATTATGTATACCAATGAACATGAAGATTGAAAAAAAAGAACTGTTTTTCAACATCCTGATAGTAGTGCTGGTAGGCATCGGCGTCTTCCTGACGCTCAATAAGCATGACGCCGGAGCACTCCTTCTTACAAAGGGACTGAAGAACTTCAAATACTATACCGTCCTGTCCAATGTCTTCGCCGGCATTGTGTCTGCCATGTGGCTTGGAAGGGCTCTGGCATTCCGCGGCAGGGAGTATGACCCGGATCCCCTGTACATGAAGGTCCTGCGTCTTACCGCAGCCGCTGCCGTCACGGTCACGTTTCTGACGATCGCATGCTTCCTCGGGCCTATCTATGGTCATGCGCATATGTATCACAATGCGAATTTCTTTTTCCATCTGGTGGTGCCCATCGTCGCATTCATCGCGTATTTCTTTTCCGGGGATGCCAAGCAGATCCCGTTTAAGGCTACATACGGAGCTGCGGTCTTTACGTTCCTGTACGGATCCATATATCTGATCAACATTCTGGTGAACGGAAAGGGCGTGGGGGAGGACTCCAATGACTGGTACGGCTTCCTTAACTGGGGAATGCCGATCGGGATCGTCATATTTGCATTCATCACACTCACTGCGTGGGGAGTGGCACTGCTTTTGAGATTCATCGCAAACAGGCTGAAAAGAAAGGCATCCGAAAAGTGATCTATCTGGTGTATCCGTTACTTATCGCCGCATTATTATGGGGGAGCAGGCTCAGCAAAAAGGGGGAGTGGAACGACTCCGCTTTTTCACTTGACCAGATGAAGGCTCTTCAGGGATTCTTTGCCGTGTGCATCATGCTTCACCACATTGGACAGCAGACCTGTGCACCCTGGCTGGATCCGTCGATAATCACTCCGGGTCTGGAACTTTTTGTTCCCTTCGGATTCTACATGGTGGGGATCTTCATGTTCTGCTCGGGATACGGACTCTATGTCAGTTATAAGACCAAGCCGGGATATCTCGAAAAGAGCTTTATTCTTTACAGGGTCCTTCCCATAGTCTTTACCGGATATGTCGTGACGCTCATCTTTTTTGCCGCAAGGCTGCTCCTCGGCGAGAAGATGGGCCCGAAGCAGGCGTTCTGGTATCTGAGCCTTGCTAAGCTCTGTAATCCCAACGGCTGGTATGTGCTGATCATCCCGATCTTCTATCTTGCGTTTTTCCTGGCATTCAGATTCTGTAAAAAAGAAAAGACCGCGGTCCTTGCAGTCCTGGCATTTACCGTTGTTTATCAGCTCATCGGTACAGCGATAGACCATAACGACTGGTGGATGAGAGGGGAATGGTGGTACAATTCCGTGCATTTCTTTGTGATAGGCATATTCTTTGCGCGTCACGAAGATAAAATAGTCGCTCATCTGAAAAAACATTTCGTGCTGTATCTGGTCCTTTCCTTCGTGCTCATGTTCCTTTTATACGGAGTTGCGGAATTCACCAGAGGATTTGCCTCATATTACGGTGAGAACTGGGGGGCGCCGGACAAGATCCTCAGGAGAAGAGTGACGCTCTGCTCGGAGATCCTGGCATCGTCCGCATTTGTGTTTTTCGTGTTCATATCCTGTCTGAAGCTTAAGATAGGCAACAGGTTTCTTAAGTTCATGGGCGGCATCACGCTCGAGTTCTACCTGATCCACGGTCTGTTCATCGGTCTGTTCGGAAGATCGATGGATGGGCTTAATGGCATATATCATATTCAAAATGTTTTCCTGCATGTTCTGGCAGTATTTGCACTCGGAACGCTTTCTGCTGCCGGTTTGAGCAGGCTGAGGAAGGCAGTGTTCAGGAAAAGAAAAGTGAGCAGGACAGATGGATGAAAAAGTAAGCATCCGTGTTGAGACCGATCCGTCGATGACCGGCACGGAAGTGATCATACGCAGCGGGGCCTCCCCCGAACTGATCGCAGGTATCGCCAGGGCTATAGAAAACAGCCTCAATGAAGAGCATCCCAAGATTGCCGCATATGACGGAAACTCGGTGATCCTGGTTGAACAAAAGGACATAGTAAGGGTGTATTCCGAAAACCGCAGGATAAAGCTGTGCACGGAAAGCAGTGAGCATGACGTGCGGCTTTCGCTCAGGGATATGGAAATGATGCTCGATCCGTCTGTTTTTGTGAGGATAAGCCGTTTTGAGATCGTCAATCTGAAGAAGGTCACGGGCTTTGACCTTAACATGGTGGGAACCATCAGGGTGAATTTTACGGGAGGTTCGTTTACCTGGGTCGCACGCAGGTATGTAAGGGAAATCCAGAACAAACTCGTTAACATATGCGGGGGAGGTGACGGAAGATGAACAAGCTTGTGAAAAAAACGATCATCCTCGGTGTTTCGGGATTCTTCCTGGGCATATTTGTCGGCATGATGATATCCCTTCTCACAGGGCCCGGGTCTTTTGATGAATATCTGGATTCCGTTTCATTCTTTTATCTGTTCGTGGGAGGCGTGCACGGGCTTATATGCATGGCCGGAACCATAGTGTACGACATAGAAAAGTGGAGCATTGCCGGTGCGACATTCACGCATTTTGTGCTGTGCATGACATGTTTTTGCCTGCTGGGATGGATACAGGGATGGCTCGAGTTTGGAAGCGCGCTGTTCTGGACCATGACGGTAATGGAGGTCCTGGCGTATTTCATAGTATGGCTGATCATGTACCTGACTTATCGCCGCAAGGTCGGTAAGCTTAATGAAGACCTGGCCAGGGCAAAAGGCAAATGACACCGCTCGGACGTCTGAATCGACCGTTCGTTTCCCGCTCAGAGTCGGTTAATATATTCTTTAGTATACTTGACTAATATTATATTAATTGATGATTCATACCGGAGAGAAGGAATGGCTGAGGATAATAACAACATCGTAACGGAAGAAACCGAAGGAAAGAAAAAGAAGATATGGTTCAAGGTCCTGGTGACCGGCAAGAACAGGAAGATCGCAACTGATATTTGCGAACATCTTGAAAATGACAGGGGATATCTGACCGTCAAGTGCTCTCCGAGCAAGACGGCACTTTTTGATGCGCTCCTTGCCGAACTTCCGAAGGTTGTGATAATTTGTCTCGGAGATGAGACAGATGAGACGGTCAAGGCTTATAATGTCCTTAAGGAAGCGAACAGACAGGGGAGCTGTGCCACGATCGTGGTCACCAATGAAGATGATGAAAAGATCTTCATCAAGTATTCCGAACTGTCCAAGGTTTCTTTTCTGTCCAGGCCGGTCTCGCTCTTTGCTCTATATGAGAAAATGATGGGCATTGAGAAGAAGTTCCAGGAGAATGCAGATAAGAATATGTCGGCATTCAGGGAATGGGAGAATGAAAATGCCGACAAGGATGTCAGGAAGAAGATCCTTATTGTCGACGATGACACCGAACAGCTGATACATATCAAGGAACAGCTCAGGGAATTCTATGATGTCACTGCCGTCAAGTCCGGAAGTGCCGCGCTTAAGTCCATCATGAAGAGGAAACCGGATCTGATACTTCTGGATTATCTTATGCCTGATGACGACGGGCCTGTGGTGTTCAAGAAGATCAAGGCATTTGAGAATTTTGCCGACATACCGATCATCTTCCTTACCGGAATGACCGAAAAAAGTGCCGTGATAGAGACTCTGACTAAATTGCGTCCCGAAGGATATATAATTAAGCCTTCCAAGAAATCGGAACTTGTTGCAAAGATAATAGATATACTGGGGTAAAAAGATGGGATACGATCTTTCGGTTCTTACCGCTGCCGGTCTTGACATAAAGGCGGGACTCGGATATACGGGCGGAGAAGACAAGTATGTCTCCGCCGTTCAAAGGTTCTACAAAAATCATGAGAAGAACGTGGCCAGGATCGAAGAGCTTTTGATGGCAGAAGATTATGAGAATTACATGATCACTGTCCATGCCCTGAAGAGCAATTCCAAAATGATAGGTGCCGCGACTCTGGGATCCATGTTCGAGGAACTTGAAAATGCGGCAAGGAACCGTGATACGGGAGTCATCGATTCGATCGGCCCCATTGCGATGCAGCTTTACGATACACTCATTGAAAACCTGAAGCCCGTCGGAGAGATGGGAGAAGTCAGGGCTGCAGGCGAGATATCGGCAGAAGAGGCCAGACGCGTAGCTGCAGAACTTCTGACAGCATTGGATGATTTCGACGATGAGCTGTCCAAGGAACTTGTGACAAAACTGTCGGGATATCCTTTCAGGATGACTCAGAAAGAAAAACTTAAAGAAGCTGCTGCACAGATAGATGATTTTTTGTACGATGAAGCTGCTGATATCATTAAGGAGATTGTTCCTGCTATAGAATAGGTGATGAAGTGAAGCGTATCCGACTGATAATCACGGTTGTTCTTCTGCTGACATTCTGTTATATCCTTATCGGCCAGATCGTCATGCCGAAGAATATACCCGAAAACGGGAATATCTGCGACATTCTTCCCGGAGATAACTGGGTTCGCATTATGCCTGACGGAAGCCGGGTGCCTTTTGAGGTGCCGGGGCACACGGACGGAGATGTTGTGATTGAAACTGTTCTTCCGGAAGAGTATGACAGGGATTACGCTGTTGTGTGCATTCGCGGCATGGACATGGATATCTATGTCGGTGACGAGCTGAGGGCATCGCTTCACACAGGTGAGGGAGGCTTTTTCGGGGACCGCTCGGGTGAAGTGTATGTCATGGCCTCCATCTATGCCGGTGATGCGGGAAAGCCGCTGAGGATCAATTATGCCTATAATTCCGGCATGGTCAATGAGGTCTATATCGGCACGCGTTTAGGCATACTGAAATATCTGTTCCATCTTTACGGTTTTGAACTGTTCATAGGTCTTTCCATTCTTCTGCTTGGAGGCATATGCCTCGTTGCGGCAGTCGTTTACAGATATCTCCATAAGAAATATCTCGAGATGGAGCATCTTTCCATCGGAGTCATTGTCGGTGCCTGCTGGGTTCTGTCCAATTCGGTTTTCAGGCAGCTGTATTTCAGCAACATTTCCATCATGAGCGACATGCCTTTCCTTATGGTCATGGTCATGCCGCTTCCTTTCCTTGTATTCATTAATTCTCTTCAGAACAGCAGATATGCCAAGGCGATAACCGTAGGATTCGTGATAGAGATCACGAATTTTGTCGTAAGCGGAACGCTTTTTGCATTCGGAAAGCTTCCTCTTACCAAAAGCTTTGCTTTCTCCGCTCTCGGTGCACTTGTCTGCATCATCATATTCTTCGTGACCATCATCCTGGATCTTAAAAAACATCTGCTTTATTCCTACAGATATGTTGCGGTCGGATTCGGACTGCTGGCTGTTTCGGCGATCATACAGATCTTCTCATATCAGTTCGGCCATTACGGCGTTTTCTCCGGAATGTACATGGCTCTGGGATTGTTCAGCTTTCTTATCTGTTCGATAATCCACACGATCAAACAGCTGATAGGCATAAGGGTTGAAGCCAATGAGCTTTTCCATATGAGCAAGGCCAAGGATGATTTCCTTGCCAACATGTCGCACGAGATAAGGACGCCCCTTAACGGAATCCTGGGCATGGATGAGATGATACTGCGCGATACCAAGGAGCTGCGCATCAAGCAGTATGCGCTTGACATCAAGAGCGCAGGCAACACGCTTTTATCGATCATTAATGACATCCTGGATCTCAGCAAGATCGAGTCGGGGAATTTTGAGATCATTCCCGTCGATTATGATCTTGCGTCAGTCCTTAATGATGTCCTTAACATGACACGTACCAGGGCTCAGAAGAAGGGGCTCGAATACAATTTCGTCGTATCGGAATCAATACCCTCGTCACTTCACGGAGATGAGATCAGGATACGCCAGGTGATGCTCAACATCATCAACAATGCGATCAAGTACACGCAGGAAGGCCATGTTGATGTGAACATCTCATCAGAGACCACAATGATGGGAAACAGCATCAATCTTAAGGTAAGTGTTGCCGATACGGGCATGGGCATCAAGGAAGAGGACAAGCAGAAGCTGTTCAAGAGTTTCCAGAGACTCGATGAAAAGAAGAACAGGAGCATCGAGGGCACGGGGCTCGGACTTCACATTACCCAGAGGCTGCTGGAGATGATGGAAGGCGGTATCGAGTTTGAGAGTGAATACGGCAAAGGAAGCACATTCACGATCACCGTACCTCAGAAAGTTGTGAAAGCAGCACCGATAGGTGATTTCAGCAGAGCGGTCAAAGAATTTCTCGAGCATATCGAAACCGATGAAGTCGGGCTGTATGCACCTAAAGCCAGGGTTCTGGTAGTCGATGACAATGATCTGAATCTCGATGTCATGGAAGGACTTTTGAGAGATACCAAGATAAAGGCCGACTATGTGGATTCGGGACTTAAGTGCATCGAGATGGTCAAGGAAAATGATTATGACTGCATCCTTCTGGACCAGATGATGCCCGGAATGAGCGGTGAAGCTACTCTGGCTGAAATGAAAGAAAAGGGACTTGTCGAAACCACTCCGGTTGTGGCTCTTACCGCAGACGCGATCATAGGCGCCAGGGAAAACTACATTGCAATGGGTTTCACAGATTATCTGAGCAAGCCGGTCAAATATGAACAGCTCGAAAAGCTTCTCAAGGAATATATTCCGTCGGAAAAACAGCTTGTTCACAGACAGGCCGACGAACTTCCGGTAATGCTGATATGGGGTGATGATCCGGACCTAATGAAACTGGAAAGGGAAAGGCTTGACGGAATATATAAGTGCATATGTGTCACGGGCGAAAAGGCCAGGGACAAGTATCTTGAAAAGCACAAACCGACAGCTGTCATGCATGTTCAGGCAGGTCCTTTGTCCGCAGAAGAGGATTGACATTATCTGCGCTTTACGGGTGCCTGATGAGTGGGAGATATAAGATTATATGGAAGAAAAGAAAACTATTGAACAACTGGAAAAAGAAAACCGGATACTTAAAAGAGAATATTCCAGGCTTCAGCAGGATCTGTCCATGCTCTCAAACCTGACGGATTATGCTTCCAGGCTGCGCAAATTCAACGAAGAGAGAGTGGTTGCCGCAAATAATGCAAAGAGTAATTTCCTTGCGAACATGTCTCATGAGATCCGCACGCCCATGAATGCCATCATCGGAATGGATGAGATGATACTCAGGGAGTGCAGGGATCCTAAGATCGAAAAGTATGCAATGGACATAAGGAGTGCCAGCAAGACACTGCTCTCAATAATCAATGACATACTGGATCTCAGCAAGATAGAATCCGGCAAGATGGAGATAGTTCCTGTTGAGTATGAGACAATGTCCGTTTTTAACGATATTGCCAACATGACCATGAAAAAGGCGCAGGACAAGGGGCTTTCATATGACCTGAAAGTATCTCCCGAGATCCCGACCGTGCTGTTTGGTGATGAGATCAGGATCAGGCAGATCATGCTCAATATCATCAACAATGCGATCAAATATACGAAAGAAGGCGGCATCTGCATAAGTGCCTCTTACGACCTTCAGCGGGAGATGCTGAAGGTGGAAGTCAGTGACACCGGCATTGGTATCCGTGAAGAGGACATGGAGAAGCTTTTCCAGTCATTCCAAAGACTTGAGGAGACCAAGAACAGGAACATCGAAGGGACAGGCCTGGGACTCAACATCACCAAGCAGCTTGTGGAGATGATGGACGGTTTCATAGGCGTCCAAAGCAAGTATGGCAAGGGGACGACTTTTACGGCGGAGGTCTGCCAGAAGTGCATTGATGACACTCCGATAGGTGACTTTTCCGATAACTGGATCAGGACACAGATCAGAAATACGGAGTACAGGCCAAGACTCATAGCACCTGATGCACGCGTGCTGATCGTCGATGACAATGAAATGAACCTGGAAGTCATGGCGGGACTTCTGTCCGATACCAGGATAGATGTGACATGCGCTTCGTCCGGAGCGGAGTGTCTGGAAAAACTGCGTGATAACAGTTATGACTGCATAATGCTGGATCAGATGATGCCCGGAATGAGCGGAACCGAAACGCTGTCAAGGCTCCGGGAAGAAAAACTTGCGCAGGGGACACCCATAATCGCTCTTACTGCGGATGCCATCGTGGGAGCGAGGGATTCATATCTGAAAGAGGGCTTTACCGACTATCTTTCCAAGCCGGTCATGTATGAAGAGCTGGAGAACATGCTCATAAAACATATCGATCCCTCCAGGATACTTACCCAGGAACAGATCGATGAGCTTGAGAGCAGGACTGAAAAACCCGTCGTTCTCGTCATAAACGGATCATCAGATAAGCTCAATGAGATAAAGGTGCTTCTCGGAGACGACTACAAGGGTGTATATGTCAGGGACAGGGAGCAGGCTGCAAAATATCTTTCAAGGCACGCCGTCCGGTACATCATTGAAGACGGAGGTGAAGGCGTATGAAATCCTATCAGGCGTTTACAAATGAAGTTGATGACATAGAGCTTGCAGTGTCGGAGCTGAAAGCAGGGATCGATCCTTCCCTGTTTATGAAAAATACCTGCGGTATTGTTTTCTGCGGCTTTGAGCCTGACATGGATGAACTGATCAAGGGGCTGAGGGAGGCTTTTGATTTTCCTTTCTTCGGATGCACGGGCATCGGAGTCCTGTCTACCGGCGGTTATTCCCAGAGTTCGATATCCCTTCTGGTCCTTACCGCGGATGATGTGGAATTTTCGATAGGAATGACCGGAGATATCGGAGGTCAGGAAGACATTCCCGAATTTGCCCGTACATATCATGAATGCAGGGAAAAACTCTCCATGGATGATAGGCTCATATTTACTTATGTTCCATGGATCAATGTTACATTCGATGACATTGTGAGCCTTCTTGACGAAGAGTCGCATCAGGTTCCGGTGTACGGGGGCGTGGCTTCTGACGGATGGACTTTTGATTCGACATATGTGTTCACGGATAAGGGAGCTTCACAGAGCAGGGGCGTTATGATGGTCCTTGCGGGCAATGTGAATCCCATCTTCACGATCGAGCATTCCACGACGCTTACCACCAATCTTCATAAGGTGGTCACAAAGGCTGAAGGGACTGTCGTTTATGAACTCGACGGAAAGCCTGTCACTAATTTCATCAGGGAAATGGGCCTCATAACCGATAAATCCTCTGTTATTCTGGATTTTCTGGGAACCCCGTTCCTCGCAACGCAGAAGACCAAGGACGGAGACGAGATCGATACCCTGAGATGCCTTGGAGTCATCGACCATGAAAAGCAGTCGTGCGGCTATATCGGAAAGATCGAGGAAGGATCCGAGCTCAATATGGTGCTGATCTCGAAAGAAGACATAGAGCTTTCCGTAAGACAGGCTTTTGATAAGATCCTTGACAGCATAAGCCATTCCGACGGATATGAATACAGCAGCATATTCTGTTCGTCATGTGCCGCAAGATACTGCCTGCTTGTTGCCGACAAGAATGCCGAGGGGCGAGCATATGAGGGAAGGCTGCCCGGGAACGTGAATGTGCAGGGAGTATATATCTACGGTGAATTCTGCCCCGCACACGGCAAGCATAACGGCGGACTTTACAATGTTCTTTCCAACGAGACATTCACCATACTTGCCATCTGATCATCATTCTTTTACGGGAACTATTTGATTTCCCGGTCAAAAAATGTAGAATGATCATATCGTCTTGTGATAGGAGGAGGACCGTCCCGGGGGATCCTGCCGGGATACGGTTCGTTTACGGAAATGAAACTTACGGAAATATACGAGAAAAAAGACAGGGTATTATCTTTTGAGATATTCCCGCCCAAGGCTCAAGATGAGCTTGATAACATTGATGAGACACTTGAGATACTGTGTGACCTTAAGCCTGACTATATCAGCGTCACGTTCGGAGCGGGCGGAAGCTCGAATAACAACAAGACAATCGAGATCTGCAGGAAGATACGGGAGAAGTATCATACCGAGGCCGTGGCTCATCTGACATGTCTTTGCTACGATGAGAAGGAGATCGATGAGTTCTGCGTGCAGCTTAAGGACGCAGGGATAGAAAACATTCTGGCCCTCAGGGGAGATGTCAATCCGAATGCTCCCGCAAAGGGTGTTTTTGCGCATGCCTCAGACCTTATATCATACGTAAGGCCCAAGACGGATTTTTGCATTGCAGGAGCGTGCTATCCGGAAAATCACCCCGAATCGGCCGATAGGGTCGCAGAGATGGCTAATCTACGTAAGAAAGTAAATGCAGGAGCCGATGTGCTGCTCAGCCAGCTTTTCTTCGACAATAACGATTTCTTTTCGTTTGTTGAGGATGCAAGGATAGCCGGAATAGATGTTCCGATCACGCCGGGCATCATGCCCTGTCTGTCCGCAAAGAGCATCAAGAGGATGGTCACCACGTGCGGAGCCAAGCTTCCCGACAGGTTCTCCAGGATCATTGACAGATATGAGGACAACAAGGATGCGCTTTTTGATGCCGGGCTCTATTATGCGATATCACAGATCATAGACCTTATCGCTGCCGGATCCGACGGAGTTCACATATACACCATGAACAGGCCGGCCGCCGCAAGACGCATCTGTGAAGGAATCAGAAATATCATATAATTTTTTACTGCATGTGCTGCTCTTTCACGTAATCGGTGGGAGAGCAGCCTTTTAATTTCTTGAACTGTCTGTTGAAATGCTCTATGCTTTCGTATCCGCAAACCGCCGCGATCTCCGCAATGCCGGCATTTCTGTTTCTCAGAAGATAGGTTGCATATTCTATTCTCGAAATAATGAGATCTTTTGTCACCGGAACACCGAAGAGTGCCTTATATACATGCTGGAAATAGGACACGCTCATGTTCATCTCGTTTGCAAGATCGGAAACGCTTCCGATCCTTGCCGCTTCTCCGCCCTGATAGATCCTTCCCCTTAATCTGTTGAACTGGATCCTGTAGGATTCGAGGGTTCGGGATGCCCGCTCGTTTCCCGGCTGCGAGCTCTCTATTTTTAGATCTGCTATCTTCGTGATCAGAAGTCTTGCAAGCAGATCCATCATCATCTCGTGATGGGGACACTTTTTCCTGACTTCCGCGGCAATGTTCTGCATTATGGCGGAGGCCTCTGAATTGTCCTGGATCACCAGGGCTTTGGCGAATTCCAGACCGAGACTGACAAACATCTCATCAATCTCACCGCTCTCATCGTCAAGATGGATCCAGTCATCCGTATAGGGAGCATTTCTCAGATAAAAATGCTGGGGATCGGCCGGCCTGTAGAACAAAAAAGCCGGACGGTCTACATAGATGGTCCGGCCGTTATTCTCGTAATAGAACGGGTTTCTGATCATTATGATGCTGTAGAACCTGATCCCGGCGGGCCTGTCTATCTCCCAGCCGTCCGGATGGTAGAAGTTGTATCCGGCATATGGTATCTTTATCATTTTCCCTTCCTTCGATGGATGAAACAGAGGAACCGTCACCCTGTTTTACGATAGTTCGATTTTTGTTGTCAGCTGATTATAATTTGCTATCCTGAGCAGAAAAAGTCAAGTATAAAGCATATTAAATCATTGAATAAATGTGTGATTGTCTTAATAATTTATATATATCAAAGCAGATGTGTGAACTGTGGAACCGACATTTCGTTCATGACACAGAGGTTTGTGAAGAATATGGGAAAGAAATTAAACGATCCTGAATGGAAAAGAGCAATGCGGTGGTTCTACCGCTATCTCGGAAAATATAAGTGGAAAGAGGGCGTGGGCCTGGTCCTTGTCACGTTCTGTTCCGCTCTTACTATAGTCAACCCCAGAATAACGGGGTTCATAGTTGATGACATCATCGGGGACGGAGAGGGAATAGCGGACAGGCTCGGCATGCTTCCGCTTGCCATCGCTCTCATGATCGGATGTGCGCTTATGCGTGCGATCCTTAAGCTGTCCTCACAGTGGCTTTTTGAAACCTGTTCCCAGGACATGCTTTATGACATGAGGGACGGAGTGTACAGAAGCCTGCTCCAGAAGGATTTTGCATTTTATAACAGGAACAGGACCGGAGACCTGATGAGCCGTCAGACCGGTGATATGATGGCTATCAGGCATTTCGTGGCATATGTTATCTATTCCATATATGAAAACGTGCTTTTGTTCGTTATAGCACTCGTGATGATCTTTTCCGTTGATTGGAGGATCGGGCTTGCAATGATCTCCGTGCTCCCCATCAGTGCGTTTACCACATATCTTCAGTCGAAGTCGATAAAGCCCAAGTTCATGAAGATCAGGGAACGTTTTTCATCCCTCAATGCCCTCGCACAGGAGAATATCTCGGGAAACCGCGTGGTCAGGGCGTTTGCCAAGGAAGATTACGAACTTGAGAAATTCGATAAGGAGAATGAAGCATATCGGGATGCCGAGCTTGATGCTGCGAAGGTCTGGACCAAATATGTTCCGATATTTGAGATATTGTCATCTTTTCTGACCGTGATCCTGATGGTCGTCGGAGGCATCATGTGCATAAAGGGTGAGATGACTCTGGGCAATATGGTAATGGTCAACTCTTATCTCTGGATGCTGAACATGCCGCTCAGAATGTTCGGATGGCTGATCAATGATTATCAGAGATTCACCACATCGGTCGTGAAGATCTATACCACCGTGTCGGAGAAGCCTCAGATCACAACTCCCTTAAGTCCCAAGAAGAGTGAGAAGATCCGCGGTGAGGTCGAATTCAGGGATGTTTCCTATAACGTTGAAGGCGAGCCGATACTCGATCATGTATCGTTCCATGTATCACCCGGAGAGACTATCGGTATTCTCGGTGCGACCGGTTCCGGAAAGACCACTATCATGAATCTCATCTGCAGATTCTACGATGTGACTGACGGAGCGGTACTGGTGGACGGAACGGATGTAAGGGAAATGGAGCTGCACGGGCTTCGTGACGGCATTGGCCTTGCGATGCAGGATGTTTTCCTGTTCTCGGACACCATCGAAGGAAATATCGCATACGGAGATCCGGAGTGCACGCTGGATCAGGTCAAGTGGGCTGCAAAGATGGCCGATGCGGACGGATTCATCAATGAGATGGTCGACGGATATGACACTGTTGTCGGAGAAAGAGGAATAGGACTCTCCGGCGGACAAAAGCAGCGCATCGCCCTTGCAAGGGCAATACTCAAAAAGCCCGCCATAGTGATCCTTGACGATACAACCTCTGCCGTTGACATGGAGACCGAGACACAGATCCAGAATGATCTGAAACTGCTGGAAAATGAGACCGTCTTCATCATAGCCCAGAGGATCTCCTCACTTCGTGATGCCGACAAGATCCTGGTAGTCGAGAACGGAAGGATCGTTCAGCAGGGCACGCACGAAGAACTGATCAGGACCGAAGGATATTACAAGACCGTATACGATCATCAGCTGGGAGATCTGGGGTCCAGAACTGCGTAACTATATGAAGCACAGACAGTAAATGTGCCTTCACGGAGAATGTAAATGGCTAGAAATAAGATCAATGAAGATGAAAATCTTGAAGAGTCCTTTGACTTAGAGAAGCTTAAGCGCCTGGGTCATTACGTGGGACCTTTTAAGGGCAAACTCACGATCGCGGTACTTATCATGATCGTGTCGAGCGCTTTATCAATGCTTATACCCATACTCATGAAAAACGTCATGGATGTCATCACCGAGACAAATTTCGGGGGTAATTTGTCTCCGGATGATGCCATCAAAAAGATCGTGATGTATGCGATCATAACGTTTCTCATAACGGTAGTATGTGCTTTTATCACAAGACTTAAGATCAAGCTGACTTCACAGGTCGGTCAGGGTGTCATCTATAATCTGAGAAGAGAGCTGTTCATCCATCTTCAGGAACTGCCCTTTTCGTATTTCGATGACAAGCCTCACGGCAAGATCCAGGTCAGGGTTGTAAACTATGTCAACAATCTGTCCGACCTTCTTTCAAACGGAATCGTCAACACGATCACCGACATATTCTCTATGATATTCATCGTGGTCTTCATGCTGTATCTTAATGTGAAGTTTACTCTGATCGTTCTGTGCGGCATGCCGATCCTGGCATTCGTGATCGTCTTCATTAAGAGCAGACAGCACAAGGCATGGCAGCTGCAGTCCAACAAGCAGTCCAACCTGAATGCTTATATAGCGGAATCGGTGAACGGAATAAGGGTCACCCAGTCCTTCGTCAGGGAGGATTACAATACTGAGTATTTCAATACTCTTAACCGTGAAGCCAGAACTTCCTGGCTTAATGCCGTCAAGTACAATTTCATCCTTTGGCCGATGATCAACAACATTAATGTCATTTCGGCATCCGTCATTTATATTCTCGGAATAGGGTGGCTCGCAAAAGGCAATGTGCTCATAACCGTAGGTCTTCTTACCGCCTTCACCGGATATGCGTCAAGATTCTGGCAGCCCATAATGACGCTTGCCAACTTCTATAATTCCCTTCTGACAGCCGTGTCGTATCTGGAGAGGATATTTGAGACCATTGATGCTCCTGTTCTTGTAAAGGACAAGGAAGATGCGGGAATCATGCCTTCCATTACCGGTGAAGTGGAATATAAGGATGTGAAGTTCGCTTATGAAGACGGAGTAGAGGTCCTTCACGGAGTCTCCTTCAAGGTTAAGCCCGGCGAAAGCTATGCGATAGTCGGTCCGACGGGTGCCGGCAAGACCACGATAGTCAATCTCATAAGCAGGTTCTATAATGTGACATCCGGAGAGATCCTTATTGACGGAACAAACATCGAGGATGTCACGATCAGATCCCTCAGGACTCAGATGGGTGTCATGATGCAGGATTCCTTCATCTTCTCGGGCACCATCATGGATAATATCAGATACGGCAATAAGGAAGCGTCGGATGAGGATGTTATCAGAGCTGCCAAGACCGTATGCGCACATGACTTCATCATGTCCCTGGAAAAAGGATATGACACTGAGGTCAATGAAAGAGGATCAAGGCTCTCGGCCGGACAAAGGCAGCTGATCTCCTTTGCAAGAGCTGTCCTGGCAGATCCCAAGATCCTTATACTTGATGAAGCTACGGCAGCCATTGATACCGAGACAGAGATTCTTCTTCAGAAGGGACTTGCCGAAATGCTCAAAGGCCGCACCAGTTTCATCATCGCCCACAGACTTTCCACTATCAGGAACGCCGACTGCATCATGTATGTGGATCACGGAATGATAGAAGAAAAAGGGACGCATGATGAACTGATGAAGATAGAAGGTGGCAATTACAGAAGGCTTTGTGAATCGCAGCTGAGTGCTTTCAAATAGTCATATCCTCCTTCCTGTGCTATGTTAAGTCAATGCGATCAGGCTCAAGTAATCTGCTTCTGCAGCCCACATCCCCCCAGGCACTTATGACACTGCCTTGGGGGATGTGGGCTTTTTGCAGCAGTTTTTTCTCATATGTGCTGTCCGGGTTCAGGTCATAAACGATCTTGTTTTCGCGATAATATTTGTATATGTGAGGATCAAAGGAAACAGTTTTGAAGCGCTCCATATACCGGTTCAGATATTCGGTAAGATTGTTCCTGTTCTTGTCGGAATCGAATATGTAGAGCTTACCGGGAGCGGCACTCAGGACTAGAGGATCTCTGCGGAGCTTTCTTCCTATCCCGGACAGAAGTCCCGGATAAAAGATCAGTGCTTCGCCCGTTGCGGGTGCGGCATTGATTATGAATCTCAGCTTTGAATATGTTCCGCCTTCATATTCCGTTTCAATCTCTGCGGCCTGTGCTTCTTCATACGATGAGTCGAAACTGTATGTTCCATCCTTATTTCTGCCGATGACATACGTCTCATCCCTGAGCAGATCCCTGACCTGTGCCGGAAAGACGGAAGAAGTATTTTCAATGGCGCCGTTTATCAGCGCTGATGCCGGAACATTCCATCCGGCCGCCTCTGTTCTTTCTACCGGAATGGCGAGTTCCGCTTCGCCCTGCCTTATGTGTCTGCACAGTAAAAGAGTTAATCCGAGCCTGACTTCCGTCACGTAGCCCGTTCCGCAGGGTGCGGATTCCTGCTTCCGTGATGCCGTTATGCACAGATCTGACCTGACATTGATGAATCCTTCTTTGGGTCGGTTGATCCAAAGGGTAGGGTCGTCTTTTTGAAAGCGGTTTGTCTGATCGTTGATCATGTCCTGTCACCTTGTCCTTTATGATTATCTGAGATTCAGCCTGTTATTGGCGATGGCGTCCATATTGTGCATCAGTGCATTCAATCCGTACGTGTTGAGCGCCGACTTGAGTGAAATGTATTTCTGGTCCAGCGGATCTCCGGAGAAGAGTTCTTTGCCGAGCATCCCCACCGAGTCAAATGAAGGGAAGTATTTTTTCAGCAGATAGATCTGCCTGAGGGTAATGTCGACAGTTCCGCGCTCCATCTTGGATACGGTTGATTGTGACACTCCCATCAGCAGTCCGATCCTGTCCTGTGAAAAATGGAGGTCTTCCCTGAATGCCCTGAATCTGTCCCCGACTTCCAGGACATAGTCTTCTGCGGTCAGAACATAAGAGCTTTTTCTCGAAGAAGACATTGCTTCGGAATAGTTCTGTATGATGCTTTCAATTTCCCATCTGTTTTCTCTTGCAGAGCCGTTAGGGGATTCGTTTGTTCTGAATTGATCCATGCACCTATTCCTCCGTTAATTGATTGTTTCGGGCTTTGCCCGAAGTTGTTATTACACAGATAATGTTAAAGATAATGAATGAGCTATTCTACATCTGAGCGTGGTAATTTCTCCGTTTTTACCACAATAGGAATAATCGGGGGAAACGTGCTATAATTTTCATAAGTGTGTTTTCAAAAGAGGGACATTTATGGAAAGAAAGTACAATGCATTCATCTCTTACAGACATGCCGAAGCGGACACAAAGGTTGCTTCGGAGATACAAAAAGGGCTGGAGAGATTTAATATTCCCCGCGCCATACAGAAGAAGACGGGTGTAAAGAGGATCGAGAGGATTTTCCGTGACAAGGAAGAACTCCCGATAACGGTTGACCTTAACAATGACATAGATATAGCGCTAAAAGAATCACAGCATCTTATTGTCATTTGCTCCACGAGGACCTCAGAATCCATCTGGGTTCAGAAGGAGATCGAGACTTTCCTTAATTATCACAGCAAGAAAAATATCTTCACGGTACTGGTGGACGGAGATCCCGAGGAGGTCATCCCCGACATTCTGCTTCATGATACCGTGACCAGAAAACTTGCGGACGGAACCTTGGAGACAAGAGAAGAGATCATTGAGCCTCTCAGCTGCGATTACCGCATAAGCATCAGAAAAGCCCACAAGATTGAGCTTCCGAGGCTCGTGGCTTCAATGATCGGGTGCTCGTATGATGAGCTTGTCCAGAGAAGAAGACAGTATTTAAGGCGCAGAAATGCAATGATCGCAACAACCGCTGCGGTCTTTGCGAGCTGTGCGATAGGATATTTAAGCTGGAGCCTGTTCCAGATCGGCAAGAACTATGATCTGGCTCAGTTCAACTATGCTCTCGCTCAGGAGAACTATTCCATGGCTCAGGCCAATTATGAGACGGCTCAGGCCAACTATATGGAGTCACTCAGAAACCAGTCTGTTTTCCTTGCGTCCGAGTCGGTGGAACTTATGAATGAGCATGATAAGGTAGCTGCTCTTCAACTCGCACTTGCGGCTCTTCCTTCCGAAAGTGATCCGAGACCGGTCACCGTGGAGGCGGAATATGCGCTTGCAAATGCGCTTGGCTGCTATATTGCTCCCGGTTATTTAGAGGTTGATCCGGTATGGAAATACAACAGCGGATATGAGATCCAGGAATTTGATTTCTGTGAAAATACGATGACCCTCGTAGCCATTGACAAGGAGGGAAATGTCACTTCGTGGAATATGCAGACTCATGAAGAGATAAGAGAGTTTGACCCCGAAGCCAATGATATCCTTATTACCGAAGAGGGACTGTTGTATATCGTTTATTCTGACAGGATCATATGTTACGGACCGGATATGGCTTCTGTTGTCTGGGAGGCTGCTGTTGAGGAAGGACATTATTCCGTTAGGGACAACGGGGTGCTCAGGTATCTGCCTGCCACGGATGAACTGTTTTATATGGGGCTCGAATATATCTCGGTTTTTGATGCACATTCCGGCCAGGAGAAGGAAGGCTATACGATCGGTGAAATGACCGCTCTGGACTCCGACGAAGTGTTTTTCTCGGAACTGACACTTGATCATGTCTATGTTTCGGGTGACGGACGGTATATTGTGACGGATATTATAGTCGGATTTGACACCAGGAGCATTTTTGTGATGGACAGGGAAGAATCTGTCTGGAATCTTCTTGCCGAAGGCATCGAATATATAAATGCCGGAACTTTCACCCCGGACGGAAAGTACATGACAGTTTTATCATATGATACTAACCTGAGCAGTTTCTCGATGGGCCAGTATCAGAATCTTGTTGAAGGAAACAGGACTGTGGCTTTGTTTGATCCGGAATCATGCAAACTGGTCTGGAGCTGCGAAATGCCGACTACTTTGATCGCATATAATGCGGATATCGCTTTTTGTGATTATGTGTGTGCTCCGGGTGAAGACCCCATTGAGACGGCAGCAGTCATGATCTCCAACAGATGCACATTCATAGAGAGATCATCCGGCAGGGTTGTCGCTGTCAGAGAGCTTCCTTCCAGCTATGTCTCATCTTATCTGAACACTTCGGGGAGAGGAATGATATTCATCCTCAGGAACGGACAATATTGCTATCTGTCTCTTACCGAACCCGGTGATTATATGACCGTCGATCCTTACTTTATATCCGGCGTAACAGACACGCGTGGTTATAGCAATGAGAATGGAGATAATGTTTTTCTTGTCGGATATGAAAGATATATCATTGAATATGATGCCGGGGTCTATGACAAGGATGCACATCTTCTGGCTGACGGTGCAAGAGGCGTGAACATAGAAAGCTCATTTATTTCCGGAAACAGGATCATTGTCATGGACGGCAGCCTGTCTCTGTATTGTTACGATATGGATGCGGGAAGCCTTGTCTGGCAAAATAAAGCAGAGGGAAAGTACAGCGGAGTCGTTGAATTCCTCTGCACGGGACCGGATGGCAATGTATATTACCGGACAGCTGTGTCGGGCAGCGCCTCAGGCGAGGAGAAGCTTGCAAGACTAAATATGTCAGACGGCAGCACGGATATAATTTATGACATTTCCGAATATGACACCACGCACATTGATGCCGAAAACGGACATATATATTGGACGGAATTGGGCGATAGCGTGTGGGTGAAGTCTCTTGATCTGTCGACGGGTGATATATCATCCCTGGAACTTGCCGGTGAAGAGGCAAGGGTGATGGCCAGCCTGCGTATGGATGTATCTCCCGACGGAAAACGGGCGATCTATACAGGAAGTTCCTGGCTGGAGACATCGGTGTATCTGGTGTCTTATGAAAGCGGTGATCTTCTCCCGCTGTCCGAGGAAGAAATGAAATATGTTTCATGGATCGATTCTTCCGACAGATTTTTGATTGGAAACGATCGTGCTCTTGATGTGTATGATCAAAACGGCAATCACCTGCTTTCGGTAGGAGACGGGCACAAGGAGATCCTGAAGGGGTCACTTTGTGAAAAAGGCGTTGTTGTTATATACATGACCGGACAGATAATAATGTATGATTATGACGGAAATGTCATTGATTCCGTTAATGTCGACCTCCTTAAATCTTTTCTTGCAGAAAGGACGGAATTTCATTACGCGGGTGATGAACTCATAATCTCTTTATCCGGATATGCAAGCGTCATTGACATGAATGAGTTCAAGATACGGGCTTCCCTTGTGGGATTTCTGGGGTATTATGAAGACGGCAGGAGATACTTTGTTGAAACGCCGCAGAGCACGAGGCTTCCATCGGTCGTAATGTTTGACAGAAAGACTGTCGAGGAGCTTATAAGTGAGGGCCGTGAGTATCTGGGGAATGCCGAGATGAGTGATGAGATGAGGCGAAGATACGGCATAGATTAATTAAATAAAGAAGGTCCGTCTCCTTTTCGGGGACGGACCTTTTTGCGTTATATGTAATGAGATCATACAGGCTTGTAGGATTCCGGGAAGAAATCTTTGCCGATTATGTAGATGTCATCGGGATCGGAGCACTTGTATGCGATGTAGTCTCCGGGTTCTCCCTTGAGATACTCGTTCTTGTGCCACTTGGTAAAGACCTTGGCCTCTTTCTTGAGACGCTTTGCCATGATGTGATTGCCGCCGGTAGAGACGCACATGTGTGCATAAGGAGCAAGTTCGATCGTCTCGGATGTGGTTATGACCTTTATGGTGGGCGTGTATTCGAGCTTGAGGTCATATTTTCCGCGGAGCTTCTTATAACTGCCCTTGAACACCGAAAGCTTGGTGGGATATACTTCGCCTCTGATGCCGATCATCACGACGGTATCTTTCTCTACCATGAGGTTCATGTCGCCTTCCATCGATCTTACGAGAATGTGCTGTCCGAGAGGAAGGAATTCCGAGGGGACCACATATCCCTGGGTAAGAGGAAGCTTGACGTATTCTTTCATGCCCTTGCTTGAAAGCTTGGTCTTGCCTGCATAGTAGATGTCGGAGTTCAAATAATAATTCTGCATCTTCTCCCTGAGTATGGGAGTGACGGCAGCTATGCGGTCTCTTTCCGAAGCGGTGGCGTACTGTTTGTAGTACTGGACTAAGAGCTCGTGCTGGATGAATCCGCCTGCCTTGTCCATATGGCCTCCGCCGGATCCGATGTTCTTCGAGATGTATGATGCAAGCTCATCGGCGCGGACTTCGGGGGTGTCGCTTCTGACAGAGAATTTGATGCCGTAATCGAGCACGGAGTATACCAGACATACGTCGACGGTATCGACGGCAAGGAAGAAATCGCTGATGAGGCCCAGGATGTTCGGGTCACAGGGCTGGGCTTCAAGGATCGCATATCTGTTCTCGGAATGGAACTCGACTCCGAGCAGAGCTATTCCTGCTATCTTGGCTTCTTCGAGAGTGATGTTCATTCCGTTGAGCCTTCTCAGCAGCGATTTATCGAAGTAGATCTCATCCATCATATCCCTGTCGAGAGGGTGTGATATTTCCGACAGTGCATTGGTATCGGTGAAGAGCCCGTAATAAAGCGCGGATGAAAGCTCCGAATCGGGCTGGTAGTTCTCTTTTCTGAGCATGTCCCAGATAACCGTGCAGCAGCTTCCGATGCCGGATCTGATCTCACAGAGTTTGGGCAGCTTCTTGCCCTTTGCGACCTGGTGGTGATCGATGGTTGCGACATTTCTTGCCGCAAAATAAGTGACGTTGCCTTCCTCATACTGGCAGTCACAAGTGAGCAGCAGATCGGGATCGCCGATGCTCTGTGTTTCGTATTCTATGGGGATCTCCAGGGTCTTGACCAGATAGATCAGATTGGATTTCGTGATCCTGTTTCTGCCGGAATAGATGAAACGAACTTTTTTTTCGTGGCTCTTATAATAGCTGTAGAGGGCAAAGCCTGATGCGATGGCGTCCGCATCGGGATTGTCGTGACACTGGATCACGATATCATCGAAGACTAACAGATCTGACAGTTTCATTTTACGACCCCCATTTCATATGATATGATATTTCATTATACATTAAGCAGTACGTATGAGCAAAGAAACTGTGAAAAAACTTGTTCTGTGACGGGAAAAAGCAAATGAACATCCTTATCATTGGGGGAAGCTATTTCCTCGGACCTGCCATCATAAAGGAAGCACTGAAAGAAGGCTATGGTGTCACTGTTTTCAATCGCGGCACGCGGTCTCCCGGATTGCCCGGTGTCGCTGAGATAAGAGGCGACAGGACTTGCGACGAAGATCTTATGAAGATCACCGGAAGTTATGATGCGGTGATAGATACATGCGCATATGTAAAAGGCGATATCCGTAAGGTTCGGGATGTCCTCGAGGACAGATGCGGAAGATATGTGTTCATCAGCACGGTTGACGTGCTCGAAAGAGGAACCGGTCTGCTCCTTGATGAATCCGCAAAGCTCGAGACCAGGGATTTCGGCGGAGATGCGGGAGCTTATATCCTGGGGAAAGCGGCTCTTGAAAGAGAGATCGCGGATGCGGGCGATCATTGCATTCTGAGGCCTTCGGTCATATACGGCCCCGGCAATTATGCGCCGAGAGAGAACATATACTTTAAATGGATAAGCGCGGCGGGGCAGATCCTTGAGCCTTCACCGTCCGACGGAACATTTCAGGCGGTATATGTCGGGGATGTGGCGAGGGCAGCGCTGAGGGCGTGCGCGGATGAAGGCTTTTCCCGCAGGACATTCAATGTCACACCGTCCGAACCGATTACATATGAGAGATTCACACAGATATTGAAGGTTTCTACGGGCACGGATTTTGAGGTCATAAAGATCACGCCCGAAGAGGCACTGGCGGGCGGCGTTCCTTTTCCTTTTCCGTTAAGCGCGGCCGAATCGGAGAAATACGACGGATCCGCTCTCGAAAAAACGGGATTTGACTATACGGACATTTGCACCGGCATGAAAGAAGCGTGGGAATATTATGTACATAGCAGATAACTGGAAAGATTATGAAGTCCTTGATACCGGAAACGGTGAAAAACTTGAAAGATGGGGCGACTATGTCCTGATCAGGCCCGATCCCCAGGTCATATGGACCTGCGAACATGAAGCCGAAGGCTGGAAAAAGGCTGCCGGCCATTACCACAGGTCGTCAAAAGGCGGGGGCGAATGGGAATTCCACGGACTTCCCCAGGAGTGGAGCATTCATTACGATCTGTCCGGGGCGGGCTCTCAGCTTACCTTTAATCTGAAGCCTTTTGCATTCAAGCACACGGGTGTTTTTCCGGAGCAGGCAGTCAACTGGGAATGGACTTCTTCTATAATAAAAGAAGAAACTTCACACAGAAGTGCGGATGATCCAGTCAGGGTACTGAACCTGTTTGCCTATACGGGCGGAGCGACACTGGCGTCACTGGCAGCCGGAGCAAGCGTGACCCACGTGGATGCTTCGAAGGGCATGGTCGGATGGGCCAAGGAAAACGCGATCTCGAGCAGGCTTTCCGATAAACCTGTCAGGTGGCTGGTGGATGACTGCAATAAATTCGTGGAAAGGGAGATCAGAAGAGGCAACAGGTACGATGCCATAATAATGGATCCTCCTTCATACGGAAGAGGTCCCAAGGGCGAGATCTGGAAGATGGAAGACTGCATATACCTTCTTTTGGAAAACTGTGCAAAGCTCCTTTCCGACAGGGCGCTCTTCTTCCTGATCAATTCATATACTACCGGACTGCAGGCGGGCGTGCTCGATTACATGATGGGCAAGCTGATCGTGAGCAGATTCGGCGGAAAATGCGAATCCGATGAAGTGGGCCTTCCCGTTTCCGGAAGTAAGCTTGTTCTTCCCTGCGGTGCTTCGGGCAGATGGAGGGCCTGAGCATTTCCCGGAGCGGGTTTTCTTGTGCCCGGGGACAAGACGGGACACCATAATTTGTGGTTTCCAAATATTTGGAAATTTTTTACAAAAAAAATAAAAAAATTTCTTGCATTTATTTTTAAAGGTGTGTATGATATCAAATGCTGTGACGTGATAGCTGTGAAGCGTGAGGTTGCCGCTCGGGAGTGATCCCGTCCGGGTTTTTACGCGGAGCGAATGTCAAGTTACAATACTGACGACAAGTCACTGTACCATTACAGTCTGCCTCAGGCAGAAACGACGTGTGGCCTGAAGAACCGGGGCCAAGGTTTTGAACTCGTTAGCGAGCAGGAAACACACGGGCAAGTGTACAGTCACCGCTTGTCGCAAGATTGCGGGAAATCTTCAATACAGAAGATCCTGCGAAATCGCGAAAAGGAGGCGACTTTTTTTATGGCAAAATCAGTAATGAGAATTACACTTAAGGCTTATGAGCATGAACTCGTTGATGCTTCCGCAGCAAAGATCATCGAGACCGCTAAGAAGAACGGCTCTAAGGTTTCCGGACCTGTTCCTCTTCCTACCAAGAAGGAAGTAGTTACCATTCTTCGTGCAACACATAAGTATAAGGATTCCAGAGAGCAGTTCGAGCAGAGAACTCACAAGAGACTCATCGACATCGCAGCTCCCACTCCCGGAACCATCGAGTCCTTACAGCGCCTTGAGATGCCTGCCGGTGTCTTCATCGACCTCAAGATGCTTAACAAATAATAAGGCAAGTAACATTAACCTCTACTAGACACGAACGCCCGTGCGGCGGTCCACTATGTAGAAAATGAGTGCCATAAGGCCCAGGGCACTGATTAAGAGAGGAAAAGAAAGAAATGAAAAAGGCAATACTTACAACAAAGGTCGGAATGACTCAGATCTTTGCAGATAACGGAGAACTTATCCCCGTTACCGTACTCCAGGCCGGTCCCTGCGTCGTAACCCAGGTCAAGACCGTAGAGAACGATGGCTACGAAGCAATCCAGGTCGGCTTCATCGACAAGAAGGACAAGGTTGTCGAGAAGGACGGCAAGGGCGGAAAGAAGATCGCACACAGAAACGGTGCTACCAAGGCTGAGGCAGGACACTTCAAGAAGGCCGGCACTGCTTCCAAAAGATTTGTTCGTGAGTTCCGTTTTGAGAACTGCTCCGAATACAATGTCGGCGATGAGATCAAGGCTGACATCTTCGAAAACGGCGATCATGTAGATGCATCAGGCATCACCAAGGGAAAAGGCTTTCAGGGTGCAGTCAAGAGACTCGGACAGCACAGAGGACCCATGAAGCACGGTTCCAAGTTCCACAGACATCAGGGATCAAACGGCGCTTGCTCATCTCCTTCCAGAGTTTTCAAGGGAAAGGGAATGCCCGGTCACATGGGAAGCGTTAATGCAACAGTTCAGAATCTTGAGATAGTCAGAGTTGATGCTGAGAAGAATCTCATCCTTGTAAAGGGCGCAGTACCCGGAGCAAAGAATTCTCTCGTCACCATCAAAGAGACTACCATCGCAGAAGTTTGATCTGAGCGAAAGGAGGACCAATTAAAATGGCAAAAGTATCCGTATACAATATGGAAGGCAAGGAAGTCGGTACCGCCGAGCTCAACGATTCAATCTTCGGAGTAGAGATCAACGAGCATCTCGTGCACATGGCTGTACTTCAGCAGCTTGCAAATAACAGACAGGGAACACAGAAGGCTAAGACCCGTTCGGAAGTATCCGGCGGCGGACGCAAGCCTTGGAGACAGAAGGGTACCGGTCATGCTAGACAGGGATCAACCAGATCTCCTCAGTGGGCCGGCGGCGGAGTTGTTTTCGCACCTACCCCCAGGGATTATTCCTTCAAGCTCAACAAGAAGGAGAAGCAGGCAGCTCTCAAGAGCGTTCTCACCGATAAGGTTCAGAAGGAAGCACTCGTTGTTGTTGACGAGCTTAAGCTTGACGAGATCGCTACCAAAGAGTTCGCAAAGGTCATGAAGAACCTTAACGTCGAAAAGGGACTTGTGATCCTTGGAGACAATGACAAGAACGTAGTGCTCAGCGCCAGAAATCTGGCAGACGTAAATACCGAGGTTGTAAATGCAATCAACGTTTATGACATTCTTTCCGCAAGAAAACTCGTACTTACCAAGGATGCACTCAACAAGATCGAGGAGGTGTACGCATAATGGCTGACATTAAGTATTATGATGTGATCCTTAAGCCCGTGATCACCGAGAAGAGCATGAGCGGAATGGCTGACAAGAAGTACACATTCCTTGTTCATCCCGAATCAAACAAGAGCCAGATCAAGGAAGCAGTCGAGAAGATGTTCGACGGCGCCAAGGTCAAGAGAGTCAACACCATCAATCTCGATGGCAAGACCAAGAGAAGGGGCCGCACCGTTGGCCAGACAGCCAAGACCAAGAAGGCAGTCGTATGGCTTACAGATGACAGCAAGGATATCGAGATCTACAGCGGTTTATAATCTGTCATTTAAATGAGTATACAGACGGCGTGACAAAATAAACTGATATACGGCGTCTGTGCAAATCGGAGCAAATGCTCCGGATAGTTTAGAAAAAGGAGAACTGAAAAAATGGGTATCAAGACATACAAACCCTATACAGCGTCCAGAAGGAACATGACAGGTTCCGACTTTGCTGAGGTTACCAAGAAGACTCCCGAGAAGAGCCTCATCAGCAACAAGAAGAAGCATGCAGGACGCAATGCTCAGGGTAAGATCACCGTTCGTCATAAGGGCGGCGGAAACAAGATAAAATACAGACAGGTCGATTTCAGAAGACTTAAGGACGATGTTCCTGCAAGAGTAATCGGAATCGAGTACGATCCCAACAGAACCGCAAACATTGCACTTATCTGCTACGAGGACGGCGAGAAGGCATACATCCTTGCTCCTCAGGGACTTACCGACGGAATGAAGGTCATGAGCGGTGAGAATGCCGAAGTAAGAGTAGGCAACTGCCTTCCTCTCGAGAAGGTTCCCGTAGGTACCATGGTACACAACATTGAGCTCTATCCCGGAAAGGGCGGACAGATGGTCCGTAGCGCCGGAACCGGAGCACAGCTCGTTGCAAAGGAAGGCAAGTACGCAACACTCAGACTTCCTTCAGGCGAGATGAGAATGGTTCCCCTCGGCTGCAGAGCAACCATCGGAATCATCGGCAATGTAGATCACAACCTCGTTAAGCTCGGAAAAGCCGGACGTAAGCGCCATATGGGCATTCGTCCTACCGTAAGAGGCTCGGTCATGAACCCTAACGATCACCCTCACGGCGGTGGTGAAGGAAAGACCGGAATCGGTCGTCCCGGACCCAGCACCCCTTGGGGCAAGCCTGCTCTCGGCCTTAAGACCAGAAAGAACAAGGCTTCCAACAAGCTGATCGTCAGAAGACGTGACGGCAAGACTTTGAAGTAAGGTAGGAGGATAAAATGGCTAGATCATTAAAAAAAGGACCTTTCGCAGACGCAAGCCTGCTTAAAAAGGTGGATGCAATGAATGAGTCGGGCAACAAGTCAGTCATTAAGACCTGGTCCCGCAGATCCACAATTTTCCCTTCATTTGTCGGACATACGATCGCCGTTCACGACGGACGCAAGCATGTTCCCGTATATATCACTGAGGACATGGTCGGACATAAGCTCGGAGAGTTCGTGGCAACACGTACATACAGAGGCCACGCAGGGGCTTCCGACAAGAAGACAGGCAAATAAGGACTGCGTACTGATTTGAAAGGAGTAAACATCTATGGCTAAGGGACATAGATCTCAGATTAAGAGAGAAAGAAACGAGCAGAAGGATACAAGACCTTCAGCAAAGCTTTCTTACGCTCGTATCTCCGTACAGAAGGCATGCTTCGTACTTGATGCGATCCGTGGGAAGGATGTACAGACAGCTATGGCCATTCTGGAGTACAACCCCAGATACGGCTCACAGATAGTTAAAAAGCTTCTTGCTTCAGCAATCGCCAATGCAGAGAACAATCAGGGACTCAATCCCGAGAATCTCTATGTTGCAGAGTGCTATGCCAACCAGGGACCTACCATGAAGAGGATAAGACCCAGGGCACAGGGCAGAGCTTACAGGATCCTTAAGAGGATGAGCAACATAACGATCGTACTTGACGAGAAGAAATAAGGAAAGGAGCTATTAAAGCACAATGGGACAGAAAGTTAATCCTCATGGACTTAGAGTCGGCGTTATAAAGGACTGGGATTCAAGATGGTATGCTAGTGATGCTGAATTCGCAGATTATCTCGTCGAAGATTACAATATTCGTAAGTATCTCAAGAAGAAGCTCGCTTCTGCAGGCGTTTCCAAGATTGAGATCGAGCGTGCTTCCGATCGCATCCGCGTGATCGTGTTCACCGCAAAGCCCGGTGTGATCATCGGAAAGGGCGGAACGGAGATCGACAAGACCCGTGCTGAGATCGAGAAGATGACCGGCAAGAAGGTTAAGATGGACATCACCGAGATCAAGCGTCCGGACCGCGATGCTCAGCTTGTTGCCGAGAACATCGCACAGCAGCTTGAGAACCGTGTTTCCTATCGTCGTGCTATGAAGTCCTGCATGGGCAGAACCATGAAGGCAGGAGCACTCGGAATCAAGGCAGCATGTGGCGGAAGACTTGGCGGAGCAGACATTGCACGTACCGAGTTCTACAGCGAGGGAACCATTCCTCTTCAGACACTCAGAGCTGATATTGATTACGGATTTGCAGAGGCCAATACCACCTACGGAAAAGTTGGTGTCAAGGTCTGGATTTACAAGGGTGAGGTACTTCCCGTAAAGGGAAATGCCGCTAACTCAGAAGGGAGCGAAGCATAATGTTAATGCCTAAGAGAGTCAAGCACCGCAAGCAGTTCCGCGGCAGCATGGCAGGAAAGATTTCCAGAGGTACTAAGATAGCATACGGTGAGTTCGGACTTGTAGCTACCGAGCCCTGCTGGATAAAGTCTAATCAGATTGAAGCAGCCCGTGTCGCTCTCACCAGATATACCAAGCGTGAAGGACAGGTCTGGATCAAGATCTTCCCCGACAAGCCTGTTACGGCTAAGCCCGCTGAGACCAGAATGGGTTCAGGTAAGGGAACCGTTGAATACTGGGTAGCAGTAGTTAAGCCCGGAAGAGTAATGTTCGAGATCGGCGGAGTATCTGAGGCATCAGCCAGAGAAGCACTCAGACTCGCATCTCAGAAGCTCCCTTGCAAGTGCAAGATCGTCAGCAAGGAGCAGCAGGAAGGCGGTGAGCAGTAATGAAATCAGCTAAGTACAATGAAGAACTTCAGGCAAAGAGCGTCGATGCCCTTAAGCAGGAGCTCACGGATGCCAAAAAGGAACTGTTCAACCTGAGATTCCAGAACGCAACCAACCAGCTTGACAATACAGCCAGAATTACGGAAGTCAGAAAGAATATCGCTCGTATTCAGACAGCACTTACCGCTAAGGCTAATGCTTAATGAAAGGACAACGGCAGTGGAAGAAAGAAATTTGCGCAAGGTAAGAACCGGCAAGGTTACCAGTGACAAAATGGACAAGACGATCGTAGTTGCCATTGAGGAGCGCGTTAATCATCCTCTTTACAACAAGGTCGTTAAGAGAACATATAAGCTCAAGGC
>JAIKZQ010000039.1 GCA_024682075.1 Lachnospiraceae bacterium
TCCTTCCCATCCTCATCGGTGTTGTGGCTTCCTATACAGTAGCTGCCATCACCGGCAAAGTGGATTTTTCCGGCGTAGCCGATGCTCCATGGGTAGGTTTCCCCATAGAGTTCCAGCGCACCGTCTTCTCGATATTTACAGGGGAGCCCTTTAACGGCACACTGATCACCATGACTGCTGAAGGCGAGGTAGTCTCAACAGCCATCAACAGAACGGGGCTTCTCATCACTGCAGCCATCACACTCGTTCCCATCGCAATAGCAACAATGATGGAGCATATAGGCGATATATCCGCCATCTCATCAACCGTAGGCCGCAACTACATCAAGGATCCCGGGCTTCACAGAACGCTTATTGGAGACGGACTTGCTACAACCTTCGCATCACTTTTCGGTGCACCGGCCAACACCACCTATGGCGAAAATACCGGAGTCCTCTCTCTTACTAAGGTATACGATCCCTTTGTCATAAGGCTTGCTGCCGTATTTGCGATAATCATGTCCTTCTGCCCCAAGTTCTCAGCCATAATCGAGGCAATGCCCTCCGCAACCATAGGAGGTATCTCGCTTGTCCTCTACGGAATGATCTCAGCTGTCGGTGTAAGAAACCTTGTTGAGACCCATGTGGACTTCTCAAAGAGCAGAAACGTCATAGTTGCAGCCCTCATCCTGGTGCTTTCCATCGGTATCCACTTCTCCGATGCAAAGGCCATCGGCTTCAGCATAGGCAAGGCACATATCGCGCTCTCGGGACTTGCGGTAGGTTCTCTTATCGGTATCCTCATGAATGCCATACTTCCGGGCAAGGATTACAACTTCAATGAAAATACCGGATCCGAAACCGGCGTCGATCTCTCGGGAATAAGCAAAAGTGAGATAAAAAGCAGCAATAAAAAGAACAACAATAAGAAAAAATAAATCTCCTGACCTATATGAAAAACCACCGATCACAGCGTCGGTGGTTTTTTCAATGCCTGTATTTTTTTCATGGAAAAGAAGATATAATCTACTGTATGGAAAAGATCAATGTCAGATCAGACCGGTGATCATATTAAAGAACACAAAGAAACGGGGTAACAGATGAACAGCGTTTTTGGAATGAGCCTTATAAATGCACTGGTGATATGCCTTGCGCTTCCGCTTATCGGTATCGTAGTCGAATTTATCTGCGCGTACCTGTTCCGTAAGCTGACGCCTGTCGGTGCATATTTTCTCGTATATAATTACCTGACCATCCCCGGTGTCATGTGGCATGAACTCTCACATGCACTCTTTGCTTTTGTCACATTGGCGAAGGTCAATAAGATCGAACTGTTTAAACCAAGAAACGGCTCTCTCGGAAGAGTCAACTTCACTCCGAGAGGACCGTATCTGCTGAGATGCCTTCAGCTTTCACTGGCATCGTGTGCGCCTGTCATAACAGGATTGCTGGCTGCATTCGGATATATGCATCTGATCAAAAGCCGCTCATTCTCTTTGCCCGTGCACATCATCCTCGGATACCTGATCATCTGCATCGTTCTTCACATGACAATGTCGATCGCAGACCTGAAGCTTTACTTCAAGGGAATATGGGTATTCTTCATCCTGTTCTTCGTATGCTCACTCTTTATCTTTAAGAACCCGGATGCAGGATTATCCGCAACATACACCGAGTGGATAGGTTCATTAAAAGAGACCTTGGATACCTTACGTCAGCAGGGGCACAATACTTATTTAGGGTGAATATTTTTACTTACTGATATTTTTCATTTTCCCAGAGGAGATTTCCATCCAGGTCGTAGATTCTCTCGTATTCGTAATCTTCAGGATACTCCTTTGCTTCGAATATCATGAGGGACTGCTCCACTACTCTGTAGCCATCATTGGTGACCATCTCTATCCTGAAGGTCAGGTCATCCCCTATATCGAGTCCCTTTTCAAGTTCGTTATACGTACCGTTCATCGTCTGTTCAGTTATATCAATAGTCTTAAGTTCTCTGCCTTCGGTAATGTAAGTGACAGTGACCGACTCGATCTTATCGGCATGGTCGGGAGTGATCAGATATGATCCTTCGCACTTTTTCCCAAACAGTCCTTCATTTACACTAAAATTACAGTTCATCATAGGATATGGAATATAATCCCTGAAGAAATAATCGGGAATATCCAGTGTCTCTCC
>JAIKZQ010000049.1 GCA_024682075.1 Lachnospiraceae bacterium
TGCGGATACCGCCTTTTCGATCGTATCGGCAAGTCCCCATCCGAGCATTCCGAAAACCCACAGAAGATGTGCTTCGGGGTTTCTCTCCCTTAAGTGCTTCAGGAAATCTACGATGCCCTTTTCGATCCCTGCAAGTGATTCAGGGTCATAGCTCCCGTCGGAAAGCTTCCTGTTCTTATAAACCTTTCCGCTCTTCGGATCCGTGAAAGCGGGATTATCGAAAGAGCCGCCGTCATTGGTTCCTAAGTTTATCACTACAGCATCGGTCTTCCAGCTTAAATTATCGTAATCGCTTACATTACGCTTTGCATTCAGGCTGTCATATATCGCGGGAACAACGTTGTACGGATTATTGTCATATGAACTGACAATGCCCCATCCGCTCTGCGATATTAGTCTGAAATCGGCATCCAGAGCATCGGCAGTCATTACCGCATAATTTCTTACAGAACTGAAATACGGAGTGATCCAGTCAAGCTCTTCATGTGCACCGAGTATTCCTTCTCCGCTTGTGATGCTGTCACCTACAAATTCGATCCTGTACTTTTTGTCTGCGGGCTTTCTGATACTTCCTTCATAGAAAAGCTCTGTTATCTTCAGGGTATTTTCCTGAGCATCAACTTCGGCCTGAAAATCCTTGATGATCCTGACCCTGTGGCTGACAGCCGGATCCATTCCCCTGAAAAGGGTGATCCTGTTTGTACCTTCCTGCACAGGGATATGTGCAAGCCATTTTCCGTCCATGCACACGCTTATCCACGGCATGGTCATGGATGATCCGCCCTTGAGGACAATTCCGAGTTCGGATACGTTCATGTCAAATTCGATGCCGCTTGCTGTCCAGATGAGTTCCATAAAGCCGTCACGCCTGGTACCTCTTCCGAGAGCATGTACATTTTCAAATGTGGTATCTCTGTGCATGGTTTTATTCTCCCCGTTATATCATCAGTTAAGCTTTCCCGCTTTGCTTCCGCCGAGCACCGCTCCGCTCAGGATATTGGTGTCAAAGGAATACGTTACCGCAGCTTCTTCACGAACACGCTTCAGTGCAAGTTCCACCATCCTGTCGAGCTGCTCTCTGTATTTCATTCCGAGTGCTTCCCAGAGATAGAATGCAAGTGAACCCGGTATCGTGTTTATCTCGTTATAGTAGAACTTTCCGGTCTCTTCATCGATCATAAAATCAATTCTCGCAACGCCGTTACATCCGAGCTTTTGGAAGGACTTAACCGCCATTGCACGGATCTCTTCCCTCATCTCGGGAGAAACCTCTGCGGGAATCTTTCTTGAAACGCCGGCCATACCCTGTGACGCACCAGTCTTCTTTCCGCCGTCCGAGCAGTACTTATCCTCGTAGCTGAGGATATCCTTGCTGTGAAGAGGCTCTTCGATCTCGGAAGCCTCCGCAACGTTTTCATCACCGAGAACCGCACAGTTGATCTCACGAAGCTTTGTTATGGCATGCTCCGCGATTATCTTTCTTGCATATGAATATGCTTCATCGATTGCCTTGGAAAGCTGCGATCTGTCCTTTGCCACGGTTATTCCGACGCTGGATCCGGCATTGAAGGGCTTGATAATGACGGGATAGCCGATCTTTTCCTCGATATCGTTCATGAGGGCATCCATCTTCTCATAATCAGCCATGGTGTAGATGTAGCTGTCGAGAACGGGAATTCCGTTATCCTTGAGAACCGCCTTCTGTACATACTTGTCCATTCCGACTGCGGAAGCTGTAACATCGCATCCGACAAAAGGAAGTCCCAGAGTCTTGAAATATCCCTGAAGAGCACCGTCCTCAACATTTGTTCCGTGAACAACGGGGAATGCCAGGTCCACGGGGATGTCCGTCTTTTTACCGAACATACCGGCCTTGTGGCTGACCATATGTACTCCGTCGCCTTCATTTATCATGATGACGCGTGTGGATCTTCCAAGGAGTGCGGGGATATCACGGTAGCTTTCAATCTTGCCTATATCCTCTCCAACATACATCTCGTT
>JAIKZQ010000032.1 GCA_024682075.1 Lachnospiraceae bacterium
AAGTGGTCTGTGACAGAAGATGCTACGACCCCATGCATCAGATATGGAGAACTTTACACGAAGTTTGGGGCGAAAATTGATAAGGTATATTCATATACAAATATGCCTCCCGAAAAGCTTCGATTTAGTAAAGGAACTGAGGTTTTAATACCGCGAGTCGGAGAAGATCCGATGGACTACAACCACTGTACATGGCTTTCTTTAAAGGGTGTAGCAATTGGTGAAATGATTTCTGTCTTTAATACAGATCAGGATCCGCTTTTTTCCGCAACTATGTTTAATGCAACGCTTCAAAAAGAGTTTGCAATCAGAGTTGAAGGTGGAAGCGTTACGAATTTATATTTTGATAAGTTGAGAAATATAGATATTTCGTACCCATCGTTACAGGAACAAAAGAAGATTGCTGCATTTTTTGAAAACATAGACAACCTTATCACTCTTCATCGGCGTATACGAAGAAATATATATAGGAGGACTATCAAATGACTACAGAGAAAGTCTGTAAAAAGAATATGCTTTTCTGCGAATATTATAAACAATGGATAAACATCTACAAAGAAGGTGCCATAAGACCAGTCACCATGAATAAGTATAACATGGCATACAAATGGCTACTTGATCTCGTGCCAAACCTTCCAATTTGCAAGCTTGATCGTATTACCTATCAAAAGCTTCTCAATGATTATGCAGACAAGCATGAACGTCAGACAACAATGGATTTTCATCACCATCTCAAGTGTGCTGTATTAGATGCAGTTGATGAAGGATTAATACCCAGAGATCCAACCAGAAAAGCTATCATCAAAGGAAAGCAGCCAGGTACTAAAAAAATAAAATATCTTAATCAGTATGAACTTCACAAAATGATTGATGATTTTAATCTCGGCTCTGAAATTAATACAGATTGGCTTCTCTTACTTATAGCTAAAACCGGCATGCGCTTTTCGGAGGCAATTGCACTCACACCAAAGGATTTTGATTTATCTCACCAAGTTTTATCCATATCAAAGACGTGGGACTATAAAGGAGATGGTGGCTTTTTACCCACAAAGAACCAATCTTCTGTAAGAAAAATACCAATAGACTGGCAGACAGTAATACAATTTGCTGAATTGATCAAGCCCTTGCCCGAAGGAGAACCCATATTCGTCAAGGGGAAAATATATAGTTCAACTGTCAATGATAGACTTGCCAAACACTGCAAGAAAGCAGGAGTCCCTGTCATTTCAGTTCATGGACTCAGGCACACTCACGCATCCTTATTGCTTTTTGCCGGAGTATCCATTGCAAGTGTAGCCAGAAGATTAGGACATTCAAACATCACCACCACCCAAAAGACATACCTACATATCATTCAGGAACTTGAAAGCAAAGATGTAGATATAATCATGAGGACAATGTCTAATCTCAGTTAACCGTTTAGAATTACGCCGATGAACGATAAAGGCCTGCGATTTCTCATCGCAGGCCTTTCAGACTTCATACAAACATCTGCTGTAATAACGCCTTCTTTAACACTATAATTTCATCGCACTTTCGTTGATGAAGAGTGATAAGCTTGTCGAGATCAGAAAAGAACTCACTTATTCTTCTCTGTTCATCATAGCTGGGATATGGTAAATCTATCTTTTCCAAATCGGAATTATGAAGGTGGACAACCGATTTTCCTTGAGCCATTTTTGCCATATCATTGTGTGGTTTTCCATTAGAAATACTGATTGCCAAAAATGCAGAATCCATGTCGTCAGGAGGTGTTATTATATTGAGATCTCCGCCGAGCAAAACCCCTGATTTTTCAACAACTGAAGCTATCGAAATGTCTTCAGCAGTTTCTCCAGATGCAGGTACAATCACTTCGCCCCCTTTACTAAGAACGGAGCCTTTTTTCTCATCAACAAAAGTATCCACTTCTGATATAACAGTTTCATATTTTGTATAGAGTCTGCCATACAATATTATAGGTGTTCCATCATCTTTCAAATCGCCCTTTGAATACCCTGAACCTTTAGAAAACGAAGCCATATCACCTAACTTACGCTGTTCCCAAGCGTCAGTAAATCCAGGGAATCTGATCTCAGGAAATTGCTCTCCATCCTTCGGAAACATTTTTTGAAGCATACATTTTTTTAGATTTTTAGCCTCATCACACTTTCGTTGATGAAGAGCGATAAGGGTGTCTATCTGCTCAAAGAAATCTGAAATACGATCCTGTTCTTCTACAGATTTCGGCAGTGTTATTGGAATCTCTCCCATGACATTATTCATAAGTTTGGGATTTCCGACATGAGATACCCACTTCCAAGCTACACTATTTAATGCTTCTGCTGCACACTTATTCGAGTGTCCATCATCAGAAAGCAAAACCCCGCAAACATTGGTACAATAGAACTTTCCTGCTCTGTAACAAACCGTTCCAGCATTTGCTCCATCTGTTGTCCATGTAATTGCATTCTCATAAAGATAATCCTTGTAATACCCCATCAGACCATTATTTTTTGTTTGTGATGAGTAAACTGGATATGGCATTTCTTCACTTGACGTTTCTGCGGTTTCAGGTGCGGCAAGCACATATCCTCGTGTTATTTTATATATATCCTGAACCTTACGCTGTTCCCAAGCATCAGTAAAACCGGGGAATCTCAGTTTTGGAACATTTTTTACATTTCCCATACTGTTATCCCTCCTTAAAACGGAAATTCGAGTCCAAGTTCCTTGAACTGTTTCTTCAATTCATCCGATGCCTGCTTTATTTCGCTGTCAATGGACTTGATATTTCCTGTTATCTCTGAAATATCAAGTTCCTCTTCTACTTCAGCTGTATCCACATATCGAGGAATATTAAGGTTATATCCGTTTGCCTCAATCTCTTCCATCGATGCCACATGAGCATATTTATCGACGTCTGTTCTATTCTTATATGTCTCAATGATCTTGTTTATATGCTCATCGGACAGCTCATTCTGATTCTTACCCTTGATAAAATCTTTGCTAGCATCAATAAAGAGAATATTGCCGGAATTTCCATTTCTCTTACTCTTAAGGACGAGAATACAGACTGGAATAGAGGTTCCGTGAAAAAGATTGGCAGGAAGTCCGATTACCGCATCAAGTCTGTTAATGGTGCAGATAAGGTACTTTCTGATATCCTCCTCAGCACCACCTCTGAACAAAACCCCATGAGGAAGAAGGATAGCTATTCTTCCGTCATTTTCATCCATATGGTATACCATGTGCTGCAGGAAAGCGAAATCAGCATGAGATTTGGGAGCAAGTTTATCCACTCCGGAATACCTGGGATCATCGAGAAGGCTGGGATCAGCATCCCATTTCAAACTGTAAGGAGGATTTGCAACCTGAACAACAAGTTTCAAATCCTCTCCATACATATCATTTTTGAGAGTATCGCCCTTGTATATATCGAAGTTCTGATAATCAATTCCATGCATGAGCATGTTCATGCGGGCAAGGTTATATGTTGTAGGATTGTTCTCCTGACCATAGAAATGTCCGACACGTCCTGTTGTAAGATGCTTTCTGATATCAAGAAGCATGGATCCGGATCCGCAGGTACAGTCTCCCACCGTTTTAGCCTCATCAAGCCCAAGAGAAGCAAGCGTTGCACATAATGTCGAGGGGCCGACAGGAGTAAAGAACTCTCCGCCCTTCTTTCCCGCTCCGCTCTGGAATAATCCGATCAGTATCATATATGCAGTACCGAGAACATCGAATTCCTGGTCCTGCAGGTCCATATCAATTTCACCGATCTTGGCAATAACCTTACCGATCTTGTCGGTTCTTTCAGATACGGTATCTCCAAGTCTTGTGTCCTGAAGACGCATATCATCGAAAAGGCCGGCAAACGCAGCTTCTGACTTATGACCAAGAGTTGAACCGGTAAGTTCATTTACCGCGCGCTCATAATCTTCTACAGAGAACTTATCTCCATCGCCAACAGGCTTAATAACCTTACGATAGAGCTCTCTGAAGAGATTCTCGGGCTTAATGATATATCCGAGATGTTCAAGGCTCCATTTTTCTACAATCGGCTTAAAATCCTTACTCGCAAAAGCATCCTCATAGGAAAGATTGTCATCCTTAAGAATATCCTGCATATAGGTCTCTGTTCTTTCGGACAGATACCTATAGAAAATCGTTCCCAGGATATAGTTTCTGAATTCGTTGGCATCCATACCGCCACGCAGGTCATTTGCTATTGACCAAAGCTGTGATGACAGTTCCGCAGCCTGTGACTGAACCTTATCCGTATTGATAGCCATTATTCGCCCTCCGCCTTAAACTTAATGTATGTCTGTTTAATGAATTCCTGTATTTTCTCGGTAAGCATGGTAGTTTTTAATATTCCGAGATGATATGCTTCCAATCGCTTTCTTATGGACTCTTCTGTGATCTTTCCGTTGAAGATAAAGTCTGTCATGATACTGCTTATGATTTCATAATCAACTTCATTTTCATATGCAAACTCTTCCAGCTCAGCCTTTTGGTGTTCTTTTTCAAATTCTTCATAGGCAGCCTGTACATCCGCATCATCCGACAGATCGTAGAATCTGGTTCTGATGAATTCTGCCATAAGATCCTTCTTGGCACGAAGAGATTCATTATCGGAACGTTCAATCTCACGCAGGATCAGATCAAGGTCAGCCTCACGTTCTTCCGCCGTCTTTCCTGCCTTATTAACAGATTTAAGCAGATTGAGGATATATACAACATTAATCCGGTCCGTTCGAACAAGTTCAATATCGAAATCAACATCTACTGGAACGGGAACTTTGGGATCCGGTTTAATTGCCTGATCTTTATAATACAAGTACCAACTCTTGAATCCCTCGTATTCCTCTTCTCCCATAACAACTGCCAGATCAGCCCAGTCAAACTTACTGAACGTCTTAAGCGTTGCCAGAGTTCCGACCATCGTTCTGAAGGCTATAATGAACATACGAATCTCGTCTTCATTCTGAAGTTGTCCCGCATCATCTACAGTACGGACTACCTTTCTGAGCACGGGTTCCTGATTGATCCATTTCTGAAGATAGTATTCATAGTTCTCAAGAAGGTATTCGTTAGGATCTCCATCCCCCGAGAACAACCTAAGAGCCTCGTCCTGCCACTTTTTGATATTACGATATGAAACGATCTGACCAAACTGCTTAGTAGGCTTGTCGACACGATTAGTACGGCTATATGCCTGTACAAGAGAGTGCCATATAAGGTTCTTATCAAGGTACAATGTGTTAAGCGGTTTCGCGTCGAAACCGGTAAGCATCATGTTTACAACAAGGAGAATGTCAACCTGAGGAAGATTCTTCTGCTTAAGCCTCTTGGAAATATCCTTGCGATACGAATCAAAGCCATCCAAGCTGAAGGATGTGCCGAACATTTCGTTATAATCGCCCATAATGCGATCAAGAAACTCTGCGGAATGTTCATCACCCTTCTCATCCATATCTTCATTTGTGCCATAACTGAAGATAGCTGTTATTTTGTATCTATCATTTTCCGGACGCTTTGCATTTAGTTCCTTGAAAACATCGTAATACTGTCCAAGCGTCTTTATGGAGTCAACAGCAAAGAGTGCCGTGTAGATATCTTTTCCCTGTGGATGAACGTGCTGATCATGATGATCCAGGATATGCTCCGCCACTCTGCGAATTCTTTCATCATCATGATACAGTCCATCAATATCGATATTGTGTCTCTTGCAATACTCCGGATCATCCAATTGCTCGGGGTCGATACCCTTCATTGCAATGTGGTGAGCAAAGATAGTTCTCTGATATTCAACAGAAAATCTAAGGACATTTCCATCTGCGATAGCATCCTTGATCATATATTTGTGGAGACATGCATCTCTCTTTTTTCCATCAGGAAGATATCCGGCATTAAAGACATCCGCAGTTGTCCTTCCGTCTGCCCCCTTATTTGCTTCAAAAATAGGAGTTCCGGTAAAGCCGATATAATTCGCCTTACCAAAATGCCTCTCGATGTCTCCATGCATCTTTCCAAACTGGGAGCGATGGCATTCGTCTATGATGAAAATGACCCTTTTATCGTGATATTCATCCATAAGAGTCTCATATCTCTTGGATTTTACGGCATTGGCCATTTTCTGAATTGTTGTGACGATCAGTTTGCGGTTTGTTTCCTGAAGCTGCTTGACAAGGACTGCAGTACTGTCAGAATTATCAACACAGTCTTTCTCAAAACTGTTATATTCATCAACCGTCTGATCGTCGAGATCCTTACGGTCTATAAGAAATACAACTTTATCTATGACCGGCTCATCTCTAAGAAGCTGGGCAAGTTTAAATGAGGTGAGTGTCTTACCGGATCCTGTACACGCAAATACATATCCGTTCTGATTAGCCTCAAGAATCCTCTTTCTGGCAGCCTTTACCGCATAAATCTGATAGGGACGCATGACCATAAGGACAGGTTCCGTGGACTTGATGACCATGAACTTGTCGAGCATTTCAGTCAGGGATGCTTTTCTGAAGAACTCTGCAGTAAACTCTTCAAGAGTATTAATTCTCTTATTGTTTACATCTGTCCAAAAGAATACAAGGGACTTTAATATGGGATTGTACAGACCATTCTCCATTTCGTTTTCATTACAGAAGTATTTGGTCTGAACCGAATTTGAAACCACAAAGATCTGAAGATATCTGAATAAACCCTTAAATGAGAACTTCCTATAGCGATTAATCTGGTTAATCGCCTCGTTAATCTCGACACCGGGACGTTTCAGTTCTATCTGAACTATGGGAAGTCCGTTAATAAAGACCGTCACATCGTAACGGTTCTTATAACTCACATCATCTTTGTGAGTGGGATCCATTGTAATCTGATGGGAAACCTGATAGATATTCCTGTCGGTATCAAAAGAGAAGAAATCAAGATAAACGGTCTTGCCGTTATCTAGAGATAATACATATTTATCGCGAAGGATCTTGGCCGACTCATATACGGATTTATTATCCAGATGAATAAGAATCCTGTCGAATTCGGAATCTGACAGGTCTGCAGTACCCTTTGCCTCAATAAGCTTCTTTTCATTAAACCTGACAAGCTGGACTCTCAGATTCTTGAGAACATCATCATAGTTTTTCAGCTCTATGTATTCATATCCGATAGATTCCAGGCGGTCTATGAATTTAGTTTCAACATCATATTCTGAAATATGAGCCATTGCATCTTCTCCACAGCTAACAATCAGTGCTATATGTCATTTTCTAAAAGAATCAATTGCTATACCGCTTGCGGTTTTCCATGAAGTCCAGCCGTTTACGGCAGCCCCAATAATAAAACTTGCCGCTCCCGAAGGGGTTCCAAGAACAACATCTTCTTTTAACTTGTAATTAATCACGGTGGCTTTTTCTCTCTTTATTCTTATTGAATCTATTAGTCCGGGACCTTCATCAGGACAAAAATCACTGCCGGAAAGAACCATGAACTTCCCTTTAGACACAAGCATTTCTGCTTTGACGGTTTTGTTTTTCCATCTCTTTATCTTTCTGGACATATAGTAATGTCCATCAGGAATAACGCCTATACCCGACTCCTCATCGTCTTTATCTGCTTCTTTCGCCGATTCGTCATCGATATGAGTGATCAGATCAAGCCCCAAAACATCCAGCATCTCAAACGCCTTAGACAGATACTCATCACAGTCTTCCATATCAAAACTGTTTGCAGTACCGGCATTTGTAACCTTGGTCGTATTCCTGTAATGATTCAGCTCATTAACGCGTTTATTGACCTTGTCCTCGATATACTGGATAGTTCCATCGTTAAAGAAAGTTCTTTCCTCAAGCTGTGTCAGCACATAACAATATGTCCAATTATCGTATTTATCATCGTGAGAAGTAGGTCTGTTTTTCAGACCATTTGTCGATTTGCCCACATAAATATAATCAGCTCCGTCCCGGCTTTCACCGTACAGAATGTAAACTATGAACTTATTATTGATCTTTATGGGTTCTTCAGAAATCTGTGAAAGATTTTGATAAGGGATTCTATAGATAAGTAACGAAGATGTTGCCTCAGATATTTCTACACTTCTGCCAAGCCTTTTAACGATATATTTCATATTATTTCACCTCTGTGTTCATTAAAGTCCACAGATACGATTTTAGCATAAATATGGTGCTAACGCACCATATCAGCGTTAGCTGTTCAATATATTTCTCTCAATAAGCATTGTTCCCCGTATACACAAAAAGTGGGACGATACCGTCCCACTTAAAGCATATGATGCTGGTTTCTCCCCGTCTTATTTTTTCAGCAGATTTGAGAACTCAAGAGCCTTGCCGGCATCGCCCTCTACCTTCAGCTTGCCGGTAGTGAATGCGAGGATGGGATCGAGCTTGCCGTCGATCAGCTTGTTGAAATTGGTCATGTTGATGGTGATCGCACAGTTCCTGTCATAGTACTCATAAGGTTCAACATTTATCCTGTGATCCTTCACCTCTACATAGAACACTCCGCTGTCCTTGCCGGTAATGTTGATCTGTACTGCCAGGAAGCCCTTGTCGGACGCATCCACTTCGGATGCAAGCTTTCTCACCTTGTTTACAACTTCATCAAATGTCATTTTTCTCCTCCTTCATGGAAACACAATTTGTGAACGGAAGAACCGTCCCCTCGTTCACCCTTCTCGGCTTTCCTAAGCCCTGCCGCCATTATGCGAAGTGACCTGAGGCCGCCTTTTTTCAGTTCCGTTACTGTCATTGCACCTGTTGACTCGAATACCGCGAACAGGTCCTCAGCAAACACATCAAGCTCCTCGGGTGTCATCTTGCCAAGATTATCCTTCAGCAGCTTATCCATATACTTAGCGGTCTTGCTGACGGAAGCTATGTGATCGAGCTTGGTGCCTTCAAGGCACCAGCTTGCGGGATTATGCTGATAGGCATACTTTGCGGTGCTCTTTACAACGATGGGCTTAACGACAGGTTTCATCAAAAGGCCTACTATCGAATCCTCGGGGATGATGCTGATCAGCTTGGGCGTCACGTCCCTGATCGCTTTTCCGGAAGCGTAAACCTCCGTAAATCCCGGACCGTCATTGGAGTACACGGTCATGATGCGGTCACGATATCTCCCGTCACATTCGGCAGCCGCAAAAACTGCAAGGTGGCCTCCCTTGGAATGTCCTCCTAAGATCAGAGGCCTGTCATCAGTCGAAGCGATCCTGTTAATGTATGATGCAGCTTCCTTCTCAGCCTCTGTCTCCCTTACAGCCAGCATGAAATCTTCCTTCCATCCGACTAGTGTGTCATCCGTTCCCCTGAATGCGACATAACCGGTCCCGTCCGGAAGCAGGAATTCCATCGCGGCAAACTGAAGCGTTCTCTTCGTGTCATTCAGGCTGAGATAATTCTGTACTTTCACCTTACGGAATCTGCGTGTATTTGCTATGTCACGCAGAATAAGAGGAGCATCATACAGCACCGAGCCTTCCTTATATTTCTTCTCATCGTAGCGGTCAGCAAAATACGCCTTGCTTATCTCAGCGATCGTATGCGGCTCCGCCTCATCACTATCAAAGAGCCCGTCCATCTCCACATATGAGACAACGGACAATATAAGATTATCTATGACATTGAAACTGTCGCGTTCGAATTCGAGATCTCCGCGCCATTTAATATAATCTCTTATTGTTCCCATATAGTGCTCCCGGGTAAAACACTGAAACCGTCCCCCTGATCATCAGTCTGTCACGATCTCTCCGGTCCAGTCGATGATGCCGCCGAATTCATAAACATTTGCATATCCCATGTCGGCAAGTTTTTGAGCCGCTTCCTTACTGCGGTTTCCGCTGCGGCAATATATCAGGATGATCTGGTCATAATCGGGAAGTTCTTCCGGAGGCGTCGTCTCTATGCTTTCATTGGGAATAAGAATTGCACCGGGAATGTGTCCCTCTGCATACTCTTCTTCCGTGCGCACATCCACGATCACGTGTCCGTCGTCAAGTTCCATCATCTCCATGGCTTGTTCCTGCGTGATCTGAGTATATTCAAATGTCCTTACCATTCCGTCTCCGTCCATGACCTGTCCGAAAGGGGTGCATCCGGCAAGTGCGCGAATGAGCATGAGCCCCCAGAATATGTGTTTTTTCTTTTTCATAATGTTCTTCTCTCCGCAATATAGCAAGGTATGATCCCTATGGCATAACTGACAAGATCCGCCACGGAAAAACCCGTTCCTATGATGATCCTGAGTAATCTGTTCGTAATGCCGAATCTGTCGCAAAATCCCCAAAGCTGCAAAAACTCCACGATGAAGGCAAAGACAAGTATCGCAGTCGGCAGCAGGAACCATTTATCCGGCTTATCCGGGCTGAAGGTCCTGAAAAGCGCATATAGCAGGATCACGACCAGCACATCTCCAAAGTAGTTACGCACCCAGCCCCGGGCAAACATTCCGATGATGATCTCCACTCCAAGGAGGATCAGGCTTACGATGCCGAATATGATTCTTTTCTTAAGCGATCTGTTCATTCGTTTCTTTCAACATAGTACTCACTTCCGTCATCAAGGCAGAAAGCGGCAAGCCTTCCTCCGGGAATAAATGATCCGCAGTCTATCGCTATGTGGTTATTGGCTCTGTAGATATAACCCGGACGCGGATTTGATGCAATGTTCTGAGTGGGTGTATGACCGGTCACGACATATACGTCATCGAAATACCTTACATCGTAATCCGCCCTGTCCCAGATGATATCTTTCAGTGAGTATTCCTCTATCCTCTTGCCCGGGCGGTATCCTCCGAGTCCCGCGTGAACCAGCAGGTATTCTTTGCCGCAGACATTTACTTCCTCATACATGGAAAAGCTCCCGATGAACTCTATCACCTCGGATCTCATCTCAGGATCAAGTGTGCCAAACTCCGCAATGGTAGTCTCGCTTCCGTTCCGTTGCCAGTCCAGGAGATTCCCCAGCAGCTCTTTGTCAAGCGATTCAACGGACCGTTCCGTGATCTCGGTATTCAGGAGCTTCAGTCCGTCCAGCGCCATGACTTCATGATTGCCGACTATCGGGATGACTTCCGGCATCTCCATCAGTTTCAGGAGGGTCTTTATCGGATGAGGTCCTCTGTCGAGCACATCACCAAGTATGTACAGATCATCGGACTCCTTAAGACCGATCTTGTCCAGAAGTCTCAGGAACATATCATATTCTCCGTGAATGTCTGCAATGACGTAGGATGCCATGTGAGATCCTTTCATTCATTAATCTTCCCCATAATTGTAACACCTCTCACGCTCGCAGGCGAGAGAGGTGTTTATCATCCGGGAAGATCACCCACGCTTATCACGAATTTGAAGATGTATCTGTAGAAATCCTAAAAGGAGTAGAACTCGGTTATCTCGCCCTGCATGTACTTTCCGAAGGTGTAATGATCACCGACCTTGTATTTTTTACTCATAAGTTTTTAACTACGTGAATCACTGACAGGACCCGCTCATGAATGTTCACTTAGGAAACGTAAGAGTGATCCTGGTGCCCTTGCCGGGAGTGCTGTCGATTGCAACATCAGCATCATGATAGATGGCACCGTGCTTTACGATCGACAGTCCGAGTCCGGTTCCGCCGATCTCCTTCGAATGGCTTCTGTCCACTCTGTAGAATCTTTCGAACACTCTCTTCTGATGTTCCTTGGGAATGCCGATGCCGGTATCCTCAACGGTCAGCTTGACGGTAGTTTCCTCGACAAGAGTTTCTACCGTGACCTTTCCGCCGGGATAGTTATATTTGATCGCATTGTCACACAGGTTGTAGAGCATCTCGTAAAGGAGCTGGTTAACGCCCATGATATGTGCGCTCTCGCCCTTCACATCCATGAAGATATTATCCTTGGCAGCGACAGGTGCAATGTCTTCGATGACACGCTTTGACAATTCGTGCAGGTCAACATCTTCCTTCGGCGGCAGATCCGCTTCCTCATCGAGCCTGGAGAGCTTCATGATGTCATTGACAAGCGAGATGAGTCTCTGCGATTCCTTATAGATATCCCGTGAAAACTCCGTGACCTTATCCGGCGAGACTCCGCCTGCTGCCAAAAGCTCCGCAAAACCCGAGATCGATGTGAGGGGTGTCTTGAGTTCGTGGGACACATTGGCGGAAAACTCTCTCCTCATCTCCTCGCGAAGATTCGACTCTTCCTGGATCATGAGTTTCTGTTCTTCTATCTTGTCAAGAAGAGGCGAGAGTTCGGGATAGGGATTGCTCGACTTATTATCAAGATCAAGATCGTTGATGGGAGTGACGATCTGCTTGGCTGCGCGGAATGCCAGGATTCCGGAAATGATCAGGACCAGGACGAGAACCCACAAAACCGGACTGACCGCAACAAGGGCATACATCACCACACCCACGGGGCGGCTGAGCCTGAGGACGGTTCCGTCGCTCAGCAGTCTTGCGTAATACATGGCCTGCTCTCCGCTGATGTCGGATTTTCTGGTAGCCTGTCCCTCTCCGCTTTCAAGTGCTTCCTCGACCTCGGAATATGAAGCCTGATTGGAAGTGAGATTATCGTGCTCGCTGTCGTAGAGCACATTGCCCTCATGATCTATCCAGGTGACCCTGTTGGTATCATCGAGCTTCTTAAGGAAATCGATCCCGTTTGTTTCCAGTCCGGCTATCGCTATCGAGGTCTCCTGGCTCAGTACCTCGAAGGTCTCCTCGATAGTCTGTGTATACTGGAGTCCGAAAAACAGAAATGAACAGATGCCGAGCACCAGCACTCCGACCAGAAATGTGTTTCTGAATATTGTTTTAGTCATTGATGTCTTCTCCGATGAACTTATATCCAACGCCGCGCACGGTCTGTATCATATCTCCCGCATCCATGAGTTTGGAGCGCAGGGTCCTTATGTGCACGTCAAGTGTCCTGTTTTCCCTCTCGGACCCGATGCCCCATACTTTTTCCAGGAGCACCTCACGGTCCAGCACGGTTCCATTATATTCTATCAGATGCCTGAGCAGTTCATATTCTTTGTTAGTTAGTGTCACAGCCTTATCGCCAACATACACTTCATGTCTGTCCCAGTATATCTTCAGGCTGCCGCATTTGTATTCACCGCTCGTTCTGGAAGTTTCTCCGCTCCTTCTCAGGACGGCCCTGATCCTTGAGATCAGCTCCATTATTCCGAAAGGCTTCGACACATAATCATCCGCCCCCAGGTCGAGCCCCGTCACCTTGTCATATTCGGTGCTCTTGGCCGTGAGCATTATGACCGGAACTTTATCGCCGCTTTTCCGGATGCGCTTCAGAACGGATATACCGTCCTCACCCGGAAGCATGATGTCCAGCAGGACAAGCTCGGGCTTTTTTTCATCAAATGCTTCCCAGAACCTTTCGGCATTTTCAAATCCGTCCGCTTCAAAGCCCTGCGTCTCCAGCGCATATATCACAAGCTTTCTGATGCTTTCGTCATCTTCAAGAATATAGATCATCCCATGCCCTCACGAAGAACTTTCAAGTGCGAATCTGTTCTTATATTCATTGTAACATTTGTCGTAATTATCTCTGTGCTCTTCCTTGACCTGACCCAGGTATTCATGAGTTGCAAAAGAGCCCGAATAGATCTCGATGAGTGCGACGGCGATATTGGAGCAGTGATCGGAAATGCGCTCATAATCCGTGATCAGATCATTGAACACGAATCCCTGGTTGATGCTGCACCTTCCCTGCTGAAGTCTCTCGGTATGGTTCAGCTTCATCTCATTGGATATGTCGTCTATGACTTCCTCAAGAGGCTCCACTTTCTTGGCAAGCTGAAGATTCTCCTCGGAAAAAGCCTTGAGGGTTATGTCAAGTATCTCCCTCACGGCTGCAGAGATCACGGACAGTTCATGATGTGCATCCTCGGAAAAAGTGATCCTCTTGTCATGGATCTCCTTTGCACTTCCCGCTATATTCATCGCATGATCCGACAATCTTTCAAGGTCCGACAATGTGTGGAGATAAATGGTGGATTCTCTTTCCTGTCTCTCGGATAATTCCTGTCCGGAAAGTTTCATGAGGAAGGAACCCAGGACGTCCTCATAATGGTCGCCTGAATCTTCAAGTTCCTGAACCTTCTCATACTCCGCCTCGCTGTATCTTCCGACAAGATGGATGGAATCGAGGACCGCCTGCGAAGCTTCCTCTGCCATTTTGTTTATTGCAAGGCGGCTCTGCTCGATCGCAAGGGACGGGTGTATTATGAATCTGTCATTAAGGATGACTTCGTCACGTGCACCGGCATTCTTTTCAGGGATGATCAGGCACACGAGTGCCTCAAGGATATCCATGAAAGGAAACAGCACTGCGATCATGAACAATCTGAGTGCGGTATTTACTATTGCGATATAGACGGGATTCATGCTTATGCCCTCAAAAGGGAAAGCAAAGACCGAATCGACTATGTAGTAGATGGAGGCGCATGCCATGACTCCCAGGACGCATGAGACCAGGTAACTTAATGCCGTTCTCTTGCCGTTCGTATTGGTGCCGAGTGCGGCGATCATGACAGGGAGCGCTGCTCCTATCGAGATTCCCATCAGAAGGGGAAATGCATTATCAAAAACGATGGCACCCGTCACGGACAGGGCCTGAACAATACCTACAGCCGCCGATGCAGACTGCAAGAGCACGGCGATCAGTATGCCGACTATTATTCCGAATACAGGATTTCTCATTGTGGTCAGAACGGCATCGAACCATTCCTGTTCCTTGAGGCCTCCGACAGAACCGCTCATGGTGCTCATGCCGAACATCAGGATGGCAAACCCCATAAGGATGTCACCAATATGGCGGCGGGTCTTGTCCTTACAGAAGAGCCTGAAGAAAATGCCTATTATGGCCACTACTCCGGTCAGGGTCGATGTGGAAAGCAGACTGCTGATGCCACCCGCACCATCTATATAGCTCAGACAGATGATCCATCCGGTTATGCTGGTACCGAGTATCGCTCCCAGTATCACGGGAATCGCCTGCTTTAGCTTCATCATGCCGGAATTGACGAACCCCATCACGATGACGGATGTCGCTGATGATGACTGTATGACCGTAGTGACTCCGCTTCCGAGGAGCAGTCCCTTTAACGGCGTGTCGGTCAGCTTGAACAGGACCGGCTCAAGCTTATTGCCGGATGTGGCTTTAAGTCCGTCGCCCATCAGGGTCATTCCGAACAGGAAAAGTGCTATTCCCGATAAAAGAGCAATGATATCAGATATTGTCATTTTATGACCTCCATACAGATATCATTTTACCATCCCGTGGTTAAATTCACAGACATCGCAATGTTAAATCTATGTTAAGGATCGGTCCCGGGACCGTAAATGCGGTGATTGAATCTTTTCGCACATATACCTTATAATGTCTGTGTATGCCGTCATCCGTGTCCCGCATTCGGGATGTGACGGCCAATCAGCCCGCAGGGGACAATTCCGGAGATCACTATGAGCAGAAAAAAGAAATTCCACCTTTTCAAAATAGATGAGAGATATGTACAGATTAATCTGACTCTCATGATCATCATCTACTCGGTCACGGTAGTCTTCTGCTTCTATCTGTGTTTCGACAACTATATGCGCGGAGAGATGCTTGTTGCCAAATATGCTCTTTTCTGTGCGATAATGACCGCGATCGCGGTGATGAACTTCTCAATCTGCAAATTTGGCAAAAAGAAACGTCCCTGGCTTGCGCATCTTGCCATACAGGTACAGTGCTTTGTCTACTGGATCACATTCTTTTTCTTCCTGTATACGGGAGGAACCGAGGGCTCGAGCATCTTCCTGTATTTCGTTGCTGTCCCGGTCGTCTTCTTTTTCTTCAACCTGGCTTACGGCCTGTATTTCAACCTCGTATTCTTCATAATAATGGCGATTTACATGAATACGCCCTTAAGGGAACTCGGCTATCAGTTTCCGGCTGTCTATTATTCACGCCTTCCCATGATGTATCTTGTCAACGTCGGAATGTGTGCCATCGCCCAGTATGAGATAGTCAAAGCAAGGATCAAGCAGGACTCCGCTATCGAGGATGCAAGGCGTGCCAGTGAAGCAAAGACCGATTTCCTTGCAAACACAAGCCACGAGATAAGAACGCCCATCAATGCCGTGCTGGGCATGAACGAAATGATACTCAGGGAATCCGCCAAAGCGGAAAAACTTGCCGGTGCAAGTCCGATGGCTTATCACGAGGCATTCAAGAAGATCAGGAATTATGCAGGCAACGTGGACAGTGCAGGAAGCAACCTGCTTGCCATCATCAATGACATCCTTGACTTCACGAAGATCGAAGAAGGCAAGATGGACATCGTCGAAGTGGAATATCAGCTGAGTTCCGTGATCAATGATGTCAGCAACATGATCTATTTCAAGGCAAGGGAAAAGAACCTCACATTCGTGACGGATGTTGACAAGGACCTCCCCGACCACCTCTACGGCGATGTTGTAAGAGTGCGTCAGGTAATGACGAACATATTGAACAATGCGGTCAAATATACCGACGAAGGAAGTGTCTCGCTTAAGATCACGGCAGGCGAAAGAAAGACAAATGAAGACGGAAAGTCCGTCATTGAACTGATTGCCGCAGTCACGGATACCGGAATCGGCATCAGTGAAGAAAACATCGGAAAACTCTTCGGCAAGTTTGAAAGAGTCGATCTCGAGAAGAACAGCACCAAGGAAGGAACCGGTCTCGGACTTGCGATCACCAAGATGCTCCTTGAGATGATGAACGGAGACGTCAGGGTTGAGAGCACATACGGCAAAGGATCCACCTTTACGATAATGATCCCCCAGGTCATCCTTTCCGAAGAACCTGTCGGCAACTTCAAGGAGAAATTCGAGAAGAGCCTCGGAGAAAAGAAAGCATATCATGAAAGCTTCAGGGCACCTGAAGCCAGGATACTCATAGTCGATGACACCAAGATGAACCTTATCGTTGCCACTGAATTCCTTAAGGATACTCTTGTAGGGATTGACACCGCAGGCGGCGGAAAGACGGGCGTAGAGCTTGCGCTCAAAAATAAATACGATGTCATTCTCATGGACCAGAGAATGCCTGAGATGGACGGTGAAGAGGCATTCCGTAAGATCAGAAGCCACAAGGACGGTCCTAACGCTGCAACGCCCGTCATATGCCTTACAGCCGATGCAGTCGTCGGAGCCAGGGAAAGATACCTGTCCAAGGGCTTCAACGACTATCTTACCAAGCCCATCGACAGCACCTATCTTGAGACAATGCTCAGAAAATACATTCCTGCCGAGAAGATAGAGATCGTGGATCAGGAAGAAGAAAACCGGGAGCAGGCTAATGTCGAGATAACGGAATCTCCCTTCAAGATCCTCGAAGACAGCGGCATCAATACCGCAAAGGGCCTTGCAAACTGCGGAGGCGATGACGAATTCTACCGCTCCATGCTTCTCGAATACGTAAGAGGTGCAGCCGAAAAGAAAGAAGACCTGAGGAAATTCATGGATGCGGGCGATCTTAGCAATTACGGGATCCTCATCCACTCTCTCAAGAGCACATCAGCCATGATAGGTGCTGAGGCGCCTTACAGGATCGCACTGGAACTCGAAACTTCCGCCAAAGAAGGAAACGGCACCTTTGTCCATGAAAACCACTCAAAGTTCCTGTCCGAATATGACAAGGTACTTAGCGCCATTGACAGTGTGGTATCTTCCGAGGACGAAATTGATGATTATGATATAGACGAAAACGGAGTCATGGAATTTTCACCGGATCCGGATTAAAAAAGCATCGGGCCGAAAGCCCGATGCTTCTTGTTTTCTTTACTCGCAGATATCCGCCGTCATGTTCGCACGGTTCAGGATATCTCTGAAATGCTCTATCTGCGGACGAACACGATGTGTTGAGTAGATTGGGAAATATGCCTGAAGTTCTTCGGGCGTGCCATCGTGTATCGTTATCGTATTTGCACCTGCCATAAGTCCGAGATACTGACCGTCAGGAATCATCTTCTCAAGCGAGCTTGTGGTGGGCATGAGTCTGTATGGATTCATGATTCGCATTATCGCCATCATGTTTAAAGTAAGATTGGGATCCCCGGCAGGTTCTGCGGCAAATTCCGAATCCTCGGCGGGAATGAAGATCGTCGTGCTGTTCATTCCAAGCGGGAGTTCCTGTACAAGCTGCAGATCGGAAACAAGATCCTCAAGAGTCTGGCGGGGAAGACCGACTATGTTTCCGGAGCCGACTCTGTAGCCGATATCGCTCAGATCCATGATACATTTAAGCCTTCTGTCCAGATCGTCATTGGGCTTGCAGTACTTGAAGAGTTCCTCGTTGGAAGCCTCGAATTTGATAACGTAATCCGTAGCGCCCGCATCGTAAAGCCTCTGATACTGATCTCTGGAAAGATCACCCATGCAGAGAATGATACGAAGGTCTTTGTGACGAAGCTTGATATTTCCGATGGCCGTCACGACATCTCTTATAAACACTTCACTGGGATTCTCACCGGACTGAAGGAGCACTACCCTGCGTCCTTTGCCATAGAGGTGGTCCATGAGCATCTCCATCTGATTTGCATCCAGCGAATAATTGATCTTCTGGTTTTTACCGCCGATGGAACAATAGCGGCACCTCTGCCTGCAGAGATTCGAGATCTCGATGACGCTTCTGGCCTGAGCCCGGTTATCAGGAAAGCACTCGGCTCTTCTTTCTCTTGCCAGTTCAAAAAGTTCCTGCTGGGCATCATCTTTAAGCAGAAGTGCTTCCAGGAGTACCTCATTGGTGTACTGTCTGTCCTTTAATGCCTTTACCGTATTGTTTGTGATAGCCATATTAAAATAATTCTCCTAACAGGAAACTGATGATCATAATGCGGAATATGCAATGAACTTCAAAACAGTGATCGTCACTGCCAGTATCAGTCCGAGTATCATCTCGATGCGAAGAAACTTTGCGCTCGTTTTCACAAGTGAAGCAATGATCAGCCCACACAATGCTATGATGAGGAGCTCACTGATAAGATCTCCCACTCCAGCAAGAGTCAGATTCCCGACTCCGATGCTGATGGTAAATACGCCGAGATCGTAGAGGAAATGCACTCCGGCACAAAGCCAGTAACTGCGCGAGTTATAAAATATGAATCCGAACATGAGTCCGGCAACTCCGGCAGCCACGACCTGGAACAGTACCATACTGAACTCAAAGCTGCCTCCCCTCAGATTGGCAAAGTGGGCAAGTCCGAAAAGAACACTTACAACTATAACAGCCGGAACATGCTTTGATTCTTTCAGGAATTTAAAGCAAAGCCCGAGTATTATCAGCCTGAAGATCAGTTCCTCTCCAAACCCCGCAACCACTGCTTCAACGATCACAGTGATCACGGAGATTACCGTAAACTGTGAATGAAACAATATGATCCCGGAGATCAGGAACAAAAGCGAAAGTACCAAAAGCGGAATGAGCCTGACAGTCGTCTCCTTCCTGTTCAGCCTTTCAGTGCCGCTCACATTCTCGTCACTCATATTTTCCCCTCAAAAGCAATTTCAGAACTAAAATGCATTAATCCCCGTTTTGCCGTCACCGGCATCACGATATTAAAACATTATATCATCTTATGGGGTTTACTTCCAACGATTCTTTAAAGGTGCCATGATCATCCTCCGGGCAGGATTGCCTCCCGTACTTTTCCAAACAAAAATGAGCCGTCACACCGTTTTGGCGTGGCGGCTCATTCTCATATCATCATTCCGGTCAGGCGGACGTTTACTTCATCAGAATCTGAAGAAGGAAATAGCCCTTGTCATGTCTTCATTTACGTTACGCATCTCGGAAGTCGAGTTCTGAGTATCTGCGCATGCATCGGTAACTGTCTGGCAGGAAGCAGCAACTTCCTCGGCGGATGCTCCGAGCTCTTCCGAAATGGCACCGAGCTCTGATGTGGCGTTGGTAAGTTCTGACTTTATGGAATCGAGAGTTCCGGTCATCTGTCTTATCGTGTCGATCTCGGAAATGGAAGCCTCTACAGAGTCTGACAGAACATTGAACTTCTCCTGAGCCTTCTCGATATCCTCCTGCTCCTTCGTTACGACTTCGGATACGCGATTAGAAATATCAACGGTTCCCTTAGACTGTGCAATGACATTCTCAATGATGCGCTTGATCTCCTTAGCCGACTCTGCTGAGGAATCCGCAAGAGCTCTGATCTCATCAGCAACGACCGCAAATCCTCTGCCTGCCTCTCCGGCACGTGCTGCCTCAATCGAAGCGTTGAGTGACAGAAGGTTGGTCTGAGCTGCGATGGATTCGATCGCCTGGATTGCTGAAACTATGTCGGTGATGGCTGAGTTGGTTTCACCGATCTTGTCGGTTATCTCCTTCATTGCCTGTACGGACTGGTTAGCTCCGGCATATACCGACTTCATGCATACTGTAGCATCGTTATTGGCGTTCTTAATGGTCTGGGAAGCCTCGTAGAGAACACCGACATTCTCATGAAGGGCTTCAATGCTTGTTCCGAGTTCAACAGCCTTCTCTGCCATGATCTGTGCATTTTCGGCAACCGACTGGGAAGTCTCTGCGACCTCGTTGACCGCAGTATTGATCTGGGATACGGACTCAACATTATCTCCGGTCTTCTCATCGACATTCACAATAGCCTGATCAAGTGCTTCGGCTGCTTCCTTTACCGATCCCATCGAGCTGCTGAGAGCATCCTGAAGTGCATGGAACGAATTGATGAGCGTGACAGTCTCATTGAGTTTCGAAACAGCTTCGCAATTTGTAGCGACATTACCCGTGCTGAGCTCATCCAGGGATTTTGAAGTCTTGATGAGAGGCGTGGAGATCAGTCTTTCAACATATAAAGCTGCTCCGCCGAATACTATGATACAGATGAGTGTGATGAAAAGAGTGATCTTCTGAATCTTCTTGATCGCCGAGAGCACGTCGCTCTTGTCAGCGGTAAGAACCGCAATGTAATTCTCGTTTGCTCCGATGTAATAGCCTGCGTATTTATCCGCACCTTTGAAATTATAAGTAATGACATCGGGAGCGGGATGAGCGCCGTTACCTATCTGTGAAACAAGGCTCTTAACCGCTTCATTCTCAACAGGATTGCCGATCTTTTCCTCATTGGGATGATAGAGCATCGTTCCATTGCTGTCCACAAAATAAACATATGCACTGCTGTAATCAAGTGCGGTTACATCTGAAAGCTTTGCGGCAATATCCTGAACGTAGAATCCGCATCCGACAAATCCGATCGGAGTGCCGTCATGCATGACAGGATAATACATTGACATTATTATCTGACCCGATGCGGGGCTTTCCATGATGCCGGTATTATAAACACCGTCAGCCGAGAGCATGGAATTCTGAAGGGCCTTGAGAGAATCGCCTTCACGAAGAACTCTTCCGATCACAGGAGCTGCGGGATGTGCAACAACCTGGGTTTCCCATGTTGCGATATAAATGCCTTCCCATCCCTCGAGCGTTCCGAAATAATCCAGCGTATACTGCTCTGCTTTCCCTACAAGTTCCGGATCATCGGGATTCAAAAGGACTTCAGTAACTATAGGTGCTGCCGAGTATCCCTTAAGGATCTCCTCGTTATTTTCCACGATGGTATCGAACGAGCTTCCGATATCGGTTATTACCTGAATGAAGGATTCATGGGTATTATCCTCGATCTCGTTCTTACTCTTTGTGACTGTTATAGATGCAATGATGATCGATGATACAACAAGCGGCAATAGAGCAAAAAGGATCAGCGTTAAACGCATGCTCAATCTGCCCTTCTGAGGTGTGTATCCCGATCTTTGGCCTGATGTGCTCATACTTTTCTTCTCCTTTTTTGATATTATTTCCATCTTAACCCTGTTTTGCCGGGCAGGGAGATGGAACGCTTTAATATGAAGATATTATACCACTATCCGGGGCGTATTCCATCAACGCAAAAGCACGTATGCATCGATTTATACCTGTTCCGAGAAGGCTTTCAATATATCCGGGTCATTATGTAATTTCATGGTATTAAACAGATCATTTCGTCCGAGCTCAAACTCATATCTGGGCAATCCATGCTTTATGGCCTCAACTGCAACCACCTTGTCACTCCTAAAACGTTCGTTCATAAATTTCACTGCCCGTGCATTTTGTCTTATGGCCTCGAGAACCACCTGCCTGTCAGCCTTAAGTCTGTCAGGGGCAAATTCAAGTGCCAGGCCGTCCTTCCTCACTGCTTCAAGAACCAGTTCCTTATCCAGAAAATCCGACTCCATCCGGCAGTTTGCATACTTCAGTGCACATCCGTATGATCTGACGGCTGCCAGTGAAACTTCGTCATCCTTTTGAAAGTCTTTGGCATACTTAAGGGCAGCCCCCTGATTCTTCACGGTCTTCAGAACAAACTCCCTGTCCTTCCACAATTCACTGTTCTCCTCGGGAAGTTCTTCAGCGGCAGATCCTGCTTCTGTCAAAGACTCTTCTTTTCCGCTCACGGTTTCTTCACCGGAAAAATCCGATAATTCTTTTATTTTAAATAATTGAACAAATCTAAGATGCTCTGCGGGGCTGATTTCTGAATGATTGTTCACATAACATGCGTAATAAAGTGCATCAAAACAATCCTGCTCATTTACATACTCAAGCCCCGGGAAATTCTGGTGCAGCCATTTCCTATAGGGATTATCAAGGGTTTCCTTATTGTAATACTGCAGCGCGGTCCCATCCTGCTTTACGGCAGCGATCATTATCTCATCGTCTCCGCGCAGCTTATCCGCAGCATATCCCAGAGCGATCCAGTTCTGCTTTACAGCCTCCAGCACCACATCCCTGTCGGCACGAAGCTCTGCGGATGCATACTGAAGGGCCCTTCCGTTTTGACTTACAGCGGCAAGAACCACTTCCTTATCCGCACGAAGTTCTTCGGATGCACCTCGCAAAGCCCATCCGTTCTGCTTAACCATCTCAATAACCTTTGCTTTATCGCTGCACATATATTTCTCCTCCTTGAAATAATATTGGATATATATGATATTTTAATACATTACCAATATATTACAAAAAAGACATAAAAAAATATCCCGAAACCGTGAAGGTTTCGGGATCAGAGCTGATGACCAGAATCGAACTGGTGACCTCCGCCTTACCAAGGCGACGCTCTACCGACTGAGCCACATCAGCGTAGCGAGGGGGAGATTCGAACTCTCGACACCGCGGGTATGAACCGCGTGCTC
>JAIKZQ010000029.1 GCA_024682075.1 Lachnospiraceae bacterium
TGAGGAGAAGACCGAGTTCGACGTTGAGCTTACTGAGGCTGGCGCTGAGAAGGTTAAGGTTATCAAGGTTGTTCGTGAGATCACCGGACTTGGACTCAAGGAAGCTAAGGACACTGTTGAGGCTGCTCCCAAGGTTATCAAGGAAGCTGCTCCCAAGGCTGAGGCTGACGAGATCAAGAAGAAGCTCGAGGAAGTTGGCGCTAAGGTTACCCTTAAGTAATCTGACTTTACATCAGTTTTTTTCATCCCCCGGATGCATTTCCGGGGGATTTTTTTGTGCTTTCATGTGACCCGGGATGCCTCGTTTCCGTCGATAAAATGGAGACTTGAAAAAGGGACGTTTGATTATTTAAGAATTGTTTAAATTACTTTAATTTATGGTTAACTTCCTTGCGTTTTAATCCCGCTATGATATAGTAATCTAGGTGTAGTTCTGAAACCGTTTTTGCAGACTACATATGGTATTTTTTCAGAGGAAAAACAATGGATCAGCCTGTCATACAGGTGAAAAATCTATACAAGATCTATCGGATCGGTGAAAACAAGGTTCGTGCCCTTAACGGTGTCGATTTCAGTATCTCAAAAGGCGAGTTCTGCTGTATCGTCGGAACATCCGGTTCCGGAAAATCCACTCTTCTTAACATGATGGCCGGGCTGGAACCTCCCACCAAAGGGGAGATCGTCATAGCCGGAGAACATATCGAGAAGAAAAATGAAAGTCAGCTCGTAATGTTCAGGCAGGCGCACGTGGGATTCATTTTCCAGTCGTATAACCTGATGCCGAATCTCACTGCTATAGAGAATGTGGCCATGCCGCTTACTTTCCAGGGCGTTCCCAGGGATGTGAGGGAAAAGAGAGCGATCAGGATGCTGAAGATGGTAGGCCTCGGAAAGTTCATGGATCACAGGCCCGGGCAGATGTCCGGAGGCCAGCAGCAGAGAGTGGGAATCGCAAGGGCGCTGGTCGTAAATCCCGAGATAGTTTTTGCGGACGAGCCCACGGGAAACCTCGATTCGAACACGACGCTGGAAGTCCTGAAGCTTATGCAGCGGATAGTTCACGAAAAAGGACAGACCATGGTAATGGTCACGCATGACAACTATCTGGCATCCTTCGGAGACAAGGTCATCCACATTAAGGATGGCAAGATCATAAAGATTGAAGAACATCCCGGAGGGTCGGGAGAAAACGCAGAGAATTTACAACCGGATTCGCTTCCGGGCGGGACGCTTGCTGTGCCCGGTGAGGAGATTAGCTTAAATGAAAACGTGTAAGAAGATACTGACAACAATACTCATTTCAATGATGATCTTCGGATCGTTCATGATGATGCCTTCCAATACGCTCAGGGTATCCGCTGAATTCAAGCAGTCATTCCTGAATCATGCCCTGACCGATCATATCAACGACGATGACAGGGAGATAGCATACGGATATCTCATCCAGTGCAAGAATACTCTCATCAATTCAGGCAATCTCACTCAGGAGACGATCAAGAAGCTTGAGGATCTCTGGTATCAGGCCAATGTGTACATAGCTGACACGGACATGCTCGTTTCCCAGCTGATCGATTACGTCAACACGATGGAAGCCAACATGAAGGACGTTGCCGGCGATGGTGCGGTCTCATACGCCAGCCCCGAGCAGTTCATATTTATCAGCAACGCTTCACTTGTTTCGACTGCAAGATACGGCGAACTGACCACCGTGACCCTGTCACTTGTTAATCTCGGAATGGTCGATATCACCGATCTGGTCATCACGCCTCAGGAAGATCCCGATGTAGGCAAGTGGCCCTTTGAGATCACCACCGCATCCAATGCTCTGATCATTCCCAAGCTTTGTGCTTCGAACGATATCTATCAGGCACATGCCATGGCTCAGGAAGCAACCTGGTATTTCTATGTTGCCGGGGATGCCAAGACCGGCACCTATCCTCTGGACTTTAAGGTCCAGTATTACAGGAACGGTCAGATAGAGTCGACCACCGTCACGACATATATCAACATTATCGGTAATCCTTCGGCGGGTAATCTCTATGATTCCGCACAAACCAATCCTGCTACCTCGACCCCCAGAATCATAGTGACAGGATTCACAACCAATCCCGATGTCGTGTATGCCGGAGATACATTCAATCTTACCGTCACCGTTCAGAACACATCCCTCACAACGGCTGTGTCCAATATTCAGTTTGACTTCACGGCAGCGAACGAAGGATCGAACAGTGAGACCACATACGAGGCCTTTCTTCCCACTTCGGGTTCTGCGACAAAATTCATGACCTCGATTCCCGCGGGAGCGACCGCGACCATATCCATCGAGATGACGGCAAGGAGCGATCTTGCACAGAAGCCCTATGTCATAACTCTCAATGCCGCATATGAGGACAATCAGAAGAAACCTTACACCATGTCATCCAACATCTCCATTCCCGTAAGGCAGGAAGCAAGGGTTGATTTCGGAGATGCCGAGATCCTTCCCGAATCCATCGAGGTCGGAGGATCCGCCAATATCATGTTCCCTGTCTACAATAAGGGAAAGACCACTCTTTACAATGTTCAGGTGGATTTCATCGGAGACAGCGTTGAAGGAGGCTCCACGTTCCTCGGAAAGCTTGAACCCGGAGCTACGGGCAGTGTCGACGCAATGGTGAGCGGAGTAGCTCCGACCGAGGACGACGGCATCATTATCGCGAGGATCTCATACGAAGATGAAGCCGGCAACGTATCATACCTTGACAAGGAGATCTTCCTGTATGTGTCTGAGCCGTATTACGGTGAAGATGATTACGGCTGGGATGAAACTGATCCTTCAAACTTCGACGGAGAATATGACGAAGAAAAGGGCGGCACGGGAGTATACTGGAAACCCATAGTGATCACTGTCATAGTCATAGTCGTCGCTGCCATTGTTGTTTGGAGAGTTGTTTCCGGCAAGCGCAGGAAAAAGAAGATGCTTAAGGACCTTGAAGATTTAGACGATGATGATGAGATTTAAGCAATGAAGATATCCGATCTTCTCCTGATGAGTCTGGAGAGCCTGTTCAAGAGAAAAGTACGTACCATCCTCACGATCATGGGAGTTGTCATAGGCACAACTTCCATAGTTGTGATGCTTTCGCTTGGATTCGGAATGAAGGCCGCACTCCTTTCGTCGATGGAATCGATGGGAAGCTTAAGGGCTATTGAGGTTTACCGCTCCGGAAGGTACGGCGAATCGACGGATGACAATAAGAATCCGGAAGATACCTATCTGACGGATGAGCGCATAGAAGAGTTTCTCCGGATGGAACATGTCGATTCGGTCGATGCCGTGCTTGAGACAACCGTGTATATAAAGTGCGGCGGATATGACGGGACTTTTACCCTGAGGGGAATTTCAAGGTCCCAGCTCGAAGAAAAGGCCGAAAAGCTCGGTCAGGGCAGCATCCCTGCAGGTGACGGGCAGATCAGTTTTGTGTACGGCAACTGCATCCCGGCGGATTTCCGCAACATCAGGACCGGCAGGTATGATTACTGGGAGACCGGCACGGCACCCGACATAGATCTCATGAACGATCCCGTGTTCGTGATCTTCGATGTGGACAGATACATGGATTACCAGAGCGGAGCCCCCGGATCGAGCAGTCCCAAGAAGTATATGGTAGAGACGGCGGGAGTCATTGCGGGCGAAGTCGGCGACTGGAACGAGGACAGCTATTCCATCTACTGTGACGTTGAAGATCTTAAGGCGATACTGGCCAAGGAATTTAAGGGCCGGGCAATCCCCGGACAGCCTCTTCGCAAGAACGGCAAGCCTTACAAGGAGATATTTTACTCAACCCTTCTTGTTAATGTGGACAAGATGGATAATGTCACCATTGTCCAGCAGCAGATCAATGCTCTTGGGTTCGAGACATATGCAAATGCCGAGTGGCTCGAATCCGACATGGAGATAATGAATATCATCCAGGCCGTGCTCGGAGGCATAGGAGCCATCTCGCTCTTCGTTGCCGCCATCGGTATCACCAACACGATGATGATGTCCATTTATGAGAGGACCAAGGAGATCGGCATCATGAAGGTCATCGGCTGCAGGATAAGGGACATACAGCTTCTTTTCCTTGCCGAAGCGGGCTACATCGGATTTATCGGCGGGGCGGTCGGCATAGGGCTGTCATATCTTATCTCTTTCGTGCTCAACAGGTTTCTTTCAACGGAGGATCTGTTCTACGGAGGCGAGAGCGCGGGGATTTCACAGATCCCCATATGGCTGGCAGTCATGTCCATCGTCTTTGCCGCTCTGATAGCAATGCTGGCAGGCTTCCTTCCTTCGATAAGGGCAATGAAGCTTTCACCGCTTGCGGCGATCAGGGCCGAATAAATAAGTCTGAATTCTTTCTTTTCCGGGACGGCTCGGCCGTCCCGAAAAACATTTAAATATCTTCAAAATTCCACTTGACCATAAAACTTCATAATGATATTATGGATGATGCACGTTTCTGCGACGAGCTCTTTTTTTGCACGGTAAAATCTGAGCGTCGCATTAACTCGGAAAAAGTCAACAGAAAGAACGGGGTGAAAGTGTCAATGAGTAAGAACAGGATCCGCCCGGAGCAGAGCGCTAAGGCAATGCGTATGAGCTACGCAAGACGAAGCGATGTGCTCGAAATGCCAAATCTTATAGAAGTTCAGACGAATTCCTATAAGTGGTTTCTTGAGGAAGGCCTTCAGGAAGCTTTCGATGATATATCTCCCATTGAAGACTTCGCGGGAGCACTCAGACTTGAGTTCGTCAAGCCGACACTCAAGCGTGAGGAGGCTAAGTATACCATAGAAGAGTGTAAGGAAAGGGATACTACCTATTCCGCACCCTTGTTCGTGACTGTACGTCTTTACAGCAATGAAGAGAAGAATATTCAGGAGTATGAGATATTCATGGGAGATCTTCCTCTCATGACCGATACCGGCACCTTTGTCATCAACGGTGCAGAGCGTGTCATCGTATCCCAGCTCGTTCGTTCTCCCGGAATGTATTACGGGATCACCAATGATAAGGTAGGCAAGGAACTCTTCTCATGCCAGGTCATCCCCAACCGCGGTGCATGGCTCGAGTATGAGACCGATGCCAATGATGTATTCTATGTCCGCGTCGACAGGAACAGAAAGGTTCCCGTGACGATTCTTTTGCGTGCTCTCGGTCTCGGTACCAATTCCGAGATGATCGAGAAGTTCGGCGATGAGGTCAAGCTTCAGGAGACCTTCAAGAAGGATGCCACCATCACAAGTGACAATCCCGAGGGAAGCTATGAAGGCGGTCTTATCGAGCTCTACAAGAAGATCAAGCCCGGCGAGCCCCCTTCAAAGGATAATGCGATCCAGGAAGTCTACAGACTTTTCTTCGATCCCAGGAGATACGACCTTGCAAGAGTAGGCCGTTATAAGTTCAATAAGAAGATGGCCTTCAGGAACCGTATCAGAGGTCTTGTTCTTGCTGAGGATGTAATCGATCCCAGCACCGGCGAGGTTATCGCCTCAGCAGGCACCAGCGTAACTGCAGATCTTGCAGATACCATTCAGGATTCCGCTGTTGAATCCGTAATGATCCAGACCGAGGAGAAGAATGAGAAGGTTCTTTCCAATATGATGGTTGACCTTGCTCATTTTGTGGATTGCGATCCCAAGGAAGATTTCGGAATCAAGGAGAGGGTTTATTATCCACAGCTCAAAGAGATCCTCGATGAGTACGGAGACGATCCCGAAGAACTTGTTCGTGCGATCAGGGACAATATCCATGAGCTTGTTCCCAAGCACATCACTACCGAGGACATTTTCGCTTCGATCAACTATAACATGCACCTTGAGTACGGCATCGGTAACAAGGATGACATCGATCATCTCGGAAACCGTCGTATCAGGGCTGTGGGTGAGCTTCTTCAGAACCAGTACCGCATCGGTCTTTCCAGACTTGAGCGTGTTGTCAGGGAGAGAATGAGCACCCATGACGCAGAGGATGTCACTCCTCAGAGCCTTATCAACATCAAGCCCGTAACTGCAGCTGTCAAGGAGTTCTTCGGATCTTCACAGCTTTCACAGTTCATGGATCAGAATAACCCTCTTGGTGAGCTCACTCACAAGAGACGTCTTTCCGCACTCGGACCCGGCGGTCTTTCCAGAGACCGTGCAGGCTTTGAAGTCAGAGACGTTCACTATTCACACTACGGAAGAATGTGTCCCATCGAGACCCCCGAAGGTCCCAACATCGGACTCATCAACTCCCTTGCAAGCTATGCACGCATCAATGACTACGGTTTCGTTGAGGCTCCTTACCGCAAGATTGACAAGAAGGATCCCGAGAATCCCAGAGTCACTGACGAAGTAGTATACATGACCGCTGACGAAGAGGACAATTACTACGTTGCTCAGGCTAACGAGCAGCTTGACGAGAAGGGACATTTCGTAAGAAATAACGTCTCGGGACGTCACAGAGATGAGACCCAGGAATATCCCAAGGCACGTTTCGACTACATGGACGTGTCCCCCAAGATGGTCTTCTCCGTGGCTACCGCACTCATTCCTTTCCTTCAGAACGATGACGCTAACCGTGCTCTCATGGGATCCAACATGCAGAGACAGGCGGTGCCTCTCATGACCACCGACGCTCCCGCTGTCGGAACCGGCATGGAAGTAAAGGCAGCCGTTGACTCGGGCGTCTG
>JAIKZQ010000035.1 GCA_024682075.1 Lachnospiraceae bacterium
ACTTCGTCAAAGGTCTGGCTCGTTGAGCCTTCCTTTTTGAAGCCGACGGTCGTGACGTTGGCCATATTGTTACTGAGAACGTCCATACGGTTCTGCTCGTTGATCATTCCCGTATAAGCTGTATATAATCCCTTAACCATAAATCCTCTCCTGAGCTGTCTGCTGTACTTCCGGTCTCAGAGCAAGCCCGGACCAAAAGCTTTACTCGATGGAGCTTCTGAAGGTTGAGATGAACTCGACGTACTTTCCGGTACCGATCGCAACCGCAGTCATGGGATCCTCCGCAGTCATGCAGGTGATTCCGGTACGGTCGGTGATGAGATCCTCGAGGCCTCTTAAGAGTGAACCGCCTCCGGTAAGAACGATACCGCGGTCTGCGATATCTGCGGAAAGCTCGGGGGGAGTTCTCTCAAGCACGGAGTGGATAGCCTCAACAATGCTGTTGGTGGAATCCTCAAGCGCCTCTTCCATCTCTTCACTTGTAACCTCGATGGATGTGGGAAGTCCCTTTACGATGTGACGTCCCTTTACCTCCATCTTGTCGACTTCAGGTCTTCTGAAGCATGTTCCTATCTTGATCTTGACATCCTCGGCGGTTCTTTCACCGATGCTGAGGCTGTGATTCTTCCTCATGTACTTGACGATCGCGTCGTTGAAATCGTCTCCTGCGACCTTGAGTGATGCACTTTCAACCGCACTTCCGAGAGAAATGACGGCTATGTCGGTCGTGCCGCCGCCGATATCAACGATCATGTTGCCGCAGGGCTTGGAAATGTCTATTCCTGCACCGATAGCTGCAGCAATGGGCTCCTCGATTATGAGAGTCTCTCTTGCACCTACCTGATATGCCGCATCCTCAACAGCCTTCTTCTCGACTTCGGTAACGCCCGAGGGCACACATACAGCGATCCTGGGCTTTCTGAGAAGTCTGTGTCCGACTGCCTTCTGAACGAAATACTTCATCATCTTCTCGGTGACCTGATAGTCCGAGATGACGCCCTGCTTGAGTGGTCTGACCGCCACGATATTGGCAGGAGTCCTTCCGAGCATGAGCCTTGCGTCCTCACCGATTGCCTTGACCTTCTTCGTATTCTTGTCTATCGCAACGACCGAGGGCTCCTTGAGGACAACGCCCTTTCCTTTTATGTAAACGAGAACCGACGCGGTTCCCAGATCGATTCCGATGTCTAATGCTGCCATTACAAAAACCCCTTTCGGATAAATGCTATAAATTAATGTATAATCAATTCATTATATCCGATTCGGCAGGAAAAATACAGTAAAAACATTAAAAAATGCACGGAAACGAAATCTGCTTCCGTGCATCCTGACTTTTCCATAAAGTAATCCTTACAGGATGTATATCGGACCTTTTTTAGAATAGTTTAGGCCCTTTTGTATATTTTTTTGACAAGCTTGTTATATGCTCCGGAAAGCGGCCCTGAAGAAAGACTCTTGCGGAGAGGCTGGAGCGTCACGATCATGTAGAGCCTGCAGTAAAAAAGCTCCCACTTCGTCAGATACATTCCGGTGATCTCTTTGTGTTCCTGTGCGGACCTCTTTATATTCTTCGGAGACTCCGAATATCCGCCGCCCTCATATCTGCAAACAGGTTCCTCCACGTATACGGTGCGGGCACCCGCTTTCAGAACACTCCACAGAAAATGCTCATAATCCGCTCTGATCCTGTATTCAGGCTTGTAGAGGCGCTTCGTGAAGCAATACCTCGAATAGCATATGGCCTGGTGGCAGGGAATGTTCCTGTAACACACAAGCGGAGTGATCTTTGGTGAAATGTATTCAATGTTCTTCGTGAGAGATGAATATCTGCATCCGTAGAGGATGACCGGACTTTTTTCATCCGGCTCGCCGCCCTCCGCGATCTCTTTTGCCGCAGCATCCGCAAACCTTGCAAGGACCTTCTCATCATAGAAATGATCGCCGCAGTTCATGAAGATCAGAAAATCGCCCTCAGCATGAGTGATCGCCTGATTCATGCCGTCGTAGATCCCCGTATCATTCATCTCGAAGATCCTGATGCGTTCATCGCCAAGTGCCCTCACCCTGTCAACGGAACCGTCGGAAGAAAGACCGTCCTTTATGACGATCTCAAACTCCACGCCTTCCTGGGAAAGAGCGGACTGCACCGTATCATATAATTTGTCTCCCGCATTCAGGGATACGACTATCACAGAAAATTTCATGTAACGTCACCAATTATCATTCCAAGCCGGCAGGCATCACCGCTTCAGAGGATCACCTTTACTGCAGACACCGGCGTCCGGAAAGAATTCTGCCTTCACAATGACTTTTCGACCTTAATGCCTTCCTTAATGCCCTTGTAGAGCTGCATCTTAGCCTTTTTCGGATCATACTCCCCGGAGTAATCGCGCTTCGTTTTAAGCAGCCATCTGCATCCCAGAAGCTTTGCGGCTTTTCCGTAAAGGAAATGATACAGTACGCCGCGGTCGAAAAAATACTTGTCCGTATAGCCGTGAAACCATGTTGACGGTCTGGGAACCTCCTCGCCGATGCATACGTCTGTCGAAAATATCCTGAGTCCGGCCTTAAGAGAATGCATTAAAAAGAGGGAATCCTCGCCGTTTGAATACTTTGCGCCTCCGCCGAAAAGAAGGCTGAACCGCACACCGGTCCTTTTGATACCGGTATTTCTCGCTGCGATGCTGTATGCGGGATATCTTCCGCAGTTGTACCACCTCACGCGCTTAAAGCCTTCGTTCCAGTATGTCTTTCTTTCCTCGCATACCCTGACATTGAACAGGATAAGATCTGCATCCGGATGATCAGCGAATTCCTTCAGCACTTTGGCCTCATATCCTTCTTCATAGACGATATCCTCGTCGGAAAAAAGAATGACATCGGCGTCTGATTCCGCGATACAGATGTCTCTTGATAAACCGACACCCTTGTCAGATGATTTGATCACCCGCACTCTTCTGCCGTCAAGATCAAACTCCGACCTGGTATTCTCATCTTCCATCTGTGACAGGATCACCGCATCCGAGGCGATATTCATTTTTTCCGCAAGTTCCCTTGCATCCTTCTGCACGCACGAAACAAGCAACTCAAACGTCATTATTTATTCCTTTTCAGCATCTTCTTAATGTAAAAACCGGTGTAGGATTTCTTTTCCTTCACGATCTCTTCGGGAGTTCCGGTCGCTATCACGGTTCCGCCCCTGTCTCCGCCTTCGGGGCCCATATCTATAATATAATCCGCACATTTGATCACATCAAGATTATGCTCGATGACGACAACGGTGTTGCCGCCGTCAGCAAGCCTGTGAAGTATCTCGGTGAGTTTGTGAACATCCGCAAAATGCAGTCCCGTAGTGGGCTCATCAAGAATGTAGATAGTCTTGCCCGTTGCCCTCTTGGAAAGCTCCGTTGCAAGCTTGATGCGCTGTGCCTCTCCTCCGGACAACTCCGTGGAAGGCTGACCGAGCTTGACATATCCGAGTCCCACATCATAAAGAGTCTGGATCTTATTCCTGATGGAAGGAATGTTCTCGAAGAACTTAAGAGCCTCTTCAACTCTCATGTCCAGGACATCGAAGATGCTCTTTCCTTTGTACTTCACCTCGAGAGTTTCTCTGTTATATCTCTTTCCTCCGCACACTTCGCAGGGTACATACACATCGGGAAGGAAATGCATCTCTATCTTGATGATGCCGTCTCCGGAACACGCTTCGCATCTGCCGCCCTTGATGTTAAAAGAAAACCTTCCCTTGCTGTAGCCCATGCTTCTCGCATCTTCCGTGGAAGCAAAGAGATCTCTGATCATGTCAAAAACGCCGGTATAGGTCGCAGGGTTGGATCTGGGTGTCCTTCCTATGGGACTCTGGTCTATGCATATGACCTTATCGAGTTTCTCGGTTCCGACTATGCCCTTGCACTTCCCGGGAATGGTATGCGCACGGTTAAGTTTTCTGGCAAGAGTCTTATAAAGGATCTCGTTAACAAGTGAAGACTTTCCGGAACCTGACACGCCTGTCACACAGGTAAAGACTCCGAGCGGGAACTTCACATCGATGTTCCCTAGGTTATTCTCTTCAGCTCCCTTTACGGTGAGCCATCCGGAAGGAGTCCTTCTCGAATCGGGAACAGGAATGAACTTTTTGCCCGAAAGATACTGACCCGTGACAGATTCGGGGCATGCCATTATCTCCTCGGCGGTTCCCGTCGCAACAACCTCTCCTCCGTGAGAACCCGCACCGGGACCAATGTCCACGATATAATCCGCAGCCATCATCGTATCCTCGTCATGCTCGACGACAATGAGAGTATTACCGAGGTCGCGCAGGTGCTTAAGGGTTGCCAGAAGCTTGTCATTATCTCTTTGATGCAGGCCAATGCTGGGCTCATCAAGGATATAGCACACGCCCACAAGTCCGGATCCAATCTGCGTTGCCAGTCTGATCCTCTGTGCCTCTCCGCCCGACAATGTTCCGGTAGCCCTCGAAAGAGAAAGGTAATCAAGACCTACATCCACCAGAAATCCGACACGCGCCTTGATCTCTTTTAAAATCTGTTCGCCGATGAACGCCTGTTGCTTCGTGAGTTCCATGGATTCTATGAATGACTTAAGATCGACTATCGACATCTGTGTCATTTCATAGATGTTCTTATCACCAACGGTGACAGCCAGTGATTCTTTCTTCAGTCTTCTGCCGCCGCATTCCGAGCACGGAGTGATGCGCATGAAGGCTTCATACTCAGCCTTTGCACTCTCAGAGAAAGTCTCCCTGTATCTTCTCTCAACGTTCTTAACAAGCCCTTCAAACACAGTAGGATACACGCCCGATCCGCGCTGTCCGACATAGTGAACGTCAACGCTGATGCTCGTTCCGAATATGAGAATGTCTTTTATCTTCTGAGGATACTTTTCAAAAGGAGTATCGAGACTGAACTTAAACTTCCTGCAAAGTGCCTGAAGAAGGGCGTTTGTAAAACTGCCCTCCTGATTGCATGACTGCCACCCGTTCACGATGATGGCGCCGTCATTGATCGAAAGCGATGTATCGGGAATCATGAGTTCCCAGTCAAATTCCATCTTGAAACCAAGTCCCGCGCAGACAGGACAGGCACCGAAAGGATTATTGAAAGAAAAGCTCCTGGGCTCGACCTCTGCGATGCTCACTCCGCAGTAAGGGCATGCATACGAAGTGCTGAAGGAAAGTGTCTCCCCTCCGACCACATCGACATTAAGCTGCCCCTCCGCAACCTTAAGGACATTTTCAGCCGAATCGGTAAGCCTTCTCTCGATTCCGGGCTTTATGACAAGCCTGTCAACAACGATGTCGATGTTGTGCTTGTCATTCTTCTCCATGGTGATGTCTTCGGAAAGATCGTACATGATCCCGTCGACCCTGACCCTGCCGTATCCGGCTTTCCTTGCGGATTCTATCACCTTCTCGTGTCTGCCCTTGCGTCCTCTGACAACAGGTGCCATGAGCATGATCTTCGTTCCTTCAGGCAGTTCCATGATGCGGTCCACAATCTGATCCACGGTCTGTTTTTCGATGGGGCGTCCGCACTCGGGACAATGAGGGATTCCGATCCTTGCATAGAGCAGCCTGAAGTAATCATAGATCTCGGTGACCGTTCCGACTGTGGATCTGGGATTCTTGTTCGTGGATTTCTGATCGATGGAGATAGCCGGTGAAAGTCCCTCGATGGATTCGACATTGGGTTTTTCCATCTGTCCGAGGAACTGTCTTGCATATGAAGAGAGTGACTCCATGTACCTTCGCTGACCCTCGGCATATATCGTCTCAAAAGCAAGCGAACTCTTGCCGGAGCCCGACACACCCGTCATTACAACAAGAGAATCTCTGGGTATTTCTACCGAGAGATCCTTGAGATTATTTTCCTTAGCTCCCCTTACGATGATCCTGTTCTTAGGGAGTATCTTAGTTTCTTTCTTCATGATAAATCTTTTCCATTCACGTGATCGGTACTACAGGGACTACCGGCAGCACGCTGTGAAAGCACATTTATGCCGCCACGTGAAAGTGTAGCATTTTAACCGGGATATGTCCACTTTTTTCGAACATACGTTTATATAAATATACTATTTACAGTTATTATATGTTTATAGTATATTTGTTTGTGCAGGTCATACCTGCTGAAGGCGTTACTAAACGGTAAGCGGAAGTAATAAAAAAAAGAACTAACCGCCGCCCAAGGTGTTGTTAGTTCTTTTTGCAAAACCCGAGGGTCAACCGTGAACTACGGTAACGCCTTCTTTATGGAAAATAGTATACATCATGCCGTCAACTACCTTCAACTGATAAAATCTTAAAATATTCCTATGCCAATGTCAATACTTATAGTATACTTAATATACTATAAACGCCGGAGAACCTGATCACAAGACCATCACAAGCCGATCACAATCACAATTATCACAAGGAGGCTGCAATGAGCGAACAATACGGAGAAATGATAAAGTCATACAGGATCAATCTCGGACTTACCCAGGGGGAGGTCGCCGAGGAACTCGACGTGACCCCCGGCTACATCAGCAATGTTGAAAACGGACGCACGGCGATGTCCCTAAGGATCCTCATGTACTATGCGAAGCTCATGGGTGTAACGCTTGATGAACTCGTCGGAAACCTTGAGCCGAAGTATAAAGCGAGTTCCATGGACAATTCACTTTTGAAAGAGATCTCAAAACTGGATGAAGCCTCAAAAGAAAAGCTCCTGAAGACCCTGAAGATCTGGAACAGGTGATTCTTATCTGTACTTCAAAGACACGAGTGCCCAGTCATCGGAAATGATCTCATATTCATGGCCGCAGCCCGGGCAGAACTTATTTCTCGTGGCATCATAGCTGAGACCGCATGTCGGACACGATATCCTGGTCATCGAGAAATTGAAATTGACAGGCATGTCAACACGCCTCTGAAAGACCGCGGTAAACATCTCATGCTTCATCTTCACCTTTTCTTCCGTGGCATAAAGCACATCGAAGAATGCGGTGGTCACGACCGTAACGATCCCGTTTTCTTCGCTGAAGCGCTCAAGGCCCAGAGCACCTCCGTAGTTCAGATCTATGATATCCTTCATTTTCGGATCAAGAGCATCTCCTTTATAGAAAAGCAGGTCATTCGCATTCGGTGAATAGATAGCCGTTTTTATCAGTGAGATTGCCTTGCTCGTAAAATATTCAAACGAAAACTCGGGATAAAAGCATCTCATCCTGTTTTCGAATTTTCTTCTCGATCCTGCCGTGCCCATTTTTCCACGAGACTGGATCCCTCTGAAAATAAGTCTGCCGATGAGAAAATAAGCAAACAGGATATATCCCAGTACCAGTCCGGCAAAAGCACTTCCGAGAATAAATGCAATTATCATCCATATCCCGTATGCAAGCTGATCGTAATTGATGATCAGGTTAAGAATGAAGATGACCGCAGCACAGATTGACACGGATGTAATGACACCCTGTTTGAACTCATCGGTAGTCAGTCCCGCATCATCAAGGAAAAAGTAAGCCGTCACCTTCGGAAACAGATCGTCCATTTTATATGTGGTGCCACAGTATGGGCATCCGTCCTGAAGCCCTGCAATGGTCGACACGCCGCCACAGTTGGGACAGCTGAACGTGTCATTATCGGGATGAGAATCCGTGAGCACATCCGTCACAGTCTCATACAGCACGCTCTTCCGGTCATCCTTAAAAAGTTTCATGCCATCCTTAGTAACAAACCTTTTAACACCGCATGAACGGAATGCAACAACATTCTCATAATGCTGATCATTCCATCTGCTTCCTTCGATAAAATCGCTCCTTCCGTCATCCCTTGAATAGACCTGATAATCCATATCAAGTCCCTTCTCACGGATGCGGTCATGCTGCAGCTTCAGGGTATACCTGATGTCATTGTCGGCGAATGTGATATTCTCACCCTTGCTTACGGCAGCCTGAAGCGAGGAAAGAAATTCATTCATTTTCTTATTGGCATTTTTATTAACAGGAACGATCTTAAAAAGGTTATAGCCCATAGTCTTCTCCGTATGCGTCATGGATTGTTTTCACGGGACGGTCATCCGTATATTTTATTATACAGCATTTTACCCTATCTCGCGTATCCTCTCCACAATGCTTGCCCTGGTAAGTCCTTTATATGACATCAGAGGGATCAGAAGGCCAAGCAATACCATGACAGGCATCATCAGCACGACCGGCGTGATTGAAAAATGTCCGGAATAAAACCAGAAGATACTTTCCGATGCACCGTTTACTGCCGGAATGAAAAGCAGGGAAAGAACGAGTGCAACAAGCCCCGATCCGACAGTGTATATCATCCCTTCAGTCATAAGCATCTTTTTAACCTGTTTTCCGGTCATGCCTATAGCCTCCAGAACCGCAATCTCATTCTTACGTGCAATAATGCCGGCCATCACTGTGTTAAAGAAGTTGAGCAGTCCCACGAATCCGATGATGAAAGAAAGGATGCCGCCGAGAAGCGTGAACATATTCTTAAAGTCAGCGAACTCAGCTCTCTTTACAGCTTTGCTTTCGTATTCGAGTGAAGTTCCCGAAAAAGCGCAAAAGTTACTGATATACTCTTCGGCTGCGTTTTCCGCTTCACCATCTGCCGCATCAAAAGCATAGAACATGGGATTGATGTCCTCAGCTGCTATCTCTTTAAAAACCTGACTTCCGAATACAAGATCATATCCGAAAGATCCGTGTCTGGGGCTTATGCCGACAGGAACTGAAACATAAGCGCAAACCGTGTATTCGTCTTCATTGAATCCCACATATGTGCCTCTGATTTCCGAAGGCTTTTCATAATAGTCTGAATCTTCGGGAACAGCACCTGTTGATCTGATGACAAAATCGATCGATTCGGCAGTTGCAAAGCAGATCTTATCTCCTACCTTAGGAGCGTTTTCATCAAGATATAGCTCTCCGGACTCATTGGTCTCGGTAATGATCGCCACGTAGTTTCCGCCTGTTTTTAACAGGGATACATCGCCTTCGATAACACCTAGTTTATCGATCAGGAAATCATCCATGCCCTCAGCAACACTTTCAATATAGTGATCCCTGTCGTTTCCGGGGCTGAAGACTTCAATGACATCAGGAATCCTGCCCTTGTATGCTTCATACATTGCATCATTTGCTCTGATCGAAGTCAGAAGGTTTGTATCATAAGCAATGCCGTCACCTGCAATATCTACATTTTCTTTTATCTCATCGATCTCTTCATAGGTTATGCAGCCGTCTCTTGTGCCCTGGAATTTAAAGTAGTGAACATCGCCTACAACAAAGTCCGTCGCAACAGATGAATCCACCCATTTTTCCGAATCAAAGCCGCCGACAAACAGGCTGACCACGTTCAAGATGACCAAAGAAAGTGCCAGGGATATGAATACAAGAATGGTTTTCTTTTTGTTTCTCTCCATATTTGCAAATGCCATCTGAGTGACTTTTGCGCCTTTGGTGGTCTTTTTCTTCCTGCTGATCCCGGTGCTTTCCGTATACCTCAATGCCTCGATGGGAGATACTTTTCCGGCCATCCTGCCGGGCTTTGAAACGGAAAGAAGCACTGTGATCACTTCAAATAAGGCCGATGCAGCAAAGATAAGGGGCGAGGTGCTGATCGTGAGCGAATTCAAAGAGATCGAGCTTGTCTTCAAAACCGCAGGTGTCAGCACGGCACCAAGTCCATAGCCCATGATCAGGCCGACAGGAAGACCGATCACGCAAAGAAGGAGGGCCTGGTTACGGATGATCCTCTTCAGCTGCTTCTGCGTGGTTCCGATCGTTTTCAAAAGTCCATAAAAGCGAATGTCCGATGCCACGGAGATCAGGAACACGTTATAAATGATCAGATAACCCGTAAACACAACAAGCAGCACGAATGCAAGGATCGGGACAATGACCGTAAGCGAATCGTCATCAGATGATGAAAAAGACATATATCCCGGATTGACTCCGTATCTCACATAGTTTTCACTGTTAGCATCGTCCGATGTGAATCCGCATTCGCTCAGTACTTTCTCCATCTTTCCCACAACATCTGCCGACGATGAAAACATGACATTAAGATCGGTCCTTATCGGATCATACCCTTCCGCAACGATCCTTTCGTTAAATGCATCAACATACTGTCTTGAAACATTTATGAAATGCACCGGAATGAGCGGATCATATTCCCAGTAGCCGGCAAGAACGAACGTATCAGTGACTTTTGCATCAGGATCTGCACATACGCTTATGTTAAAAGTAAGCTCCACTTCCTCGCCCAAAACAGGTTCTTTGCCGAGAAGCCTCAAAGCTTCCCTGTCCATGATCACTTCATTGTAGCTTTCGGGCATATGGCCTTCTTCAAGCTTAATGAAACTCCACTCTGCGCAGTTGTCGTCCATGTAGCTTATTTCTGCCGACTGTCTTGTGAAGGGCGCATCGATCGATACACCGGCAATCCTTCTTTCACCGTAAGCCCTGATAAGACTGTTACCTATCAGTATTTCTTCCTGTTCATCGGTAACTTCCTTGAAAGTTGCATGATTGCTTCCGCCAAGCTCTCTGAAGATGCTTGTTTCATAAGATGCTTTTATCGACATTGAGATCGTAAAGAGTGTTGTGAACAAAACCGACGTAAGCACAATGGCACATATCGTTATCAGATTCCTTCTTTTATTCGAAAGAAGAAGCCTGGAAGACATTCTGAATATACATTTTCTGTTATTGACTTTCATTGTCCCTTTATCTCCTTCCGGATTCCGATACTATATTTCCGTCCTCGATCCTGATGACACGATCGGCCATCTGTGCGATCTCATCATTATGAGTGATCATTACGATCGTCTGTCCGTACTTTTCAGCCGAAACTTTCAAGAGGCTCAGGACGTCCTGTCCCGTTTTGGAATCAAGATTACCTGTCGGCTCGTCGGCCAGAATGATCGCAGGCCTGAATGCCAGGGCTCTTGCTATTGCCACTCTCTGCTGCTGTCCGCCGGAAAGCTGATTGGGAAGGAATTCTTTTTTTGCGCTCAGCATCAGCGTGTCGATTATCTCATCAACGTATTCCGTATCGATCTTCTCTCCGTCAAGTTCAAGAGGAAGCACGATGTTCTCATAGACATTCAGGACCGGCACAAGATTGAACGCCTGAAAAACAAATCCTATCTTTCTTCTTCTGAATATTGTCAGCTCATCATCCTTAAGGTCGAAAACGCGGATGCCGTCAACGATCACCTCACCGGATGTCGGTCTGTCCAGACCTCCGAGCATATGAAGAAGGGTGGACTTTCCGCTGCCGGATGTTCCGACGATCGCAAGAAATTCTCCTTTATTGACTTCAAGATTTACTCCCGCAAGAGCGTGGACACCGGTCTCACCCTGTCCGTATACTTTCACCAGATCTTTTGCTTCCAAAATAGCCATATTCAAACCTCTCAAATAAAAAAGTGTGCAGATGATTTCCTCTACACACTGATTATCATATATAAATCTTTCCAGATTCTTTCGGTTTTGAATTGAATTCTTACAGTTTTGAAAGATTTGGCCGTTTATCTTTTCAGATATACAAGAAATTCGGATCCTTCTCCGGGCGCCGACTTAACCTTGATGTATCCGTCTTCTTTGGAGATTATCTCTCTGGCCAGGTACAGGCCTATGCCGACTCCTTCTTTTTCGCGGGAGGACTGCAGGCGTCCGAATCTGGAAAAGATCTTCGGAATATCCTCCTCCGCAATCCCGATGCCGGTATCCTTGACGCTTATGCAGGCAAACATCTCGGAGGTACCGACTCCGATCGATATGATGCCTTTTTCGGTATATTTGATCGCATTTTCAACAATGTTGCTCAAGGCTTCAAGGGTCCATTTGTAATCAAAAAAAGCTTTTGCATCATCCGCGGCTGCATGGAATGAGAGTCCCTTTGATTCTGCCTTTTTACGCATGACAGATTCAATATCCTTAACAAGCCTTCCGACATTATCGTTTACAGGCTGGAGCATCAGTATCCCGTTTTCAAGCCTTGAAAGCTTCACAAGCGCATCAATGAGAAACCTCAGCTTTTCCGCTTCATTTCCGATGGCATCAAGGCTTTCTCTCTGATCATCGGACAATTCCGTTTCCTGCAAAAGCTCACTGTGAAGGAGAAGATTTGCGATAGGGGTTTTCGTCTGATGCGATATGTCCGCAATGAGCGTCTTGATCTTGTCCCTGTCCTTACGGACATTTTCCGCAGAAAGAGCGGAGGATCCGAGATAATCGGCCAGTTCGGATTCTATTTTCGATACCCGGTCTTCCGAAAACCTTTCCTCATGAAAATCCCCTTTTATGGCATCGTCCAGCATTTGCTCAACGCGGTCGAGGATCTTTTTATTCTTATGGCTGTTATAAAAAGAATACGCCAGGGCGCCTGCCGTAATGATTCCGGCAAGTGCAAGCAGCAACTCATTCATCATCCTTTACCCACATATATCCGAGTCCGTAAACCGTCCTGATGTGATCCTTGGCATGAAGCTTGTCCCGGAGTCTCTTGATCGCCACTGAGAGTGAGTTCTCAGTGGCGTATTCGGCTCCGTCCGTCCAAAGCCTGTCTATGAGATCATCCCTTGAAAGCGTGACCCCCTGATTATTTACGAGCAGTTTCAAAAGGCGCTGTTCCGTCTTGCTTAAAGAGACCTCCTCTCCGTCAGCCGTAAAGATCATACGTTCAAAATCAAAGGAATAACCTCCGATGACAACCGCATCACCGCCCGAATACGGTTCCTTCTTTCGCAGCTGCGCATTTACTCTTGCCCTTAATACACTCAGTGAAAAAGGCTTTGTTACATAATCATCCGCACCGAGTTCAAGTCCCTTTACAACATCTGCGTCCGTGTCGTTAGCGGACAGAAGTATTACAGGATAAGGAAGATTCTTCTCGCGGATCTCTTTTACAAGATCCATCCCGTTTCCGTCCGGAAGATTTATATCAAGGAGGATAAGTGACGGATTTGTCAGAAAAATCTGTTCCCTTGCACTCTTCAGGTCCTCACAGGAAACAATGCTTCTTGATTCTTCTTTCAGAGCCTTGCACAAGCCTGCGCAAAGGTCCTTGTCATCCTCAACTATGACAATCTGATAGTTTTTCTGCATAATAAAATCCTAACTCCTGTCACATCATTTAAGATTTTTGAGTTCGAAGAGTTCATCCCTGAGAGTGGCGGCACGTTCGAAATCAAGTTCCGCGGCAGCCTTCTTCATCTCGCTCTCGGTCCGGGCAATGAGCTCACGGAGTTCCTTGGCAGACATGGATTCGGGATCCTTCTTCCACTTGATGTCATCGGCGTCAACCTTTTTGGTGATGCTGATAAGATCCCTGACTGCCTTTTCGATGGTCTTTGGAGTGATGCCGTGCGCCTCATTATAGGCCATCTGTATCTCGCGGCGCCTGTTGGTCTCATCGATCGCGGCCTGCATCGATCTCGTGATCACATCCGCGTACATTATGACATGACCTTCGGAATTTCTGGCTGCCCTTCCTATCGTCTGGATCAGGGAGGTCTCACTCCTGAGGAATCCTTCCTTATCCGCATCGATTATGGCAACAAGCGTGATCTCAGGAATGTCGAGACCTTCCCTGAGAAGATTGATGCCGACGAGGACATCGAAGACATCTGTTCTCATGTCGCGTATGATCTTAGCCCTTTCAAGCGCCTTGATGTCCGAATGCATGTAGTTGACCCTGATGTCGGCTTCCTTCAGATAATCCGTAAGGTCTTCAGCCATCTTCTTGGTCAGTGTGGTCACCAGGACCTTATGGTGATTTGCAGTCTCTTTTCTGATCTCACCGATAAGGTCATCGATCTGTCCTTCAACGGGGCGAACGCTCACTTCGGGATCGAGCAGTCCTGTGGGCCTGATGACCTGCTGGGCTCTCAGGAGCTCATGCTCTGCCTCGTACTCGGCGGGAGTTGCGGAGACAAAGAGCATCTGGTCGATATGTGATTCGAATTCCTCGAAGTTAAGCGGCCTGTTGTCAAGAGCCGAAGGAAGCCTGAAACCGTAATCAACAAGCGTGGTCTTCCTGGATCTGTCGCCCGCATACATTGCTCTTATCTGCGGTATCGTCATATGCGACTCATCTATTATGATCAGGAAATCATCGGGAAAGAAATCCATCAGAGTAAGAGGCGGAGCTCCTGCGGGAAGTGCATTAAGATGCCTGGAGTAATTCTCTATTCCCGAGCATATGCCGGTCTCACGGAGCATCTCGACATCAAAGCTTGTCCTCTCTGAAATGCGCTGTGCCTCGATAAGCCTGTCCTCTCCCTTGAAGTACGCCACGCGTTCTTTTAATTCTTCCTCGATCGCATCACAGCCCTTCATCAGTGCATCCCTGCTGACAACATAGTGGGATGCCGGGAAGACCGCGATGTGCTCAAGCTGTGCCACGGGTCTTGCGTTGACCGGATCGATCTCGAGTATCCTGTCGATCTCATCTCCGAACCACTCTATGCGGATCAGATAATCTCCGCCCTGTGCAGGATAGTACTCAAGGATATCTCCGTTGATCCTGAACAGTCCGGGCTTCTTCTCGAGGTCGTTTCTCTCATACTGCATGGAAATGAGGGATTTTGCCACCTCGTCACGGTCAATGTTCTGGCCGGGCCTGAGTGAAAGGATCATTCCTTTATATTCATCGGGAGAGCCGAGTCCGTATATGCATGACACGGAAGCAACGACGATGACATCCTTTCTCTCCGCAAGCGAGGCAGTGGCGGAAAGACGAAGCTTGTCGATCTCGTCATTGATCGAAGAATCCTTGGCTATATAAGTATCCGACTGGGGAACATATGCTTCGGGCTGATAGTAATCATAGTAACTGACAAAATACTCAACGGCGTTTTCGGGAAAGAATTCCTTCATCTCGCCGTAGAGCTGGCCCGCAAGAGTCTTGTTATGTGAGATTATGAGAGTAGGCTTATTAAGCGCTGCAATGACGTTCGCCATGGTGAAGGTCTTGCCCGAGCCTGTCGCACCGAGAAGTGTCTCGAACTGATTGCCGGCCCTGAAGCCCTCTACCAGTTCCTTTATCGCCTGCGGCTGGTCGCCTGTAGGTTTGTAATCCGAGTGAAGTTTGAAGTCCATTTTTACCCCGCTTTCCACAACGGATTTATTATATCACACTCACTTGACCTTAAGGTCCACGATCTCCTGCATGGCCCTTGAAAGCAGCATTAGGACATTCATGCTGTACTCACCGTGCCACAGGTCCGCCAATGCATTGACAACCTTCGCTTCCGCTTCAAGAGACTCCTCGGAACGGTCATCGTATTCTCCGCTTTTCACCCTCTCGGAAAAGATCTTCGAAGGATTCTTGATATTGAGATTATTGGTGACCATCTCGCGAAGCCTGGGGATATCGCTTTTGTGATCCGGCTGTATGTCAATGTGGCAGCCCTTGTAATCAAGTTTCTTATATTCAAGATGCATCATATGCAGTTCCTCCTTTTATCAAGTTGACAGGTTTTCAGCATCACTATCTTTTCTGACGGGCAGCTCATGTCCACTGACGGACGCTCACCGGCGGACACCCCCGGATGACTTATGCTATCTCAAGAACCTTGGCCTTGCAGTCATCCCAGATCAGCTCATCTGCGTACTCACGGATGCTGTTTTTCATTCCGCGGATGCCGAGTCCCGATGCATAAGCATTATGAGCGATCTCATTCTTCCGGTCCTCACTGATCCTGATCGGCATTTCAAGTTCATGTTCAAGCTCGTACAAAGGACCGCGATCCGTTATGTCCAGGATCTGCCTGAAATCTTCCTCACTGAAAGGATTCAGATTGATGATCTTCTGTATCCTGCCGCAGAGTTCGCGCATGCATCCGGCCTGCATCACATCATCCATGGTCAGTTCCCTGCTGTATGGCTTTGCTTTTTCAAAAGAAGCGCCGAATCCGAGTGAAGGTCCCGATGCAGCTTCGGCTATCGCTTCCGCTTTCTTTTCAAATGCTCCCGCAAAAAGAAAGCTGATCTTCGCCGTGTTTATGGCCTTTTTGGTAACACGGTAGTTCTCCGGGGAAACCAGCACCATGCCTCCCTGTATCACAGTCAGGAATTCCGCCTGGACGCTCTCACTGACGTTTTCTTTTCCTGCGGCATATTTTGGCTTAAACATCTTGTCGCACTCATCCAGGAATATGACCGGATTGATCTTGCCGGGATTCTCATCGGCCGTCTTCACTCCGTGGAAAAGATCATTTACCTTCTTACTACCGGTCCATCCGTCGCAGCTGACATTTGATATGTCCCTTATATATATGACATCCGGGAACATTTTGCTGAGGCTCTCCGCAATGAACGACTTGCCGGATCCCGTAGGACCTGCAAGCATTCCGACAAAGCGGCTGCCTCTTATGTGGCGGTACATCATGACGGATACTTTCCTGCAGGCTTCATCCTGATCCACAACATCCTTTATCAGGTTCTTGTAAATATCCTGCGGAGTAAGATCGCTGTACATGGCAGGTGTGATCTTCTTTTTTTCCGCATAAGATGAAATCCTGTATTCATCGGCATACCAGGGGATGTAATTTTGAACGATCTTCACATTTGCTCCGTTTGGTCTCATCTTTTCTCCTCCTCATTCGGGTGCGGCCAAAGCCGCGTTTACGGTTCTTTCCCCTCCCTTAGTTCCTTGGCACGCTCTCCGCAGTTGCGGGTCTTCGCAGTGCTTAACCGGTACCGCCCTGTGGGCGGGAGAGCGATATGCGGTTTTCAAGGAACGCAAAAAAAGAAACGATATCTGGAATTTCGAGAAATGGGTACACTACTCCCGTATTCTCGTATTCTCCAAATATCGCTTCTTTTAAAAATTTATCATATGAGCCGAAATTTCTTTCAGCCAGATTAATCTATCATCTGCAAAGCCCCATGTCAATGATTATTTATGATTCCGCAGGCAAATTCAGCAGATGCTGTCTGAAATATCCCGGCAAAAGGAAGGTGCATAAAAAGAACCGTCCCCATTGCACCCACCGCCGCGCATCTCACTTCATGGCCTCGGCAAGTGCCCTGAAAGCTTCGGCATCGGAGGCTTTTCTTGTGCCCTTGAGAGACACTATGGGCTCTGCCACGGTAATGTCCTTCATTGCATCGAAATACTCTTTCATCTTCCTGCCGGCGACGGGCGCCCATGAGCCGTTTTCGATGATGCCGACTTTTCTGTTCTGAAAGTTCTTGATCTTAAGATGATGAAGAAGATCGTTCATGGGAGGAAAGATCTCCCCGTCGTAAGTGCATGCAGCCACGATCATGCGATCATAAAGGAATGCCTGCTCGACAGCCTCGGATACATGTTCGGATGTAAGGTCCATGGTCACGACCGTTTCTCCGGCCTTCTCCAGTTCGCCGGCAAATTCAAGGACCGCCGCTTTGGTATTCCCGTGTATTGATGCATAAGGCATGAAGATACCGGTTTTGGAAGGCTTGTAGCTGCTCCAGATATCATATGCGGAAACAACTTCGCATATGTCTGCCTTGTGAACGGGTCCGTGGAGAGGTGCGATCAGCTTTATGTCCAGAGCTGAGGCTTTCTTAAGAAGTGCCTGAACCTGTGCTCCGTACTTTCCCACTATATTGAAGTAGTAACGGCTTGCATCCGCGATCCACTCTTCACCGTTTGCCAGTGCTCCGAACGTTCCGAAACCGTCTGCGGAAAAGAGTACCTTCTCGCTCTCTTCATATGTGACCATGACCTCGGGCCAGTGAACCATCGGAGCCATGATGAAACGAAGCGTATGAGTGCCTGTGACAAGAGTGTCATTTTCCTTGACTGTAACAAATCTCGCCGAGTAATCATTATCGAAATACTTCGGAAGCATCTGATGTGTCTGCATGGTCCCTACAAGCTTCATTTCGGGATACATATCGGCAAGTCTTCCGATATTGGCGGCATGGTCGGGCTCCATGTGCTGGATCACAAGATACGAAGGCTTCCTGTCCTTAAGCTCTGTCTCAAGGTTTGCAAAGAAGCTCTCGCTTCCTCTTTTATCCACCGTATCCATTATGGTGATCTGCTCATCCATGATGATATAGGAATTATATGAAATGCCCTCTACGGGGTACTGTCCTTCGAAAACAGTCAGTTCGGGGTCGTCCGCACCGATGAATCTTATGTTCTCAGTCACCGCAACTCTGTCAGTCCAGCTCATATTTGTCTCCTTTCACATTCCGAGTGCCGTGCCTGCGAGGCGTACGATGAATGCCACAATCCACGCAACGACGCACTGGAAAACAACCATCTTAAGTGCAGCCCTTCTTCCCGCCTCACGCTTTACCGCGGCAACCGCAGCGACGCACGGGGTATAGAGCAGGCAGTATATCAGGAAAACGAAAGCGGTCAGCGGCGTGAGTGCAGCCTGAAGACCTTCACTTCCTCCATACAGAACGGTCAGCATCGAAACAACGCTTTCCTTTGCCAGGAATCCCGATATGAGCGAAGTGACCATCTTCCAGTCTCCGAATCCGAGCGGCGCGAATATGGGAGCGATAAGTCCCGCAGTCTTCGCCAGGATGCTGTTGCCGGAATCGGTCACCATGTTGAAGGTCAGGTCAAAGGTCTGAAGGAACCACACCACAACGGTTCCTATGAAGATCACGGAAAACGCCCTCTGCAGGAAGTCTTTGGCTTTCTCCCACATAAGCATGCACACATTCTTAGCTCCGGGCATGCGGTAATTGGGAAGCTCCATGACAAAAGGAACAGCCTCACCCTTGAATACGGTATTCTTTCCGATATGTGCTACAAGTATCGCTGTCAGGATTCCCGTAAAATACAGGCCTATCATCACAAGTGCCGAGGTCTTCGGGAAAAATGCCGCTGCAAAGAAAGCATAGATGGGCATCTTGGCACTGCAGCTCATGAAAGGAATGAGAAGCTGCGTCATCTTACGGTCCCTGTCCGAAGGAAGAGTCCTGGTGGACATTATCGCAGGAACGCTGCATCCGAAGCCTATGAGCATCGGCACGATGCTTCTTCCGGAAAGTCCGATGCGTCTTAAGAGCTTATCCATGAAGAATGCGACACGGGCCATATATCCGCTGTCTTCGAGAAGAGACAGGAAGAAATACAGCACGACGATTATCGGCATGAAGCTGAGCACGGAGCCCACTCCCGTGAAGATAGCATCCACCACGAGGGAATGGATAGAGGGAGCAACACCGGCAGAAGTCAGAAACGCATCTGTCTTATCAGTCAGAAATGATATGCCGTCTTCAAGCAGTCCCTGAAGAAAAGCACCGATCACTCCGAATGTCAGCCAGAATACCAGTGACATGATGATCACGAATGCAGGTATCGCAGTCCACTTTCCGGTAAAAAACTTGTCGAGCTTTCTGCTGCGGAGATGTTCTTTGCTCTCGTGGGGCTTTATGACAGTCTTGTCACAAACTTTGCGGATGAAAGAAAATCTCATGTCGGCCATTGCAGCTGCCGCATCAAGTCCGCGCTCTTCCTCCATCTGACTGACTATCTTCTCAAGTGCTTCTTTGTCTTTGGAATGAAGACCGAGAGCCTCGGCAATAAGCGGATCGCCTTCGATGATCTTGCTTGCCGCAAATCTGACGGGCACGCCCTGCTTTTCGGCATGGTCCTCGATCATGCTCATCACCGCATGGATCGCACGGTGAAGTGCACCGCCGTGGTCATCCTTGTCGCAGAAATCCTTGCGTCCCGGCCTTTCATCATATTTTGCGATATGGATCGCATGTCTTACGAGCTCGTCGATGCCCTGATTCTTGGCTGCCGATATGGGGACGACCGGCACTTCGATCAGATGCTCGAGCATGTTGATCTTCACAGCTCCGCCGTTTCCCGCCATCTCGTCCATCATGTTCAGCGCGATGACCATGGGAATGTCGAGCTCTAACAGCTGCATCGTAAGATACAGGTTTCTTTCTATATTGGTGGCATCCACGATATTTATTATCGCGGTGGGTTTTTCCTCAAGGATGAACTGTCTGGATACGATCTCCTCACTTGAATACGGAGACATTGAATAGATGCCGGGAAGATCCACGACTTCGGTATCGGGATGACCTTTTATCGAGCCGCTCTTTCGGTCCACCGTGACTCCGGGGAAATTGCCGACATGCTGGTTGGAACCGGTCAGCTGATTAAAAAGAGTGGTCTTTCCGCAGTTCTGATTACCTACAAGTGCGAAAGTCAGTGTGCCTGTGTTGACCTTCTTGCCCTTATGCTCCACTTCGTAATCATGGGTCTCCGCCTCTTCACCGATATTAGGGTGAGGTATATCCTTTATGCGCTCACGTTTACCGGCAGCCCCGGATGCATCGGAACTGACATGCACATTTTCGATCTCTATGTTTTCGGCATCGGCAAGCCTCATTGTAAGCTCATATCCCGATACCCTCAGCTCCATCGGATCTCCCATCGGAGCAAACTTTATCAGAGAAACCTCTCCTCCCGGGATAAGTCCCATGTCGAGAAAATGCTGCCTGAGCGCACCGCTTCCGCCGACACTTTTTATGGTAGCGGTCTTTCCGATTTCAAGTCCCCTGAGATTCATTACTTATGCCTCACGCAAATATCTCATCAAGTCTTTCGATGTGATTCTTCTTATCTGATACGATTATTACCTTGTCGCCCTTTTCGATCGCGCTTGTGCCGCTCGGGATGATCAGTTCACCATCTCTTACGAGAGAAGCGATCAGGACATTTTTCCTGAGTTTGAATTTCGGATCTTTGAATTCAACGCCCAGTCTTGAAAGTCCCTCGTTTGCGGTAAACTGAAGTACCTCAGCCCTATTTTCGGCAACAGTGCTGTACTTTTCGATCTCATTGGGTGCATCACCGACTTCCTGGTTATGAACAAAGCGGATCAATTTATATACAGAGATCTCGGATGATGACAGGGTGATGTCAAGATTGATCTTATGCAGTAGTCTCAGGTGACCGGGAGAATCTATCCTTGTCAGGATGGAGGGCACATTCTTCGACCATGCATAAAGGCTGGTGACAAGGTTGGTCTCATCAACGTCCGTAAGAGAGATCACGGCATCCATTGAATCAATGCCTTCGGCTTCAAGCACATCGCTCATCTCGCCGACTCCGTAAGAGACCTTGACCGAGGGATACTTTTCCATCATCTCGCGGCATCTTTCCAGCTCCGACTCAATGAGGGTGATGTTCTTCCTTTCTTCAAGGAGCATTTCGATGAGATATTCGGCAGTGATTCCTCCGCCGACTATCATGACCTTTCTGGCCCTGTTCTTCACGATGCCTATCTTCTGGAGAATGTCCACCATTGCCTCATTCTTGGCAGCTATGCCTATGCTGTCTCCGGCACTTACGACAAATTTGCCGTCGGGAATGAGAAGTTTTCCTTCATGAAGGACCGTTGCCATCAGGAAATCCTCATTCACTTCCTTCTTGATCTCAAGAAGAGACTTTCCGACCATGGGAGAATCAGGCAGGGCCGTGACAGTGACCATCTGCACTCTTCCGCCAAAAAGTCCCTCGGGCTTTACAGTGCCCGGAAGGCCTATGCTTCTTGCCGACTCCTCCGCCATGTCATACTTGGGATTGAAGATATAATCAATGCCCTGCTCTTTTGAAAGCGTCTTGCGCTCGGATGCGAAATCAGGCTGGAAGACCCTGGCAACGGTCTTGAGAGTTCCGACTGCCTTGGCCTGCACACAGCTTAATATATTGATCTCATCGATCGGAGTGAGCGCAATGAGAATATCCGCGGTATCGGCTCCCGCCTTGAGAAGTGTCTCCTTTGAAGCACCGCTTCCCACGACGCCGCCGACGTTATACTTGTCAGTGATGGAATCAACGATCTCCTTCTGTTTATCTATGACGGTGATGTCATAATTTTTCTGTGAAAGAGCACTTATCAGCGCATTGCCCGTTCTTCCGGATCCGACTATTATGATCTTCATGCTTTTACCTCTGACGTATTTCGCTTAGTATCAATCATTCTTTCCGTTACTTTACTTTCTGTTCCTGATCATCCTGGCATTCTTGTGCTTTTCAAGTGCAAAGTATACTTTTCCGACAGTCAGTCCCTGTACCAGCACGGTAAAGAAGATCGTTATATAAGTGACATTGATGAAAATGTCATATATGTCTTCGGGAAGGAACTCCTTAGTCCCGATAGCCAGTGCAAGCGAGAGACCTCCTTTAAGTGCGCTCCATGTCATGAGCGTGACATATTCGAAGGTGTTGTAATTGCCGGGAAGTTTCTTTCTTCCCGTAAGGACTCCGCTGATGAAAACTCCGAGCCCCCTTGCAAGGACATTTATGATGATCGCGGCAGGCGCGATGATGGCTATGTATTTGCTCACTCCTATTCCCAGCACCATGAGTCCTATCATGACAAAGAGGATGGAATTAAGGAGGCTTTCGACTATTTCCCAGAAGTCCTTGTAGAGCTCCTTGGGATCGATGACCATTGCTCTTCTTTCGATCTTCGCATAAGAAACCGAATAATACATTCCGCACACGACCGAGGCGATGACACCGGAGAATCCGAGATGCTCACAGATGATATATACGAGCGAAACATCAAGAAGGGATATCAGTATGTACTTGATCGGATCCCTGGTAACCTCCATCAGCTTGAACATGAAGAATGACACCACAAGAGCAACAGCCACGGCTCCGACAATCTCTTTGAACATAAGTACCGCGAAATTGCTGTCACCGCTGTGGACCACAAGGCTTCTTACGAAGATGAACAATGTGACACCGGTTCCGTCATTGAAAAGGGATTCATTCTCGATGACAGAGCACACGTTTTTCGAAAGGCCGATCTTGTTAAGGATTCCCGTCGCAGCAATGGGGTCTGTCGGAGAAACGACGCACCCGAGCAGCACACATGTCAGGATATCCATGCCAAAGCCGAATATATAGGAAACCAGATAGAACAAAAGTCCGTAAAAGACTGACGAGAGCATTGTCGTAAGAAGCGCGAGCAGCGATATGGCACGGACGTTTTCCCTGAACTTGCCGATGTTGACCTTACTCGCTCCGGAAAAGAGCATGAAGCACAGCACGCCGTCCATCAGGTACTCCTCGAATCCGAAATCCCCGAGTCCCGTGACAAATTCCGCAATGGCATCGATGTTCAGCACCTTGCTTAAGATGAGCAGGATGACCGAAATGATAAGAGAGAACATTATCAGCGCAATGTCCGACTGAATATGGAAAAATCTCTCGTTAAGGATTCCGATCAGCACTATGAAAATTAGTATTATTATCAAAAAATATAATATGCTCATGATTATTTACGCCAGGTCCTTAAGCTTTTCTTTCTGACAGAATGCATATGCGGTTAACGCACAGAATGCAAACCAGGTGACAAGTATGTATATCTTCCTGGGAACCGAATACGGTCTGAAATAGTATACCACTCCGAACAGTTCTTCGCTTCCGGTCTCGCGTCCGTTTATCGTAGCGTTGCCTATGTCGGTCATAGTCACATCGCCATCAAACAGATAGTATGTGACAGGCATGTCATTATCGACGGTCTTCATCGACAGCTCGTATGCAGCGCCCTTCTCCACGGTCCAGTCAACGGGATAGATCTCGTAATAACTGTTCCTGGCAGGCATCGAAAAATGCTCCTCGTAAAGCACTCCGCCTGCATTCTCAAGTGTTATGACATACTCACCCTTCGTACTTTCGCTGTATGCCGCGATGCACAATCCCGTGATCCTGTTCTGGGCAGGCACAAACTGCATGCTTATGTCCACGGAATCCGCCTCATAGTTCATGCACTGCGGATTTGCTATGGTCTTGTTCGAGATCTCAGTCTCCTCATATGTCACGCAGGTAAGTCCCAGTGCCGCAAGAGCGCATAAAGCAATGATAGCGACTGTAGCAATCTTCGGGAGTCCGACCTTCTCCTTTGCTCCCGGCATAGTCTCGGCCATCAGGCAAAGAGCCGCTGCGATCATCACTCCGTATATCCTGTAGGTGAACAGATGATGGATATAAGTATGATTGCTGAGAACAAAATACCATACGGGCGATGAGAGCATCACAAGCCAGAATCCGAATCTCTTCTCACTCTTTTTCCATCCCTTTAACACTCCGGGAATCAGCCACACCAGAAAGCAGACGAGCAGGATCAGTGCATATACGGGGAAGGTGTAATGTCTCCAGTTAACATACATGGCATTCAGCCTGATCCAGAATTCATTTCTTCCTCCGGCCCTGTATCCCATCTCATTGAAGATCACACGGAAAAGATTCGTATGAAGGATCATGGTGCCCACAATGGCCTTCATGACCCACATTCCTCCGTAACCTATGATCCAGGAGATCCCGGACAGGATAACCCTCGTGACATGATGGAGCGGTTTTCTGTAAACGGGATCAAAGACAAGAGCCCACGCCATTATCACTCCCCAGGAATACAGTGGAAATGTCAGGAGGTCCATATAGCAGGTAAGAACACCGATGATGACAAAGAACGAGACGAAGCGCGGAATCTTTGACGAGAACTTCTCGCATCCTGTCAGATACACTATAAGTCCGATATAGGTGATCAGCATCATCGGAGCATACTGGAAACACATTCCGACGATCATGGGCATTGAAAGGGCAAAAGATGCGCAGAAGAAAAGCGTGTGCACCATCGTCTTTTTCTTATAGATCAGTGCCGCTATGACCATGGCAAGCGTGATCAGCACAAAAGAAACCAGGATCTCCAGATCCTTGTAATCAAAGAAATACAGAAAAGGTCTCCAGAGAGGAACATAGCCGTGCCAGTATCTCGAATATCCGGGGACCATCGCTTCCTTCAGGTAATCGCCTGAAACCTCCCGATAGGAGTATCCCATTATGATCGTGGTGCTGCCGCCGTCAAACACTCCGGGGCGGTATGAACCGAAATACTGTTCCCACGCATGAATGAGCGGATAATCCGCCGAGGTGTTCTGCTCCAGAAGAGTCGTCTCGGAAGCGGCCTTGAGTTCCGCATTTACAGGGATCCTGAATGCCAGATACATCAAAAGCGTGCCGATCAGGGCAGATGCGGCAAGCAAAGTGACCGCCTGTACAAGATACCTTAAGACACCCCGTACAGACGGCCATGCTGAATTTCTTTTTTTCTTATCCGTTTTACTCATTTGCGATCACTTGTGTGCCTTCACGATAGCTTTATATGCGGCGGCATTCTCCTTGGAGTAGCCTACGAGCAGATTGGGATTAACCTTCCTGATAGCCTCGTCGCAGGGCACATGACAATCATTGTATGCCATGACGCCCGGTCTGAACTCTCTTCCTTCGGCAAGCTTGAGAGTATAGAAAGGAGAATTGTTCTGATAATGAACGTAAGTCCACACCACGTCATTTATCGGGATGATGTCATTTGCCACGCTCACAATGTATTCCTCCGTAAAAAAGCACACGGGCTTTCTCGAACCGGACTTCTTTGCCGCATAAAGAAGATGGTTGTTGATCTGGTCAAGCACCTTGTCGGCACCGATCTCGTCAAGCTTCTTTTTCATCTTCGAATATCCCGCAAGATCGGAGAAAAAAATAAGAGCAAAGATCAGAAAGATCAGTCCGCCGATCAGAAGAAACACGGGCTCGGAGCCTTCGTGAAAAGCCTGTCTCCCGACAAGGTCATTTACAATATCGAGGCTGAGGACATGAGTCATGAAGAACACTCCGATGAGCAGACAAACACAGCCGATCAGAAATCCGATAAGGTTCCCGGACCTGAACTTCACAAGGTCATTAAATCCATATTTCATGTCCTCTCCTCCTTCTTTTTTTCAAATGTGCAAATAGTACTGTCAAGTCATATGCCTGCGCTCAAGACGTATGAATGCGATACAGGCATATGCGCATAAATCCCTGCTGCGCAAACGCCCGAACCGGGCATCTGCGCAGCAGGGAAAAATCATTATCACTGTGCAGCTACGATGTTGTCATAAAGAGACTTGCACTGAGGATACAGGGACTTGTATACCTGATACTTCTTCTCATACTTGGCAACAAGCTCAGCGTCGGGCTCTACGGTATCCACAACCTTTACAACCTTTGCTGCGATCTCTTCAACGTTCTTGTACTCACCTGCTGCGACACATGCAAGCATTGCTCCGCCGAGTGAAGGCCCTTCCTCAACCTCAAGGATATCGATCTTCACATTAAGGACGTTAGCCATGATCTTTCTCCAGAGAGGGCTCTTGGCTCCGCCGCCGCAGATCTTGCTTCTTTCGGGATTGATGCCGATGCTTCTTGCAGCTTCCATCATGTCACGGAATGCGAAAGCAACGCCTTCGAGAACAGCCTGGGTCATGTCTGCGCGGGAAGTATCCATGGTCATTCCGATGAATGTTCCTCTTGCATCGGGATTGTTGTGAGGTGATCTTTCACCCATCAGATAAGGCAGGAAGTAGGTATTGTTCTCACCGAGCTTCGTGATGGCAGCCTGCTCTGCAGCGTAATCCTTGGTGCCGATGATGCCATCCTCCCACCACTTGTTGCAGGAAGCAGCGCTGAGCATGCATCCCATGATGTGATAGGTGCCGTCCGCATGGTCGAATGAATGAAGAGCGTTGTTCGCATCAACGCCGTAATTCTTGGATGAGATGAAAAGTGTTCCGGATGTTCCGAGAGAGATGTTACAAGCGTTGTCTCCGACTGTTCCGGTTCCGACTGCAGCTGCGGCATTGTCGCCTGCGCCTGCTGCCACTATCGTTGTCGCAGGGATTCCAAGCTCTGCAGCAACCTCAGCCTTGACGGTTCCGATGGACTCATAGGACTCGAATACCCTGGCAAGCTGGGATTCCTTCACGCCGCAGATATCGCACATCTCCTTGGACCAGGTTCTGTTTTTGACATCAAAGAGAAGCATTCCGGATGCATCCGACACGTCGGTAGCATGAACGCCGGTAAGCTTGTAAGCAAGGTAATCCTTGGGGAGCATGATCTTTGCGATCTTTGCGAAATTATCGGGCTCATTCTTTTTAACCCAGAGGATCTTGGGAGCAGTAAATCCGGGGAATGCGATATTGCCGGTAAGCTCGGTGAGCTTAGCCTTGCCGATCTCATTATTCAGATAATCGGTTTCAGCTCCGGTACGTCCGTCATTCCAAAGGATTGCGGGGCGGATGACTTCGTCATTTTCGTCAAGGATGACAAGGCCGTGCATCTGTCCGCCGAAGGAGATTCCCGCAACCTGTGATGCATCCTGACCCTTAAGAAGCTCCTTAACGCCTTCCATGGACTGCTCATACCAATCCACGGGGTTCTGCTCGGACCAGCCGGGATGAGGGAAGGAAAGGGGATATTCCCTTGAGACCATGTTGACGATCTTTCCTTCGGATGAAAGGAGAAGAAGCTTGACTGCGGAGGTACCGAGATCGATTCCGATATAAAGCATGTTTTCCTCTTTTCTGTGAAGCAAAAGGATGTCTCCTTAAGTTCACCTGTTAAATATCTTGGTGGTGAACGGAAGAACCGTCCCTCCGTTCACCTGCAACATTACAATTTTACCATAGATAAAGGCGGTCGTGCGACCGCCTTTTGCGAAATCTTAAGCATTTTTTGCCGGGCTCGACATATGAGCCATCTGTTTGCCTTTCCTAAGAGCTACACAGGAATAATGCATTTTTCGTCATATTCCATTATCAGTTCATCATGTGTAAATAAAGTCATGCATTCTATCTTGGCTTGCGCCAGGAGCAGTCTGTCAAAGGGATCATGATGTTCCCTTGAATGCTCTCTTTTTCTCAAGGTCCCTACAGCCATGACATGCCTGCCGGTAATGTTGAGGGGGATAAAACCGGCATTTTCGCATGCCTGACTGAAATCGACTTCATCGAAAGGTATGTCCTTAGGACGTCTTGCGTGTTTCAGCATTATCTCCCAGACCGAAGCCGCACTGTAATAGATAATATTGTCTGGATTCAGGATCATCCTTCTGACATCTTCAGACAGATTCTTATCATCATTCAGGCACCATATGGCAACATGGGTATCCAGAAGAATCGTCATGAAAGCCCTCCGTCAAACAATTTGGCTATCTCTTCGTTATCGGAATCAAAATCGCCTTTTATGCGGAATTTCCCTTTGGCTATGCCGATCCTGTTACTGACTGGTGATTCGTTTATCAGAGTTATCTTGGCTACAGGCTTTCCGTTTCTGGCAATGGTAATATAGTCTTCTTTTTTGGTCTCAAGAAGATTGATCAGTTTTGAAAAATCGGTTTTCGCTTCCAGCATATTTACCTGTATCATACTGAAATCTCCCATTTTGAAAATAGAACTTAGTCAGCCTGACTAAACAGTAATATATATTTATATTTTTGTCAAACCGGGGGCAAAAGAACCGTCCCCTTTGCACTTACAGCTCCTTTATGAATACGCTGGCGCCGTCAAAGCGTGACAGATCTTCCCTTATCTTCTTCATCTCCTCTTCATTCCTGTCGAAAAGGACGATGATGTTGCTCTCTGCGTCATAATCGATGGAGATGTCACGGATCCCCAGGATCTTCCTTATGTGGGCATCAAATCTTTCCTCCATTTCGGGGGTGATGCCATGCCTGCCGGGCTTATGCTCCGTGCATTCTTCGCCGTCATGTGCGCAGCTTTCGGGAATTATCCCCGCAAAGAACACGTCAAACTGCCTGTCGTTTTTCTCGGCGAGCTTCATGACATAGCAGATCATCCTTACGTGGGAAGGATGGAACACCCTGTCAGGGTCTGCCTTTATGTCGGTCTGGAGATGTCTTTCAAGGAGGGAGGATCTGTAGACATTGCCCTGTTCGTTGACTTCCATTCCCTCAACGGTCGAGGCCTTGAAATCTCCTCTTTCGATCATCCTGATGAATATGCCCGCAATGGCCGGATCGAACTGTTTGCCGGAGCAGCGCTTGATCTCTGCTATGACTTCCTCGTCGGAAAGACGCTTTCTGTACACGCGGTTCGAGGTCATCGCATCGTAACTGTCGGCAACGCAAAGGATCCTCGCAACAAGGGGAATCTCAGTTCCGGCAAGCCCGTCGGGATAGCCGCTTCCGTCAAATTTCTCGTGATGGTACCTGATTCCCTCGGGAAGCCCCTCAATGGAGTTGTCCATCGACTTAAGCAGATCATAGCCTATCTCCACGTGCTTTTTCATGAGGGTGAACTCTTCATCGGTGAGCCTGCCCGCCTTATTCAGCACGGAATCCGCAACACCGATCTTGCCTATGTCATGCATGAAGCCGATATAACGGATCCTCAGGATATCCTCCTCGGAAAAATCATAATCGGCAGCCATCTCACGAGCGATCATGCCGGCATAGATTCCGACCCTGTCCGAATGACCTCCGGTGTATTCGTCCTTAGCGTCGATAGCTCCCGTAATGGCCTCGATGGTATTCATGAGCGAGTCTTCTTTTTCATGCTCACGCTCTATCGAGTATTTCTCCTGACGAAGGGCTGTCTGGACAATAGTGGCGATCAGAAGCCCGAGCATTCCGACACAGATGAAGAAACCAAAGTGCCAGATATTGGAAAGGAAAAAGCTTGCGATCTCCAGCATGCAGCATATCAGGAAAATGCATGTGCCGATAAATATCGCAATGTAATTCTGCGTCATCTTTTCTATGATATCCCTTATAAGAGTACTGATGACGGCAATTATGCCGAGTGCGATCCAGATATAGGTTATGATCAGTGTGACGAAGAAGTCGGCAATACCAAGCGCGTTGAGTGCAAGATTGGCGATTATCTGGACCGTGACCAGCGTCTCAAGAGCAAGATAGAGTTTGTGATAAACCCTGCTCTGTATCTCATCGAAGTAGCTGCATACGAATACTCCGGTAATCTCGAGTGCAAAAAAGGAAAAGTAATTCGTAAGAGAGGGCCTTGCAAAGATCACCTGCCTCAGCCTGCTCTCACTGATCATCCACGTAGAGAGAGAGACCATGAAAAGTCCCATGTAGAAAAAGGATCTGTCGATCCTGAACCTTTCCCTTGAAAACAGATAGAAAAGAATGACGAACACACCGGTCACGAGGATCATGAGTGCCGTTGCAAGAAGGAGCATATTCTCATGGATTATCGCAAACCACGCATTGCTTCCTTCACCGATGCGGACCGATTCTATCGTGGCGATCGTCTTGACAAGAAATCTCGCCTCGATCGTCTTGCCGGCATCATCAGGTCCTATCTCACACGCAACATATGCACTGGGAAGATGATAGCTCATCTTATCGAAACCGTCCGATGAATAGCTTACGCGAAGCTCGCCTCCGACATAGATGTAAACATCTTCCATCATGGTCCTGAACAGGATCGTCTGATTTCCCGGTATATTTTCCGGAAGGGTATTTCTGATTATGACCCAGTCATCGGCATGAGCATCAGCAGTGACCGGAAGCGTGACATCAGAAGTAACACCGCCCGCCTCAAGTGTCCAGCCGGTGTTCATATAATCGGAGTCAAAAGATCCGATATAGGCTTCTCCCTTGTGATCCGTCCTCACAAAAGCCATGAAGAAGATGATCACCGTGAACATGATGAAACAGTAAGAGAAGTAGTCTATGAAACTTTTCAGTTTTTTCTCGTTGATCTTCTTAAACATCAGTCGGAAATCCTGACCTCATCTATTTCAATGATATAACCCTGATTCAAGCCGGAACGGTTGCGGATGACACCCATCCTGTAATTCATCCTGACATCCTTCATGGTAAACGACCCGATTGAATGCGACTCGTCCTGGTCCTCTATGAATTTATACAGAGGCTGGCGAAGATAGGTATTGAACCTTCCGCCGGAGCCCGGAATCTTCCTTTCAAGATCCCACTCCTGAAGCTCGGGGAAGATCTCAAAAGCTTTATGATTGCCGCCCATGAAACGAAGCTTTCTGTCGAAGAAGATATATCCCTCGTTTTCAAGGCGGTTTTTCACCAGCTCGTTATTTCCCGTAAGAGAATAGGTATTGAGCTTGCTTATGGGGATCATCAGAAGGATCTCACAGAAATTGATCACGAACGGGAACAGCTCGATCCTGAAGCCCACAAGCCTCTCTGCCACATATACCGCAATGGTGAAAAACTCCAGGAAAAATATGGCGGTCGCATCCTGGGAAGAGATCTTTCTCTTACCCTTGATCACGCCTGCGGAGCAGACGATCAGAAGCAGGAAATAAACATATATCGTCACCATGTAGACCGTGTGGAGCGGGCCGTATTCCTTGTTCAGATACACGACGTCGCCCATGCGGCAGTATTCCACGCTCCTGTACCAGATATCCATCTTTCCGATCGATGCGACGCAAAGGAACAGTCCGAACTGGAACGCATACATCAGGCACAGCAGCCATCCCGGGATCCTCACTTTGTATATCTCGGTGATGTTCACGAAAAGTATCATCGGCGCAAAAAGTCCGATGGTATATGTAAGCTGGGTTGCAAGGATAGCCTGCTGCAGATTCTCGGAAACAGACAGTGCAAAGTAGCCACCGTTTCCGATGACTATGACAACCGCCAGGAGCACCTGGTTAATGCTGTAACCCTCACCGTAAGTGATCATGAACAAAAGGATCGTCATTGCGACGAGGAACGAGATCATATAAGCAACAGTAAGCATATGCTTCACCTCTTTTGCACTTTATGCGCTTCTTTCGATTATACCACACAAGTTCAGGGCTTTACCCTGTAAAATGAGCAGAATTCGCCCTCGTAATAAAGCTCAAACTTCTCCGAAACGAGCCGGTCCATCATCGAGCCTTCGGGCGGTTCTTCTTCCAGCACTATCACGGTCGGAAACTTTTCGGGGAAATCCTCCCAGTATTCATACAGCCTTTCGTCATAGGTCGAAGTGCAGATCGTGGAATAGTGGCTTATCCCCGCACCCACATACAGGTACTGAGATGTATCAAGCGCATAGCTTTCCGCATATATCAGGACCATGTCATCGGGTCTTACGGCACTCATCCAGTCATCATACTTGATCCTGTTTTCATAGCCGGGCATGTAGCTGCAGAAAATCCCCTTTGCAGGACCGAAACGGTAATAACTGCTCACCGAAAGAAGGTTTGTCGGGCCGGCCATATCCCTTACCATGAAGCCCCTGTGAGCGAGGAACATAAGACAGAGCGATGCGAGGAACAGATATGCGGCCCTGCTTCCGGATTCTTTTTCTCTTTTCACATAGGGGATGACGGACACTGTGGCACCGAGGACCCAGTAACCGGTAAAGGTTATCAGCGACTCATTGGAAAGAAGCATGACAGCCAGAACCGAGGATGCCGATATCAGAAGTCCGGGGATGACCATCACCTTTTCACTGCTTTTTTCGGAGCGTATGCCGCGCAGACCGAGTGCGATCACAAGCAGATAGAACACAGAGCACATGTATGTCGTGGCAAACCCGTAGATCCTCTTTACGTACAACACTACCGAGACGAGGATCTCCGTCACCGCATAGATAAGCGTCATAAGCGCAAGGAACAGATGCCTGCGCTTCATGATGCGTGTGATGACAAAAGAAAGAGCTGCGGAAAAAAGCACCATGCCCATAGCAATCAGCAGTTCCCTGTAATAATACGGCGATGATATCAGTTCAAGTCTTGAAAAATTATGGGAACTGTCTCCCTTGAAGACATTCAGGAGATTAGAGACAAAGACCGAAGGCCCCATCGATAATGCAAAATACAGAACATATACCGAGCCGCACAACAGGCAGGTTCCCGAAAAGACAAGAAAGTTCTTCAGCTTCTTTTCGGAATTTGCGACAAGCACTATCACTACGGGGATATACGTGATGATCGCAGTCGGATAAGAAAGGATCTCAAGACTTAAAAAGACTGCGGCAAGGATCAGGACCCGGGTCATTTTTTGATCTTCAAGATACCTGACCAGACAGATGAACAGAAGCACGGAAAAAGCGATCATCATGTTGGAAAACTCAGGGAAGACCTGCTGCTTGGGCCGCATCACAAAAAAGATGATGCAGATCAGATGAGCGATATGCTTTTCGGTCCTGTCACGCAAAAACAGAAAAAGACATAACGTGACAGCGCCGTACAGGATGATCCCCCACGCATGAAGCCACAGGGTAAGGAACGATACATTTCCGCCGGTCATTTTCAGGAATACAAAAGAAAGCGCATCCGCCACAAAAGAAGACGTCTGATGTGGCTCCCACATCTGAAGGAAAAGCCTGTCACCGTAAAGAACATGCCTGACGGATGTTGCGACGGCATAGGCATTATCCACATCGTAATCGACGAACATGCTCTTGATGTTGACCAAAGCCGCGCAGATCCACATCAGCACAATAAAACACGGGGCATGTCCCGTTAGGTCCGGGACCTGCCCCTTTATCTCTTTTTGGGTTTTAACCGTATCAGCCATTATACCTTGCTTCGGCAACGCTCCAGTCGATCAAGTCCCAGAGAGCCTTAAGATAATCCGCACGGAGATTCCTGTACTTCAGGTAATATGCATGCTCCCATACGTCAAGCGTAAGAATGGGAACGGAGTCAAGCTTTAAGCTGTAGCAGTTGTCCTGATTGGCTGTCTTGTAGGTGACAAGAGTACCGTCAGCCTTCTTTCCGAGCCAGCCCCAGCCCGAACCGAACTGTGATGCCGCAAGAGCATTAAGTTCTTCCTTGAGCTTATCGACGCTTCCGAACTGCTTCTCGATCTGTGCAAGGAGCGCACCTTCGGGAGCTTTCTTAGCCTCTGATGCGGGCTTTAACTGCTCAAAGTAAATATTGTGATTAAGGTATCCGCCGCCCTGATTGCGGAGGCCTGTTTTAAGAGTCTCATCAGCAACCTGATCAAGATTACTCAGGATCTCTTCAGCGCTCTTATCCTGAAGGCCGGCTTTCTCGACAAGATCGTTAAATGCCTTGGTGTAAGCAACGTGATGCTTGCCGTAGTGAGTCTCAACGGTTGCAACATCAATGACGGGCTCAAGACCGTCGTTAGCAAATGCGAGCTTTACTTGTTCAAACATAACATACCTCCTTAATTTTGACATGTGGTGTAAAAAAGAACCGTCCCTTTTGCATCTATTCAGCCAGGTGTCCCTTGGCCTTGATCACATCGATAACGCCGTCGACGTACTTCTCGCAGAGCTCATCCGACTCAGCCTCGACCATGACACGGATAAGAGGCTCGGTTCCGGATTCACGGACAAGTATGCGTCCGGTATCTCCGAGCTCGTCAGCAACCTTCTTCACTGCCGCCTGAACATCGGGGTCATTCTGTGCATCGGGCTTGCTCTTAACGCGGACATTCTTAAGAACCTGGGGATAGAACACGACGGGAGCCGCAAGTTCACTCATGGGCTTGCCCTTGGCAAGCATTACCTCCATCAGCTTGAGGCTCGTCAGTATGCCGTCACCGGTCGTTGCGTACTTCGTGAAAATAGTATGTCCGGACTGTTCGCCTCCGATGCGGTGGCCGTTCTTTACCATGTTTTCGTATACATACTTGTCACCGACAGCGGTCTTCTCGTAATCGATCCCTACTTTATCGAGTGCCTTGTAAAGGCCGAAGTTACTCATTACAGTGGTGACAACGGTATTGTTGAGGAGCTTTCCTCTTTCCTTCATGTACAGTCCGTAGATGTACAGAGTGTGGTCGCCCGTAAGGATGTTGCCCTTCTCATCGACGGCAAGGCACCTGTCGGCATCACCGTCATATGCAAAGCCCACATCAAGGCCTTTTTCAACCACGAACTTTGCAAGGTGCTCTATATGAGTGCTTCCGCAATCGGTGTTGATGTTGTATCCGTCAGGCTCATCGTTGATCACGTAGGTCTTCGCGCCGAGAGCGTCAAACACTCCTTTTGCGATCTGCCAAGATGCGCCGTTAGCGACATCAAGTCCGACCTTGACATCCTTGAATCCGTACTTGGTCTGAGAGATCAGATAGCCGATGTAACGATTGCGGCCCGCCACATAATCCACAGTCCTTCCGATGTCTTCTTTTCCGGCAACGGGGATCTCAATCTTACCGTCAATGTAATCCTCAACCTTGAGGATGGTCTCCTCATCCATCTTCTCGCCGTTTCCGTTGAAAAGCTTGATGCCGTTGTCGTAATAAGGATTGTGTGATGCCGAGATCATGATGCCGCAGTCAAAATCGTCAACCCTCGTGATATAAGCAACGGAGGGAGTGGTGGTGACGTGCATGATATACGCGTCGGCACCGGATGCCATGAGGCCGGTGCAGAGCGCGTACTCGAACATATAACTGCTGCGCCTTGTATCCTTGCCTATGACGACCTTGGCCTTCTTATCCTGATTCGTTCCGTAATACCATCCGAGGAAACGTCCAATCTTCACCGCATGCTCGAATGTCAGATCCTTATTAGCTTCACCGCGGAATCCGTCGGTGCCGAAATACTTGCCCATTAAAATGCCTCCAAAAACACTACTTTATAGATCTCAGCGAACATATCATCAGCCTGACACATCACCTTTTGGAGATGATCTCACCGTTATTCTTGTAAATGCTGTTTTCGGGAACAACGCCCCTTACGCAGGAAGTGGGATACACGTTCGAATGCCTTCCGATCACGGTTCCGGGATTACATACGGCATTGCATCCGACCTCAACATAGTCCCCGAGCATCGCTCCGATCTTCTTGATGCCCGTCTCCATCTTCTGCGTTCCGTCATGGATCACGATAAGTTCCTTGTCGCTCCTTACGTTGCTGGTGATGGATCCCGCACCCATGTGGCTGAAATAGCCGAGAATGGAATCTCCGACATAGTTATAGTGCGGAGTCTGCACATGGTCAAAAAGAATGACGTTCTTGAGCTCAGCACTGTTGCCCACAACGCAGTCAGCACCGACAAGTGCTGATCCGCGAATGAACGCGCAGTGACGCACCTCGGTGTTAGGTCCTATGATACAGGGTGCACCAAGGTAAGCTGTGGGGAATACCTTCGCGGTCTTATGGACCCAGACATGCTCGGACCTTTCCTCATAGTCATCTCCGAGACCTGCGCCCAGTTCCAGTATCATGTCACTGATCCCCTTGAGAGCTTCCCAGGGATAGGTAAACTGCGACAGATAATCCTTCGCAAGCGTATGATCCAGATCATACAGATCCTTAATTGTGTACATAACTTTCTACTCTCTTTCAGGTAATTATACGCATTTGATTATAACAAATAACAGATGTTATTATCAACATGATAAAACGGGGCCGGATTCCGGCCCCGCTTCCGAATAATACTCAGCATTTTTATTTTGCAGCTTCCAGCTGCTCTTTCAGTCTGGCTATCTCTTCTGCCTGCCTGTCAATGACCTCCTGCAGTTCGGACTTGCCTTTATCATAGCCTTTGTCATACCCCTCATCATACGCCGAGGAGATCTTCCCCGCATAATAACTCTCGGTGGATCTCTTATCCATCAGATAACGCTGATGAGCCTCAAAGTAGGTCTGCTCTGAACTTTGTATCATCGATTCATACATAACCTCTGCCACCTCCTCTATCACGGGATCCTGCTCGGCAAGGGAGTCTTTATGACTCTAATATAGCACATTTACCCGGAAAATATGTTAAAATCACCCGTGGACATACAAATACAAGTCAAAGAAAGGCTTTGAACATATGAAAGCACTTAAGAAGGCTGAATTCCTCACAGTGACCGCGCTCCTTACGGTCTACCTCGGAATATTCGCATACCTGAACCTCTTCTGCTTCAAACAGCACGTTGATTCCGACATTGCGGCAGAGTCGCTTCTCGTAAGGGAGATATGGCAGCAAAGGACCCTGACCCCCGACAACTGGGCAGGCTCGACCGAAAGATACGTATTCGGAATGCCCGCGATTGCAGCTCCCTTCTATGCCATGACCGGCAGCATGAGCCTCGCTACGGGAATCGCCGACGTTCTGCTCGGCGCATTCTTCGTGGTCACAATGTATCTGTTCTTCAAGTGGATCGGCCTTCGAAAAGAAACCGTCATGCTCTCGCTCCTCATGCTCGCAGCACTCCCCATGAACGGCCTTGAAAATGAGGACCAGATCGTGCCTTTCTTCGCCATTTTATTTTACGTATTTGCAGACTGGTACGTGCTCTTCTTTGCGATCGGAATCTATTCATTCATGTTCTACAGATACCTGAAGGAAAAGAAAGAATATACGAAAAAAGACATAAAGCTCGTCATTCCGGCATTCATACTTTTCTGCACCGCAACGGTCCTTTCGGCAGGCGGAATGCACACCGTGCAGATCTCACTGTTCCCGTTATTCCTCTATGAATGCGTTTCGCTTCTCATCGATTCCAAAATGCTGAGCCGAAAGCTCCCTAAAACAAGGTTCGTTGCGACCGGCTTCACAGTCCTTCAGATGATCGCATTCGGCATCTCCACTCTCCACCACGGGCAGGTAGATTATGTCACTTATGTCGTTTCAAAGGAAGAACTTGTCTCCAACCTCTTCGTCGACATCCCCGCCCTCTTCATGAAAAACTTCGGCTTTGAAGGCGGCGTCAGGGTCGGAAACCTCGGCTCAGTCATGCACATGATGCTCATCGCATTCCTTGTGCTCGTCGTGATGGCTTTTGTCGGAGTGTTTGGGAAAAACAACGCAGATTCCCGTGCAAAGGATGCGCTCGGATTCTTCATCTGCATATTTGGAGTCGCAGCGGTGCTGATGATACTCCTTACGGTCGGCAAGCTCAGCTATTACCTCTTCGCCGCATGGTTCGTTGCGATCCTTGTCATAGCAATGTATTCCGAGAAGCTTTCGGATGAAAAGAAAGGCTTCGCAGACCTTATCGTCCTGGCTGTTATACTCTTTGCAGTCCTCAACCTTTCATACACATACAAAGGCGCGATAGACTGCAAGGACAACCTGGCAAAATACGAAGAAGTCACCGACTACATGAGAAGTGAGGGACTCTATTACGGTTATGCCGAATTCTGGGATGCAAACAGACTCGCTCTCGTTACTGACGGAGAGCTGGTATTCGGATGCAGCTATTTCATGGAAGACCTTGAAATGTACTGGTGGCTGACCAATACCGACTGGTATCCTCCGACGATGCCCACGGAAATGAGAACGGCTTATGTGATAAGAAAAGGCAAGGAAGCAGGGTTCCTTGCCCAGTTTGAAGATCCTTCTATCATGGAAGAAGCTTTTGCAAATGAAAGATTCACCGTCTATGTGTCCGACTACAATCTTGTGAACAAGCCGTGACATTTTACAGCTTCAGTTCATGCCTGCATGATGTTAAGGCTAATGTTTAATTCTGCTGAACAGATAATCGAATTGTCTGATCCTTTCGAAGCAGATTGTTCGCACCCTGTTTAAGATCTCTTCGGAATACATTCCTGCAGGAACCTTTTCAAGCAGATCCTCAATGTCCTTTTTTCCGAAATAGAACTCAATGTTTCGTCCATATAATCTTTCGGCTGCATCCAGCTGATCCAAAAAATTATCGCAAAATGTTTTAGATTTTACCGAATCGATCATTTTGTATAATTTTGCAGGATCATCCGAAAGAGGATAATCCATAGTTGTATCCGCCAGCAAACCCGCGCCCTGATCAAAAAAAGGACAGATCGCATACTCTCCGGATCCGCTCATCAAAACCGCAATGTTATGGGTATGACGGTCTTCATTCAGAAAGAAAGCATCAATCGTCAGCATTTTGGCCATATATTTCCCAAAATCCTTAATTCCGGTCAATCTTTCTGTCTCTGAAACTATGATCCGCAGCCTTGCATCAATATCCTGTGTCGAGTAGATCATCTCATTCAAGCCACGCCCATATACATTCTTAAACAGCCTTTCCAAAGTTATAAGCTGCCAGTTCTCTTTCAGGAAATTCCGGCTGCTTACTCCATTATAGGTATTATCACCATAGGAAATCATTTCAAGATCATACAGCACATATTCAGAAGGCTGCAGCGACGTCTTTTTCAGCAGATGAGATATCATATATTCAGCAAGCCCTTCATACCCTGTATAATCGGCTTTATACCATATATCTCCGTCTCTCCATTTAAGCTGGTTGCCTTTTGATGATCTGACAGCTGTCTCTATTTTATTTTGTTCAAATAATCTCACCATTTATCTTTCAATCACTATATGAAAATCGTCCTCTTCAAGGCGTCCTTCGGTTTTCTCTATTATCAAAAAAGGATCATAGAATGGAATATCCAACTGCTTCAACATGAGTTTCATCTTATCTCTTGAGTGCGGAAAACACCTCGATTCCAAAAACTCTTCATAATCCTTGTAATCAGGCTTCTCATTTCTGCCAAAAGCACGAAAAATCAGATTATCAACATAATTCGTAACGGATACCTGCCTGTTCACATCATCAACATCTATGACAGTACACAACATGCTCTTGTAAAAATATTTAAGTCTTATCGGGTATTTTTTTGAAATGACAGTATATTCATCCACAATTTTCGGATTGCGCCTCAGTATTTCCAAAAGAGGAACAATGGGACCGGTTACATGAGCATCTCCGGATTCCCACCTTTCCACAGTGGGCTTTGAAACACCAACAAACGCAGCAAATTCCTTCTGCGTCAGTTTCAGATAATTACGTATATGCTTTATTTCATCAGCAGTAGTGAAATCCGGCGTAATATATTCTTTGGGCATATTTGAATCCTCCGAGAATATTAAACCATTATTTTAATGGTAAATCAAGCTCATTTTGCCATCATTTTAAGGGTTTGTTATTTCTTGCGGATCCCGCAAAAGAATAATTATAGACACCTGCCAGTGCGAGGACTACCATCACCGGTATCAGGACATAATACTTCACCTTGACGGACCCGACATACTTTCCGTAGTCCATCGTAAGGCCGAATTCAAAAAACATGAGCGGCACCAGATATCTGTAATCCCGCAGAACAAGCGCAAGCATCATCACGGACAAAGGAACCCATACGGCTCCCTGAATGATGAATCCGTATCCGAATGCAGCAAAAGAAGTACCAAGGCCAATCCCTGCGGCAGGTGCAAGAAAGCCCGTAAGAAGGGAAGCAAGAGTCGAGACCAGAGTGACAATTCCCGCGTTGCGCAGTGCATTCGCAAAACCTTTCTTATCAGCAGATTCGGATAATTCATCCGCACTCACTTCGCCTGAGAGTTCACTCTTTCCTGCCTTCATCACCCCCATCATGAATATCATCCCGAATATCAGGAGCATATAGGCAGGCGAAACCGCTATTGCAAGAGCAAATAGCAGGCAGGGCACTGCAAGTGCCTTGAAGGATGCCTTGTCGGATGTCTTACCGGATGTCTTGCCCGAAGACTCCCGTGAAGGCGACTTCTCACAGAACATCAGTCCCGCACTGCAAAGTACAAGGCACAGGCCATCCATGCTTCCAAGTATAAGCGGATAGAAAACCGTGGCAGGCAGGAACAAAAAGCCCGTCACAAACAGACATTTTCTTATAAGTTCCGAATTCCCATCAGCTTCACGACCACTTACATCAGTCGCATTCTTTACAGAACCTCGTCCCCCGAATACGCTGAATGCAGCCTTCATCCACATCACGGACGCTACCGCCATCATAAGCATTCCGAATATCTTAAACGGTGCTGCCATCGCGATACCGGAAGAAACGGATGACCCAAGAGCCACTCCAATGCTGCAGATCACCTTTTCCAGGATCACATACAGAGCGGTATGAGGCAATGACAGATTATCCTGCACGCTCTCCAGCACATCCATCGGTTCAAAAGCAAGAGCTTTCATCCCCGCATATGCGAAGATCAGAAATACCACGGCGGCGACAAACCATATGCCGTGCTTATCAAACAGATCAAGAACCTTAAGTTCAAAACCTGTGATTCTCCTCGAAGCAGACTTAACATCTCCTGAATGTCCCGCTTCAGGAGCTTCCGGATCATCTTTATTCACGGATGCAACCGCATCCGGAATCTTATCAGCCCCAAGATCTTTCAGCACATCCTTAACTGTAAAGATCGTCAGCGCAATCATCACTATCATCATCCCCATTGCAGTTCTGTCCTGCTCGGGGAATCTGTCCATCATCATCGGCTGGTACACGGCCCAGCTGATCGTCAGCCATAAGAATGCAGAGGCCCACGACCTCTTGATGTGAATGATCGCATATATGACTGCAACGAGCTCTGCGATCATCGAATATCTCTCATGCATCGCAGGAAGGAAATACACCGGGAAAAGAGACGACCACAATGCCACGGAGATCCAGGTCCTGTCACTTAAGTCCCTGCCTTTCAGCATCAGGAACGAGAACATCAGAGCAAGTCCTATCGCAACCCATCCTATCACCGGGACATGGAACATCTCATAATCCGCAAGCGACCAGAAATAACACCACAGATTGGGATAATGCATGTACATCTGCGGATACTCGACAGTCTGAGCCATATACATGGTGATCGGTGAAAGCGGACTGTATCCCGCAAGCATTCCCGGAATGTAGAGGATCTCCACAACGACAGGAACGATCAAAAGGTAAAGCAAAGAGAAATTCCTCCTTCTGTACCAATACAGGATCAGAAAAGGAATGATGAAGATGGTCTGTAGCTTCGATGTCACAGCAAACCCGAGAAAAACAAATGCAAGTGCCGGCTTATCCTTAAAAAGAGCCCAGATCATCAGAAGGACAAATACGACATAAATCCCGTCACACTGCCCCCAGTATGCACCGTTCATTGCAAGCGCGGGATAAAGTATCGTAAGTCCGAAGCCTGCAGCAAATGCTATCTGCTTCTTAGCCCCTTCGAAAAAGTATGAAGCAAGCAAACCCGCAGCCATGGCGGTCATATACTCAAACACGACAGATACCAGCTTTATCTTGATCAGAGCCTCGCCCGGAAGAAAATGAAGCAGCCATAAAACTGTAGCATACGGAAGCCCATAATCTCCTTCATAGTTCTGAAGCACGCCAATCCCCTGTCCTGCAGGAACCGAATCATACCAGGGCAGATAGCAGTCGATCATGTCACCGCTCAGATGAGGAAGCCCGGGAATACGAATGGCAAGGCCAATGAGAGCAAGGGCAATGACAGAGAATACGGTTATGCAATTACTGTGTTTTTTTATATGATCCATTAAATCAATTTATCAGTCAGCGCTTGGGCAGACATTTTCAACAGGTTACAATTTGTTACCGGTTGATTTCATTCTCCTTTTAGCCTCTGCTCTAATTCGAGATCTTTATTCCCCGGCAATCTCACTGACCGCCAAGGAGAAATCCCTCAATTCATTTATATCAAGGGTAATATACTCAGTATCTCGTAAAACAGCATCTATGGATTCCACATCGCCGCTCAACAGCCAGGATGCATCAATCCATCTGGCATGTAAAGTGATATCGGACGTCACCCGGATATCTTCGAGAGAATTCGAATGCTCTTCACCATCAACGTTCCAGCCGGCAAGAAATGCCAGATAATTGAAAGGGTTTGGAATCCATTTGAGTGGTTCGCCATCTCTCACCATATATCTCATATAAATCATTTCACCGTCATCGAAATAAACTTTGTGCCATTTCTCACCACGCACAAAATACGACTCAAGAAAGTCAATGCGTCTGTTCATAAAATCAAGCATTACCGATGAATTGGCTGACTGTGTTGAATATAACTCATAGCATTCCGGTTCCGGCCATCTGATCAAGTCAGTTTCATACGAAGACTGCATCTCTGCATACAAGCCCAAAAGGTCATCCCGCATTTCGTTTTCAACCCATGGTGCGAGGTCCTCGGCAACTCTGCGTCCTATCTCCGCCCTAACTTCTTCATACTCCAGCAGTCTCTCGGAATATAGAATCTCCATCGGAAGATATTCAGGATTGGATAAATGAGAATAACGCCTGTCGAGTTCCGTTCCGAATGTAGTATCAAGATCCCATACAGGCCCCATAAGAATCTTAGGATTAACATCATCCGAATCCTTGCATATAAAAATGCTTGAATTCATAAGTATGTCATTATCCATAAATCCTTCCTTGGCCAGATAATAATCCGCCCAATTGGTGATATCTATATAGTCCGTAAAATGTCTGCCTGTATCAGGATTGATACCATCCGGACTGTAAATTGCAATCTCCATTTCATCAACTAAGGACTTGATATATTCAACTTCCTCATATGATGCATTATCCGGACTCTTAATGCTGAAGCAGTTACCATACACCGAGCAAAAGGCAGGATAGACTACATCGTATGCCGAGCCTCTTCCCCAGGGAATCACCTCCAGGATATACCCGCCCGTATGATCTCTGGGAGTATTCTGAAGATTAAATGCATGAATGGTTCCATCAGCAGAGGACACTGGGGCAAGTTCTGAAGGCTGGTTGATCTCTTCATTGATCTGTTCAAGATCAGTCATGCCAAACGTCCCTATTGACTTGTTTTTCCCAATAAGATACAAGCCGGCATATTCGCCATTAACATAAACATCAGCATATCTGAACTCAACAAAAGGCAGATCAGTATGTTCAGCCATATACTCATTGGCTAATGCGACTCTGATCTTGGTGGAATCCATATATTGAGCAAGAAGATACCACTTCTCAGATCTTCCAAGGCCAAGAAGCGGGCGTTCTTCAGACAGCTCGAAAACAAAACTCTTTTTGGGCGATTCAAAAGATGAATTTCCACGCAAATGTACGGAATCAAGAGTTCCGGAATAATCCATATTGCCAAACTCGTCAATTACGGTAATAGAACCGGTTTCATAAAACTCTTTGTTTACGGAAAGATAATCCAGGTTGCCCGATTGAGTATAGATAAAAACTTTCGGAATGCTATCAAGATATTTAAATATCAACTCTGCATACTCGGTATCACCCGACATATTTCTATACGCAAGAGAATAATGCTGCCCTTCTGCAATATATGAAACCAGGTCTTCCCCGGAAGAAAACGATCTGCCATCCAAAGATAATCCGTTTCCTGAATTATAAAAACAGGCCTTCCCTCCGCCCTGAGCTTCAAAGGGAAGGAATGCATAATATGCCCCCGATACCTCATCCGGCCATATAGAGATCATTTCCTCAGTGTCATCGGAAAATGTAACTTTAATAAGCAGCTCAGAAACAGAACCGGCAGGATCCGGACCGGTTACCAACAGTTTCCCAGCAAGCATTGCAAGGACAAACACACTAACAAGTATTATGACTGTCAAAAAGCAATATGCGATCTTACGGCGCTTACTCATTTTTATGCGCCTCCTGATTCACATGCTCAATAGTTTCTTCAACTACGTTAATATCTACGGACGAAGCATCCATGCCGGCAATAGCTATTCCGTTGAGGGCGATCAGATTCTGATCAAGCAATACCGGCGTAATTGTTATATCTTCAAAAACAGGCATTTCAGAAATGTCAAGTCCGGCATATAAGGGATAACTCCATCCGTTAAAGATGTAACCATCCGGAGCATATTCCGGAACTTCCGGCAGTTTTTCCCCATGCATGACAGAATAGCTCGCTATGGCATTTCCATTCACATCACAAAATATGACGGTATGATATACACCTTCGCCAAGAATGGAATCATCATGTTGCTTTTCAGATTCACCGGGGATTGAATTCGTAAATACACCCGATGATAAAATTATCAGCAAAAATACAAGCAGCGGCAGTATTATTACAACTGCCGCAACAAACATGATCCTGCTCTTCGGTTTTCTCAATGATCTATGACTCATGATCCGGTATTATCACCATGAGAAATGACAGAAACTGTTTTAACACCCTTGCATTTATATATGGACTGCATAACATCCTCAGGCTTGTCACAGGAAAGTTCTACGGTCATGGAAAGCTTATCGGATGAAATGTTCTGAGATTGTACCGAATACCTCTTATCAACTCCCCTGATACACTCAAGCACGGGATCAATGGATTCAGCGTTTTCAGCATCAATCCTTACATAATAGGTGTTTCTGGAAGGTGAAGGGATATAGTTAAACAAAACCAAAAGCACGGACAACACAAAGGAAACAAATGCAGCCAGGCCGATCAGCCCGGTACCCGTTATAATGCCTACACAGATTGCCCAGAACATAAAAGTAAGATCAACGGAATTCTTGACTGCCGTCCTGAATCTGACAATGGACAAAGCACCGACCATACCGAGTGATACTATGACACTGCTCTGTATTGTAAGAATGATCGCACACGTGATCACGCTGACCATCACAAGAGAAACGTTGAAATCTTTGGAATAAAACGTTTCCGAACACTTAAGACGGTAAATAAAGAAAATGTAGAACCCCAGTAACAGTGAAACCAACAGACATAACAGCATCATCTTAAGTGACGGTGCTGTATTATTAAAACCTTCCAAAAACGAATTTTTTATAATATCTTTAATGCTCATTTCAACACTCTCCAACAATTCCATTCATCGCATCAACAGCCCTGACATACTTTGAAAAAGAAACAGCCTGCAGATCATACGAATTAAACATCTTCTTTATTGCCCCGGGGAGAACATCATCGTACTTGACTTCCAAAATCCCATGTCCACCCGGCAAAACATCGATTCCCGTCAGATCGTTCTTGAACAGATCAAAAGAATCGGAAGCAAAAATGCTTTTGTCAAACGTTATGCGCACATTACCTATAGAGTATACATACGGAGCTCTGGAATACTCAATGATCACCCTCGGCTCGAGCAAAAACAGTTTTCTGTCCAAAAAAAATCTGCTGACAAGATCATCTTCGGAACCATAATCTCTTCCTTCAAGCACGGCTTCCAGCAAATCCCCCGGGATCACGCTGATATCCTTATGCTTCTTGCCATGCAGGCTTTCTTTACGTTCCAGAGTAATACGTGAATCAGATTTGTCATATATCCTAATGCGGTATTTATATCTATGGTCTAATCCATTTCTGGTCTGCGCATAGAACATATTGTCGGGCGAATCAAAATACAGACTTCTGATCAGGTACAATCCATCAGGACCGGCATGTGAATCGGGCATGCAGATAGCACGGATCTTGTCTTCAATAAGCATCAGCTTACATGGATCGCATATGAACTTTAGTTCGGTACGATATTGCAAATCATCAGCCTCTCAGTCTGCCACGTAATAATTTACCACATTATGCCCTATAATCCTATATCATATTGCTTAAATCAAGGGCAATCGTTATTCAAATCGCAGTCATTTACATATAACTGTATATCTCTGAATTAAAATCTTCATATGCATCTCTGATCACTTCATCATAGACATCTTCGGAAGCATATTCATAGCCAAAATGCGTCATATCCTCCGACCATTCTGTAGGAAAATAATATATGCTGTCAAGATAGTCCGGATACAGTTCATACAAAGCTGTCATTTCAAAATCTGCCCGTGTATCCTCATTGCTTTCACGATAGTATTCCGTTGAGGGACTGGAATAAAAATGGAAAGCGACTCCTCTCTCATCACAAAGATCACGCAGTTTCAATATATACTGCTCCGAAATCTCATACGCATTGCTCTGATGGTATTCCTCATTATGCATCATGATGTAATTGAGGAACAGCTTGCGGTTCAGAGGAGAGCGTTCTATAAGATCAACCGCCTCCCTGCTCAAAGCAATCCTTCCATATACGGAAGCCATCTGATCGATCGTGTTGGAGTCAAGCTCATCGATCAGTCCCGTCTCCACAAAGGGCATCACCGAATACCCATAACCGAGATTCATGTCATAAGTCCTGGTAAGAGTAAGCGGATGCATGAACAGCCATATGTCAGTTGCTTCCGGATGCGAATCAAGGAATGTCTTGGCAAGCATGTACTGGCCGGTAATGTTGATCGCAGCATTTGCGCAGCATACCGTCACTCCATTATCATTGTCACCTAGCCTGTTGAACAACTGACCGGCTATACTGTCTCCGATTATCAGAACTGTGGCGCCATCCTCAGCACCTGCCCTTTCTATGACAGGGCATATGGATCTGATACCCGTGTTCATCTCCAGAAAGTCTTCACTGTTAGTCAGTTTAGCGGACAATGCCTTAGTCCCATCATCCAGCGACAATAATTCCGGAACCATGAACAGTCCCGAAAGCAATACCATTAGCAATATCAGTTTTAAGATCAGTTTCTTCAACCCGTTTTATTCCCGTCAAAATCCCGCATATATGAAATTCGATGCAGAATAACCATAGTAATATAGGAATGAATAAGTCATGAAAGCCATGAACACAGTATATATGCACCATCTTGTAACTACAGGCCTGCTCTCAAGCCATCCGCTAAGGTGCAGTCCCTTTTCATGCACGATGTCTATGACAAGTACTATCAGCAATCCAAGGAGCCATACAAGGATCTCCTTCTTAGATAAGCCGAATGCATAGCTGCCTGTATGCAGTGAATACGAAAATTCAAATTCGCAGAAGATCCGCCTGATGATTTCGAATGCCTGCTGAACAGAAGATGCCCTGAAAAACAGCCAGGCAAAATCCACTTCGATGAATGTAAGCAGCATTCTCAGAATTCCGCTTATCCTGCTTTCGGCGCTAAGTGCTTTATCCGATTTGCCGACAGATCTTTTCTTATCAGCAATGTTATTCCTTCCTACGATCTCCTCACATACTCTGAACAATCCGTGAAGAATTCCCCAGACAAGAAACGTCATCCCTCTGCCGTGCCAGATTCCGCTTACTACAAATACAATAAAAATGTTAATAAGAGTCCTTGTCCTCCCCTTCCTGCTGCCGCCCAAAGGGAAATACACATAATCACGAAGCCAGGAGGACAGGCTGATATGCCATCTGTTCCAGAATTCCTTCACACTCACGGAAAAATAGGGCTGTCTGAAATTGTCATCAAGCTTAAATCCCAGAGCCCTTGCACTTCCGAGAGCAATATATGAATATCCCAGGAAATCACAATAAAGCTGGAATGCATACAGTATCACACCGACAAGAAGAGTAAAGCCCGTGTTCTCCATATACCCTTCATACGCTCTGTCCACGAGATACCCAAGCCTGTCTGCCACGAAATTCTTGGAAAAGAATCCGTATGCGATCATCAGAAAGCCATGCCGAACCTCCGAATAATCAAAACTCACCTTTTCCTTCAGCATCTTCAGCAGTCCGTCAGCCCTCTGAATCGGGCCTGCCATGACTGTAGGGAAGAACGAAACATAAAGGGCATATATAAAGAAATCTCTCTCAGCCTTTACTTTTCCTCTGTACACATCTGCCAGATATCCGATGGCCTGCAATGTGTAGAAGGAGAAACCTATCGGAGTGATGAGCTTATCATATGGCAGGATTCTTATTGCAAGAAGTGCAGCGGCAAGCAAAGACACACCGATTACTAACATTGGCTTGTGTTTTGCACCATCACTATCCAAAGCCCGTGCGGTAACATACGAGACCAAAATCACACAGATCAACGCAATCGCATACCTGTAATCCCAAGACAGATAAAACAAGAACCCTGCGGGTAAAAGGAAATAAACCCTCTTATCCGCAGGGAGAATGTAATAGATCAAAAGGACCAATATGAAAAATGCTAAATACAGTAAAGAATTAACGCCCACTTTGGTTCTTAAATCCCTTTAAAATTCAGGTGAAAGCCCGGTCATTTCTGTAAATTCTATATTTTTTTCTTAACCTATCCAATGAATCTGTTTCAGCACTTGCTAATTTATCATGAATAAGTCTTCCTATTACTATCCCGGGATCACGATCGATAGATTCAGCAAATTCTTTGACGGACGATTCCGAATAATCCCCTTTTTTCATAAATTCTTTATATTTCTCGTCCGGAATCAAAGCATTTCTTGCATATTCGTTTGCAGCTTTTTCTTTCTGGCCGTTTTCTTTTTCCAGTGATATTCCAAAATCACCAAGCATAATGTGGCCTATTTCATGAAACATGGTAAACCAGAAAGAATCAGCATAAGTCTCTCTGTCATTTACCATAAGCATAATACCATTTCCAACCTTTTTGGTAGCTCCATTTGTTTGAGAATTCAGAAGATTGGGAATCACAACAAGTCTGACCCCAGCTTTTAAGAATGCTTTTCTGACTTCATTATAAAAATCAGGTCTATCAGTAAGAGTTAACGCATATTCAATCGCTTCGCCAAAAAGTGTTTTATCAAATTTGGGGCCGCCATACATCAATGCAGTGTTAGTAGCTATTTGAACCATTGCATTTGCTATGATTCTCTCATTTTCCGACAAATGAACCGTTTCACTTCTAAAGCTCACGGCCAGATTCTCTTTTTCCAACACCGTTAAAGAGGCTACATTCAGAAATCTTCGCAACTCTCTTATCTGATCTTCTATACCACCAACTGATTCCGATAATCCGAAATTCTTGCAAAAATATGAATAATTCAATACTTTAAATATCTTTTTTTCTTTAGCGAGCATTTCATCGGACATAGCTTCCGATATCACTGCATCATATTCATTCTGAAGATTAAGCCAATATAACACACTCGTGTCCATCATCCGAGAAAGCTTTGTGGCAATATCAATCGAAAGGCTTTGTTCACCGCGAATAAGCAGGCTGAGATTCTTCGGAGTAGTATCCAGCCTTTTTGCAAAATCCTCCTGAGTAAGACCGCTATCATCTATGATCTCTTTGATATAGTATCCGGGATGAAAAGCCATTTTGTCATTGTATTCAATATAATTACTCATAATGCTTACTCACCTCCGTTATCTCAATAATCCTGACCATTCCGGCAATTTCGTCTATATTACACGGATCATATGGTTTGCCATCCGGATCAAGGGGTTGCAGAATTATCCTCCAGGGCTCTTTAGGAGACTTCACATCCACAGCAAAATATCCCTCCAGTTTCTTATCCCCTTTATTATTCAGTTTATGAAATCTGAATTGTTTTTGTTTGATAATATCTTTTATTGTATCCGCGGCAGTAAAAGCATTAATTCTTGACATAAGCTTTTTTACAAGTTCTTCATTGCCACCAAATAGTTTTCTGGCAGCCTTCAAACTTGTGCACTGTTCTTTTACCTCTTCTTTCAGATACTCAATCTTCAATCAAATAAGCTCCTACAATCAAATTACCCGCTGGGTAATTTGATTGTAGGAGCATTTCCAATAGTTGTCAATCCCTAATAACCTCAGTCAATACTTTATGCAAAATAAATCGTAACTATTTGAACAGCTTCCTGAACTCCTCAACGCTCTCGCTCAGATCCTGAACAGACTGATTCAGTGTATCCACATCAAGTTCATCCAGGGCCTGCATGGCATTAGACACATCCTGCATTGCAGTAGCAGTATTATCCTCTATGTTCTTAACTGCCTCAGCAAGTTCAAGCGCCTTAAGTTCCTCCGATACCGTCTCGAGATTATCCAATGTTCTCTGAGCCGTGTCCATGAGAGTAACAGCTCTCGGCACCAGCACCAGGACCGCGACCAGAATAACCAAAAAGGTTAACACCGAGCATACAGCAATGATCATTCTGAAATAGAAACTACTCTTAGCGTATTTATCTTCCCGACCCATTGCGGGAACACTAACGCTTTCCAATTCATTAATATCCATTACTTAACCACCTTGTCCTTCTCATTTGCCATTGCCCCGGTACCGCCTTCCACGATGCCGTCCCCCCTGGCCACCGAGAAAACAGTTCCTACAAAACATCTGACATCAAAAGCAAATGCCTTAAATCCACCCTTTTCGAGTCGCTTCACATAATCCCCGTCCAACTTTGCCTTGACGGGAATCTCCAACTCATCGCGTCCGTTTATCTGTGCCCAACCCGTAAGTCCGGGCTTCACATCATTTGCTCCGTACTTATCACGTTCTGCCGTAAGCAGGTCCTGATTCCAAAGTGCGGGGCGGGGACCGATAATGGACATGTTTCCGATAAATATATCCCAGATCTGAGGCAACTCATCCAGACTGTGTGCCCTGATAAACTTGCCAACCTTGGTGATATACTGCTCGGGATTGTCGAGCATATGAGTCGGCCTGTCGTGAGGTGTGCACATCTTCATTGACCTAAACTTGTGCAGCTTAAAATACCTCTTATCCAGACCTATGCGCTTTTGCGCGAAAAATACCGGACCGGGATCATCTATCACAATTGCAATGATAAGGATCAGGTAAACCGGCGACAACACCACCAATCCAATAAAGCTTAGAACAATATCGATCAGCCTCTTTATGGCCACCTCATAGAATCCGCGATGATGAACACGCTCAGGCTTCCCTGATGAACCCGGCTTTGCCTCTCCGGCATTTTCAGCCGTGACCGCCTGAAGATGTCCTCTGACACCATCTGCATTTTCAGGTTCATTATCATCAGTAACAAATATGACCCTTTTTCCCTCAACGGGATTTTTATCCAACTTGCTCATTTAAACAATCCTATAGCCAAAAAATACGTGTCCGAACCAACCATACGCCTACTATAATAACACATTTTCACAGCATAAGTATTTGGACAGATATGTTCGAACAAAGATACGTTTTGTAACATATTTACGCCAAATGCTTGTGTGTTATACACTCGGGTGATATAATCCATATCATAATTTGTTTGGATACATACGAAAATCAGAATTGACATATACATAACAAAACGGAGAAAAAGCTATGAGCACATCACCCAGGAAAACATCAATGTCCATCATTTCAGAATCTATAAAAGTAGCCCGCAAGGCATGCAAACTCACGCAGGCGGATCTGGCAGAAAAGTCAGGTCTTAACCGCGCAACCATCGGGCGCATTGAAAACGGCACATTCATGCCATCCATAGAACAATTGCAGGACCTGGCTGAGGCACTGGGCATAGATGTCACTACGTTATTCCATCCGACTGCCGAAAGCAATCAGAACTCAGGCAAAAAAGCTGCATCTGCAAAGACTAAATCAAAGAAATACAACATCGCCGTTGCAGGTACAGGTTACGTAGGCCTCTCTCTTGCCGTTCTCCTGGCTCAGCATAACCACGTGACCGCTGTCGATATCATTCCCGAAAAAGTGGATATGATCAATAACCGCAAGTCACCGATTCAGGATGAATATATTGAGAAATACCTGGCTGAAAAGGAACTGGACCTGACCGCTACTCTTGACGGCAAGAACGCTTATAAGAAAGCTGATTTCGTTATTATCGCAACTCCTACCAACTATGACAGCAAGCTGAACTTCTTCGACTGTTCGTCCGTTGAATCAGTCATCGAGCTGGTCCTCAAGGTGAATCCCAAAGCCACGATGATCATAAAGTCCACTATCCCTGTAGGCTATACCAAGTCTGTCAGAGAGAAATATAAGACCGATAACATCATCTTCAGCCCTGAATTCTTAAGAGAATCCAAGGCACTTTACGATAACCTTTATCCTTCAAGGATAATCGTCTCATGTGACGATAAGTCCAAAGCAAAGGCGGAAATTTTCGCAAACCTTCTCAAACAGGGAGCCATCAAAGAAGAGATTGATACCCTCTTCATGGGCTTCACCGAGGCAGAAGCAGTTAAACTCTTTGCAAATACGTATCTTGCTCTCAGAGTCTCATATTTCAATGAGCTTGATACATATGCCGAGTCCAAGGGGCTGAATACCAAGGACATCATTGACGGAGTATGCCTAGATCCCAGAATTGGAACTCACTATAACAATCCTTCATTCGGCTACGGCGGATACTGCCTGCCAAAGGATACCAAGCAGCTCCTCGCAAACTTTGCTGATGTTCCCCAGAACATGATGTCTGCAATAGTCGAAAGCAACCGTACCAGAAAAGATTACATTGCGGATAAGGTATTGGAGATTGCCGGAGCATACGGAGCAAACAGCACATGGGATCCCAAGAAGGAGAAAGAGACCGTCATCGGTGTCTATCGCCTTACCATGAAGAGCAACTCCGATAACTTCAGACAGTCTTCCATTCAGGGTGTCATGAAGCGAATCAAGGCAAAGGGAGCCAAGGTAATTATCTTCGAACCCACGCTTAAGAACGGTGAATCATTCTTCGGATCCGAAGTAGTAAATGACCTCAAGAAATTCAAGAAAAAAAGCCAGGCAATCATCGCAAATAGATACGATTCATGCCTGGACGATGTTAAAGATAAGGTATATACGAGAGATATTTTCAAGAGGGACTAAGTTATTGAATTCTTACCTGCAAATCACCGGGAACTATTCCATCTCCCTAACTTAACCTGTACCTTTAACATTTTTGTTAGGGTTCTCTGTTGCGATTTGATTTCATTTGGTTTCAACTGTCCATATCGCATGGACTGTATCAGCTAATGTTATCAAATTGTTATCATGGGAGTGTTATCAATTGAGTATAATCAACTAACAATAATATCTTATTCCCCTAAACTTGCAAGTCTACACATATTGGAACCTCTATACTAAGGTAACTCAGGAATATACTTCGAAAGGCCAGACAAACTCTCAGTTTTCACTATTTTGTTATTTGTCAATACATTAATAACACGTTTAGGAAAGTCTCTATCGGATATATTAAACTTTGAGGATATTTTTCGAGAGAGCTCTTTGAAATTGAAAACTGCTAGTATTTCGGGCAAAGTGTTGGCAGAATTAAAAATTTCTTCCTTTTCAGTTCTCCAAATACCAATGTTCTCAATTGTATAGCAGCCTTCAATTTTCTTTCTAATTTCCTCATTTGTATATTGTTGGTTTCCAAGATCAAAAAGCGAAAGTTGAAATGTGATTTCTTTTGAAAGAGCCTCTGATATTTGTTTACCCTTCAATTTATCGAACAATTCAACGATAAACTGTTTTGCTGCTTCTGCGGTACCGGTATCACATCCCAAAATTCTCTCCATAATATCCAATAATTCCGGAACAACAAAGAGATTTTCTACTTCCGCTACTCCCAAAGTGTAAATACCGTCAGCTTTGAGCATATCTATTTCATGGTCGCCACGAAAGTCACGGTCTATAATTCCATAAACTTCAATTGATTGTAGTTTT